>NZ_JASGCA010000008.1:0-196002 GCF_030449715.1 Bacillus sp. LB7
GGGGAGTTTTCTTAATACAACGCTGAAAGCTTTTTGGAACCCTAGGCCTAGCCTAGGGTTTTCTTTTTCACAAAAAGTAACCGTTCCGCTTAAAAAGCGGAACGGTTTTTCTTTTCCTCAGAAAACATTTCATAGTTTGTTCATCTTTTGTTTATCGTTTATTCAACATTGTCTATTAAAGTTGTTTCTAAGCTTTTACGAAGCCCTGCACAAAATAGACGGGAGGTAACAGCCGAATGCCGTTATGAACAAAAACAACATCACCACACTCGCCCGTTTCGGGGTAGTCGGAGCCGGAAACACACTCGTTGATTTCGCCGTGTTTTTCCTCCTTACGTCGCTCCACGTCCCCTACCTGGCCGCACAGTTGTTTTCCTATTCGGCAGGCGTGGCAAACAGCTATATCTGGAATCGGACATGGACGTTTCAAGTACAGGAAAAAGCGCATGGCGCGGAGATCATCCGGTTTATCATGATCAATCTTGCAGCAGCAGGCGCTACATTTGTCCTTCTGTATATATTTCAAAAAGCCGGCCTGTCCCTTTTTGTCAGCAAAATGTCCGCAACAGTCGCAGGAATGGCGATCAACTTTATCGGAAACAAGCTATGGGTGTTTCAAGAACCCGGAACAGATTCATAAAAAAGACCAGGAGTGAATAACCATGAAAGTAAAAAAAGCAGTCATCCCAGCAGCCGGATTGGGTACAAGATTTTTGCCGGCAACAAAAGCGCAGCCGAAAGAAATGCTGCCGATTGTCGATAAACCGGCCATTCAATATATCGTGGAAGAAGCTGTCCAGTCAGGAATAGAAGACATCCTTATCATTACAGGAAGAAATAAACGTTCGATTGAAGACCATTTTGACCGCTCTGTTGAACTGGAGCAAAACCTGTTCGCCAAAGGAAAAAACGATGTGTTAAAAGAAATATGCGACATCGCCGATATGGCGAATATTCATTATATCCGACAAAAGGAGCCCCTCGGTCTCGGACATGCGGTGTTATCGGCCAAGCATTTCATCGGTGATGAGCCGTTTGCCGTTCTGCTCGGCGACGACATCATGGTGTCAGAAACGCCGGCGCTTCGGCAGCTGCTTGAAGTATTTGAAGAATATCAGACGGAAGTCATCGGCGTTCAGCCAGTCGATCCGGCGGACGTCAGCAAATACGGCATCATTCAGACGTGCGCGCAAAAGAACAAAGTGTATCAAATTGACGATCTTGTGGAAAAGCCGTCTGTCAAAGAAGCCCCTTCAAATATCGCGGTCATGGGCCGCTATGTGCTGAGGCCGTCGATTTTCCCCGTGCTCGAACAAACGAAGCGCGGTGCGGGAAATGAAATTCAGCTGACTGACGCACTAAGGGAAATCTGCCGGGAACAAAGCATGTATGCGCACAAATTGGAAGGAAGCCGCTTTGATATCGGAGACAAGCTGGGCAGTTTTAAAGCGAGCACGGAAATCGCTCTTATGCGGGACGAGATGCGGCCAAAACTGCTCACCTATCTGGAAAGCGTCTTAAAAAAAGAAGCGCAGAAAGGAGCATGGCAATGACATCCGTACTCGTTACAGGGGGAGCCGGATACATCGGCAGCCACACCGTACTCGAATTAACAAAGCAAAACCGCTCCGTCGTCGTGCTTGACAATTTATCCACCGGGCACAGGGAAGCTGTCAGCGGGGGCAGCTTTTACGAAGGTGATATCGGTGATGCGGCACTTGTCAAAGCCATCATCAAACATCATGATGTTGATGCTGTCATCCATTTCGCCGCCAAAAGCCTTGTGTCCGAATCGATCGAAAAGCCTGAGCTCTACTTTAAGGAAAACACGCTCAAGTCTTGTGCATTCTTCGAAACGGTCATCAAGGAAGGCGTCAAAAACATCGTCTTTTCGTCGACCGCCGCCGTATATGGCATCCCGGAAAAAGTCCCGATCAAAGAAACAGCCCCCCTCTCCCCTGTCAATCCATACGGGGAATCAAAGCTGATGATCGAAAAATACTTGCACTGGGTCGGGAAAACGCACGGTGTCAAGTGGGCAGCCCTCCGCTACTTCAACGCGGCCGGCGCCGCTTTAAACGGAGCGATCGGCGAGGATCACGATCCTGAAAGCCATCTCATTCCCCTCGTCCTGCAGACGGCTTTGAGACAGCGAAAGCAGCTGTCAATTTTCGGAGATGATTATCCGACGCCGGACGGAACATGCATCAGGGATTATATTCACGTCCTCGATCTGGCTTCCGCCCACCTGGCGGCCCTTGACGGGTTATATGAAGACAGACTGAAGCAAAATGTTTATAATGTAGGGACAGGGGCCGGACATTCCGTAAAAGAAATCATTGAAGCCGCGGAAAACATGACAGAGCGAAGCATTGCAGCAAAAACGGACGAGCGCAGAGCGGGGGATCCGCCAGTGCTTGTGGCGGACAGCCGGACACTGACGGAAGATACCGGATGGAAGCCGCGATACAGCGATTTACAAACCATTATTCAAAGCGCGTGGCAATGGCACAGGGCGCATCCGGACGGTTTTTGAGATTTGCTTGTTTCCCGCGCGGGCGGCAGGGAAACATCCCGGCAGCTGCTCCAACGTTCGGCTGATGAAATCAAAAGCAGGGAGAAAAAACGAAAATGGGAAGCATAGTGAATGATATTTTAATGTGGCTGACCGATCTTGGCTATTTCGGCATTGCGATCGGTTTAATGATCGAAATCATCCCGAGTGAAATCGTACTGGCCTACGGCGGATACTTGGTGTCAAGCGGCTCCATTACGATGACAGGGGCCGTGATCGCCGGCGTCATCGGGGGAACGATTGCTCAATTGTTTTTATACTGGATCGGCTATTACGGCGGAAGGCCGTTTTTATACAAATACGGAAAGTACTTATTGATCCAAAAGCATCACATTCAAACGGCCGAAAAATGGTTTGAGAAATACGGCGGAGGCGTTGTCTTTTCCGCCCGCTTCATTCCCGTGGTCAGGCACGCCATCTCCATTCCGGCAGGAATTGCGAAAATGCCGATTTTAAAATTCACGGGTCTGACCGTGCTGGCCATCATACCGTGGTCGATACTATTCGTCTACCTCGGCATACAGCTCGGCAGCCGGTGGGATCATGTTGAAAATGTGGCGAGAACGTACACGACTCCGATTATGATCGGAGCGGCCGCTATGATTATTCTGTATTTCGGACTCAAAAAACTGCGCAAAAAATAACGAAAACCCCGGTATAAAAGCCGGGGTTTGTTTCATCTTTCAAACGGACTCGTTAACGTAGCGTCCGCTTTCCGCCTTTTCTGCAACACGGCGGTTCAGCGTTTTTTTTCGCTTCTTTTCCAAGACCCGCCTAAAAGCCGCAGTCTGGTTTTCCTCTCTTTTTTCGACTTCGCGGTAGGCGCGCTCGCTTGGGATATTGGTGATTTTTTGTATATGCGCATAATTCGATTTTTGGCTGATGCTGCGATTGGCGTACTGTGTATATTGATCATGATGGACAGGCGGCAAATATCCCATTCGATCTCCTCCTCATCAGCTTTAATTCCCAAAAATCTACTGTTTTAAACGGTTTTCATTTGATATGATAGACGTTGTCTCATGACACTAGACGACTACCCATTAATTGGAGGACCTCTTTTTGAAATGCGCCCGATTCAATAACCGAGACATTCATATACATACATATTCGAGAGAACACCTGCAATTCCTCTTTGATGAAGCAAGAAAAGACAGAATCACGTGTAAACATTGCGGCTTGCCGCTCAGACTGAAATTGTCGATTCATGAAGAACCGCATTTTTTTCACCGGGAAAACGGGGATTTTTCTCAATGTGAGGCAGCTTGCTTAAGCGAGAAGACAGAGCAGACCAGACAGAACGACTATACAGAAAGCGGCGTGTTTCGTCTTCCGAAAGGCAAAGCGATCGGAGAGGAAAAGAAGGCGGACGCGGACTTCTGGACGCCGCCTCGCGAAGCTTCCATCCATTCTCCTTTCTCCCCAGCGGAAGAAACGGCTCCGGAACCGGTCTTTCCGAATGTGCCGCTGAATGAAAAACAGCTTGCCGCCGTGACGGCCCCCGAAGAACCCCTTCTCGTTCTGGCCGGCGCGGGAAGCGGAAAAACGCGGGTCTTAACCGCGCGGGCGGCTTATATGATAGCCCGGCTCGATATCCCGCCTTCTGCGATTTTGCTCGTCACATTCACGACAAAAGCCGTGAAAGAAATGAAAGAGCGGATGGCCTCGCAATACGGATTGCCGATGCAGACTGTGAACCGCCTCGTGACAGGCACCTTCCACAGCTTTTTTTACAAAATTCTTTATCATCATGATCCGGCAAAATGGAATGGCGAGCACCTGCTGAAATGGGAATGGCAAAAAGAACAATACATCAAAATGGCCCTTGCCGAAGAAGGGCTTGATGAAAAAGACTTTCCGGTTGACCAGGCGATCCAGCAGATCGGCTACTGGAAGAACGCTTATCTTCCGGGCGAACAGATTCCGCTGGAAGACGAGTGGGAAAAGCGGGTTCACCGGCTGTACCGTCATTATGAAGAACAAAAAGCTGCGCGGCGCCAATTCGATTTCGACGATATGGCATCTGCATGCTGGCAGCTGTTTCAAGAACAGCCAGACATTTTAAAACGATATCAGACACGCTTTCACGCGATTTTGATCGACGAATTTCAGGACATCAACCCTGTTCAGTATGCCATCATCAAGCTGTTGGCGAGCCCGGAAAACAACCTGACCTGTGTCGGGGATGATGACCAGTCAATCTATGCGTTCAGAGGCAGCAGCCCCTCTTTTATACTCGATTTTGAAAAAGATTATCCGAAGGCGAAAACAGTCCGCCTCACGACGAATTACAGATCGAGCCATCCGATTGTGGCAAGCGCCGATATGGTCGTGAGGAAAAATAAAAAGCGTTTTCCGAAAACATTAAGCGCTGCGAGAGATGACCGTCAAAAACCGCTCTTATTTTATCCTTATGATGAAGAGGAAGAAGCGATTATGATCGTCTCTGATATCCAAGAAAAAATTGAAATGGGCGCTAAGCCTGATGACTTCGCCATCCTATACCGGACAAACAGCAGCGGACGCGCAATCTTTGAACGTCTGCACCAGTCGGCTATTCCGTACACGGCTGAACAAGGCGTCCGGTCGTTTTACAGCAGGAGAATCGTCCGGCAGATGCTGGCTTATCTCTACTTAAGCCAAAATCAGGATGACGCGGAAGCCGTCAAACAGATTTTACCCGCCCTCTTTCTCAAGCAGTCCGCTTTAAATACGCTTAAAGCGCTCTCGATTACCGAAGATTGCACGATGGTTCAGGCGCTTGAAAAACTGACCGACATCAAACCGTTTCAGCTTGATAAAATAAAAAAAATCGTTCCTTTTTTCACAGGCTTAAAAACGATGAAACCGGTTGAAGCGATCTCTTTCGCAGAGGAAAAAATGGGCTTTTCCGATTACTTGAAAAAGCGCGGTAACGAAGGAAACAAGCTCGAAAAAGGGTCTGACGATCTGCGGGATCTCAAAACAGCGGCAAAAAGATTCAAAACGATCCCCGAATTTCTTGAGCATGTCGATCATATGAGAGCCGCGGAAAAGCAAAAAGCCGACGGATACGGTGTTCAGCTTTTAACAATCCACCGTGCGAAAGGGCTTGAATTCAAAACGGTCTATATCCTGGGAGTACAGGACGGCTCGATTCCGCATGACTTTGCCCTGGAGACAGCGAGAAAAGGCGACGAAACCGCTCTTGAAGAAGAGCGGAGGCTGCTGTATGTCGCCATGACCCGGGCCGAGGACCGCCTGTATATCAGCGTCCCTTCCGTCAGAAGGGGCAGAACGGCATACCGCTCAAGGTTCTTGCAGCCTGTTTTACGCCCGAATCCCCAGGTCCAGCTGCAATAAAAAACACCGTGCCCTCCTTTTATCGGAAGGCGCGGTGTTTATTTTTTGCTGTTCATCATTTTCGCGATCGTGTTGAAATCCATTTTTTCCTTGCCGCTTACAATGGATTCAACAATCTTATCTTCCATTTCCTGAGGAACCCGTTTGTTCGCCAATTTAGCGACGCGCTTAATCACGCTGCGGACCGTTTTTTCATCCTTGAAGTTGGCATTTTGCAGCGAATTCGCAAGCTGCATGACGTCATTCATGCTGACGCCCGTTTTCTTTTCGATGTTTTTGAAAAATTGATTGTCCATACCTATGCCTCCTTTTTGGGAGTGTTACGCTATCTTATGCATCTTTGAAAAGCCTTGTGCTTTTCCCGTTCAAAAAGAAGAGAGCACGGCCACATGCTGCCGCCGCCCTCTTCGCTTCAACTCAAAAACTAATATTTAAAAGAAGCGCCGACAATAATTAGAAGAATAAACAAGACAACGATCAATACAAACGTTGAACCATAGCCACCGCCATAGCCGCCGCAGTAGCCGCCGCCGTAGCCTCCGCCACAAAAGCCCATCTAAAGCACCTCCTTTTCTCCCTACACGATATGACAGTTGATAGAATTCGCTTGGATTGATGCATAGGGCTTTCGTGGATTATTTAAAGATGCCCGGCAGACTCACGTCCTCTCCCAGCCATTTTTCGGCATTCTCTGCAAACGCTTCGACCTGCCTGCCGAACTGTTCGGCAGAACGGTCAAATGTCTCCAGTTCCTTCTGCTGCTCAAAGATCACCCGGTCATGGCCGGCTTGCGTTTGATCGTGCTTGCGGTATATCGATTCAACCAGCTGTTCAAATAAATTCATCGTTTTTCCCCCTTATGATGGTGTATGCATCAGAAGAAAAATTGGCAACAAAAAAACCGGACTGTATCCGGCTTTTTTTGATATTAATAGGTTCTCTTTTTTTTGCCGCATCCGCAGCCTTTTTTCTTCACTTTTTTTGAGAAAGTGGACTGATGATTGCTGGAAGCGTTCGTTAATCGGCCTTGCTGCCTTCTTTTCACTTGTCTCATTGCATTCCTTCCTTTCTCATGCTTATACGCCATTATATGAGTCTTCTTTTCATAAGTTGCTAATGATAAATCCCCATTCAATCGAGCCATTTGGACACGATCGTTTCCAGTACCCCAGCAAGGCCCGCGATGGCAAGCAGAAGAATCAGCCATTCAGCAATGGTCGGAACAAATGCGTAAAGAACAAGCAAAAACGCGGTACACCACACACCCGTACACCAATAACAGCTCAACAGCTCGCCGATCCACGCTCTCACGCCTTTTCCTTTCATGACAAGATACGTCTCGGTCTCTCCCGTTTTTTCGTTTTTTTCTTCAACCTCTTCGTGAAACAGGCTTCTAAACGGCGCCATAATCGTGTCAAACACGACCAGCCGCGTCAGCCGAAAAACCGCGATAGAAAATAGAATATATAAAAGCCAGCTTTGTATCACAGGGCTCCCCCTTTCCTGCTTCCAAATATATGCCGGAACCGCCTTACCTAAAACAGCAAATTTGGGTGCTGAAATGTATGTTTTCCTCATTCCGCTATGGTACCGGTCTGCATTTAATAAAGTGTGGATAAGAAAGGAGTGAAAGTTATGTCGTTTCATGAAAAAGCCGAAGCTCTGTACGCAGAAACATTTGACGAATTGTCCCGGGAATATGACCAGCTCATTGAAGTGATTGATTCAGAACATGTCACTGTAAATACGACAAACATAACAGCAGCTCTCTCTTTACAAGCCATTGTGATCACATTGATTATTTTATTGTTACAGCTTGCGATCGAAGACGAGGATACGGCAGACATCATCTCTGAACAGATTTTAGCCGTACAAAGGCTGCAAAGCAGGAGAAAGATCATCATTAAAGCCATCAACAGCTGCAATGTCACTATTACACTTTCCTCAGAAGATATTTTGCTTTCAGTCCAACTTTTAACCGATGTTTTGATCGCCCTTATGATTGTACTTGACATACTTTAAGCCTTTCTTTCTAAAAAAATTTAAAAAAATCGAGGTGAAAATCAATTGTCTGATAAAGAAAAAGTGAAGCCGGATATGACTCCGAATCCGATGATGAATATGCTCGTTTCAAGTGTTTTAAAAAAGCATGGCATCTCAAAAGATCAGGCAAAGAAGATCTCCGATGAAGAAAAAGCAAACATTTTGAAAATGTTCGAAGATCTGAAAGCTCAATCTGATGCCATTATTCAACAACAGCAGGAGAAAAAAGAGGGATCTCAATCCAAAGCTTCCTCACAGTCAGATGAAAGGCCGAGACGAAGAAGAAACCGCTCAAATAAAAACAAATTAAGAGAAAAGCTCAGACAAAGAAGACAAACACAGGAAACAGACACAAATGAAGAAAAAAATGGGGATTTGGAGTAGGGTATCTGCCATATACAAGTTCGGAGTCTCTAACATTTAATAATAGTAAATGGAAGGAGGAAAACAAATGGAAACTAGACCATATTCTTGGGTTGCGCTTGATCCTGAATGCGAGCATCCGGGAACTGATTACTATCCTAGACCTCAAAAGAAACAGCTATGCGATGACTACAGCTGCAAATGCGGTGCCAGACATGGCGGCAATGCTCTGTTCGATCAGGACTTTGATCAAGTGAATGTGAACAAACAGCTTTCAGATGAAACAATCATCATTAAAGATTCTTGTAATATCACCGTTCATACAGAGGATACTCAAATTGCCGTATCTATTCTGGCAGGCATTCAAGCAGGTATTTTCCTATCTATCCTTACACTTATTGATGATGCAGAACTGGCAGAAATCATTTCACAAGATCTATTCCAATTGACAGCGAACAAGCAAGCCAACCGCCAAAAACTTGTTATCGACAACTCACGCGATGTTACAGTGACAACAGAAGACACAGACATTGCTGTAGCGATCACTTTGGCCCTTCAAGTTTTCTTAGCACTTGTGTTGCTTTTAATCGAATTCCCGTTTTAGAAATTCAAAAAAGCAGAGCCATCAGCTCTGCTTTTCTTCATTTTTATAGACGATTACCCACACCAACAAGGGCACGGGTACATATGTTGTTAAAGACTAAAGTCAAATATCCCTATAAAAAGGAGCTGAAATCCATGAGCTGCGGAAAACATCATGGCCGGCATGAAAATTGTGTATGCGATGCAGTAGAACAAATTATAAAAGAACAGGATGCAGTTGAAGAAACATGTCCGACGAGCTGCTTCGGCAATCTGCTGAGTCCGACGGTTTCCGGTAAAGACACCATTCCGTTCCTTTTGTACGACAAAAAAGGCGGTTTATTTTCAACATTTGGAAATGTCGGCGGATTTTCAGATGATATGCAGTGCTTCGAATCGATTTTCTTCCGGGCAGAAAGTCTAAAAGATTGCTGTGCAACGCTTTCAATCCTGAGGCCTGTGGACATAAACGGCGACACATTAAGCGTCTGCCATCCTTGTGACCCTGACTTTTTCGGGCTTGAGAAAACGGACTTTTGCATCGAGGTTGACTTGACTTGTTTCTGCGCGATTCAATGTCTGTCACCTGAACTAGTTGATCGCGCAGCAGACAAAAAACACAATCAGCACCACGGTTAAAAGGTGTCGGGCTGCATCAAGCCGGCCGTTATGATCGGCTTGATGCCAGTCTTTTCACGAAAGCTGCCGGCTTTCGGCAGCTCCTTTTACCAATAGAAAAGCCAGGCCGAAAAATGAAATTTTAAATCCTGAACTAGGAGGGATCATAACATGACGAAATGTTCAGCCGAAAATTGCGTGTGCGAAGCCGTTGAAAACATTCACGATCTGCAAAACGCCATTGAGGAAGAAGGCTGCCCGACAAGCTGTTTCAGCAACCTGCTTTCCCCTTCGAGACACTTAGGCGACACCATTCCGTTTATTTTATACACTTCAAAGTCTAAGCCGTTCGTAGCGTTTGGGAATGTCGGAGAGCTTCAGGCAGGCCCTTGCTTCAGCACCGTGTTTTTCAGAGTTGAAAAGATTGATGACTGCTGCGCTACATTGAGACTGTTGATTGCCTTTGATGAAAATCGCCGCGTTCTCGATTTCACAGAAGATAAAGACAAAATTTGCGATGTGTTCCGCTTGGAAAAAACAAATTTCTGCGTTGAAGTGGATCTTGAATGCTTCTGTGCGATCGAATGCTTAAATCCGCAACTGATCAATCGTTCAAAATAAAAAGTCCCTGTATCGGGACTTTTTTTATCGTATGAATTTAAAAGCCGAGAGGGTGCAAGGAAGTAATGCTCTCGATCGGCAGTTCCGCCGGAGCCCCTTTACTCGACGTTTTGACAAATAAGGAACCGCCTTTCTTTCCGGCGATCGTTCCTCTGTATGTCTTCCCGTCTGCTTCAATGAGACAAAGGGTTTTCGGCATATTGCCGGGAAGGTTTGCCAAAAAGTCGATTTTCTCGGCGATGGTCATCTTGTTGAGCGGCTTTTTAATCGGTTTGACTCCTTTTTCGGACCGATTCGCCTCATCGCTAATCACCGCTTCGGCGCCGTCTTTTTCGTCTGGCCGGACGGCTTCATCCTGCTGTTCCTTTCGCCGGGCTTTTTGTTCGGAAGCGTCGGGCTTTGCTTTCTTCTTTCTTTTAATCAGAATATCCTGCATGTTCGCTTCTGCCTTATCATAGTCCGGCTGCACAATATACATGAGCGGCTTTTGCTCCGCATCGTTTTTTCTGCTAGACATCTTGATCCCTCCGATCTGTTCATGGTATATCTATATGCAAAAAAGGAGAAATCAGAAGAAAAGAAAAAGCAATCCTTTAGCGGATTGCTTTTTTAGCGCTATGTTATCGCGCGATGATATGGTAGCCTGAATCAACATGCAGGTTTTCGCCGGTCATGCCGCGGGAAAGGTCGCTGAACAGGAAAGCAGCCGTGTCGCCGACTTCTTCCGGAGTCGTTGTGCGGCGAAGCGGTGCGCGCTCTTCGATTTCTTTTAAAATCGAGTTGAAGTCGCTGATTCCTTTTGCAGACAATGTCCGGATCGGCCCTGCGGAAATGCTGTTGACGCGGATTCCGTCTTTTCCGAGATCGCTCGCCAAGTATTTGACGCTGGCATCAAGCGATGCTTTCGCAACACCCATGACATTGTAGTTGGATACAACGCGCTCGCCTCCAAGGTATGTCAGCGTGACGATGCTTCCGCCTTCAGTCATAATGCCGCGCGCCGCTTTAGCGACCGCTGTCAGTGAGTAAGAGCTGATATTGTGTGCGAGCAGAAAACCGTCGCGGGTGGTATTCAAGTATTCTCCAGCCAAGTCTTCTTTGTTCGCGAAAGCGATGCAGTGTGCAATGCCGTGGATGACCCCGACTTCTTTTTTGATGTCGGCGAAGCACGCTTCAATTTCTTGGTCATTTGTGACATCACAAGGAAGTACGATTGAATCGTTCCGCTCCAAAGAATCGGCCAGCTCCTTGACCGATTTTTCAAGCCGCTCACCCGCATACGTAAAAATCAGTCTTGCGCCTGCATTGTGAAGTGAGCGGGCGATTCCCCAAGCGATGCTTCGTTTATTTGCTACACCCATGACGACGATATTCCGGCCTTCCAGTGATAAATTCATATGTATGAAATCCTCCTAATGATTAACATTTTATTAGTACCTGATCATAATATATAGTATCACAATTAATAGCAGGCTGACAATTTCAGAATATAAAAAGCGGCAGAGACCGTTTTAGATGTCCTGCCGCGATATTGATTCGTTTTTATTGCGGGACTACAGTTCCAACCCTGCGTTGGATAACTTTTGATATGCAAAATGGTTGGTCGGTCCGTGGCCGGCTCCGAAATCAAGGCTGCGTGCAACCGCTTCGTGGACGAAAGCCTCAGCGATGCGGAAAGCTCCTTGAATGCCGTTTCCTTTCGCTGTTTGCGCCGTTAGAGCGGCGGCAAATGTGCAGCCTGTTCCATGGGTATTTTTCGTCTTAATATAGGTGTTCGTTTTTTCTGTGAACACCTCTCCGTCGAAGAGGAGATCGGTTACTTTGCCGTCCTCGGGCTGATGTCCTCCCTTGATGATAATGTTGCGAACGCCCATTTCATGCAATTCACGAGCCGCTTTTTTGCGGTCTTCCATTGTTTGAATGCTTCTCCCTGTCAGCACTTCGGCTTCGGGAATGTTCGGCGTTACCGCATAAGCGAGCGGAAGCAGGCGCCGTTTTAATGTTTCAACTGCTTCCTCATTCAATAGTGAAGCGCCGCCTTTGGCGATCATGACAGGATCGACAATCACACGTTTAAGCTCGTGTGTTGCAATTTTTTCGGCAATGATCTCAATCATCTCCGCGCTCCACAGCATCCCTGTTTTCACGGCGTCAGGTTTTAAATCTTCCGCCACTGCATCAATCTGGGCGCCGAGCGCTTCCGGAGAAAGCGGGTAGACACCGTGAACCCCTGTTGTATTTTGCGCAGTGACCGCTGTCAAAGCCGTCATGCCGAAGACGCCAAGCTCCTGAAATGTTTTAATGTCGGCTTGAATGCCGGCTCCGCCTCCTGAATCCGACCCGGCGATTGTTAATGCTTTATATATGCTCATGATGTTGCACTCCCTTCGGCCTTTAGCCAATCCACCTGTGATATATCGTTTTCGCGCGATTGATATCGTTCGTTCCGTGAATCAAAGCGCGTCCGTCCCGAAAAATCACGAACTTAATATCCTCCGTACGGCAGGATAATAAATAAGGATTTCCCGTCACATCCAAACCGGCTTTTTTTAATCTGGCGGCAAGCGGCTCCAGCTCCGGCGGCTGTTCCGCGGCCGGCCTGATCTGAACCGTTTGTCTGCCGCAAAGAACGGCTGCTTTTGTTTCGTTTTCAGCTGAAAGAAACGGAAACTCGCCTTTTCCGCACGTCGGACATGAGCCATGTTTAAGCGCGTCAGCCCGGACTTCAGAGCGCTCATTTGTCCAAATATCAAATGAGCGAAGCATTCCTGACGGTTCATGCCCGGTCAGCAGCTTCAGGGCATCTGTTACCTGGTATGCGGCAACCTGCTGGACGACCGGACCGATCACCCCTGCTGTGTCGCACGTCATGGTATTCGCGGGCAAATGCCCCAAAAGACAGTGAAGGCACGGCGTTTTTCCCGGAATTACGGTATATGTGATGCCATAGCTTGCGACACACGCGCCGTACAGGAAAGGGATGCCTAATTTGACCGCCGCATCGTTCATGATCAGCCGCGTTTCAAAATTATCGGTCGCATCGACGATCAGGGACGCTTCTGCCGCAAGCTCGAGCGCTTTTTCCGCGGTAACATCCGCTACAATGCCGGTCACTTGAACAGAGCTGTTGATCAGGCGCAGCCTTTTTTCGGCAGCGGCAGCCTTTGGCATCTGATCCATCACATCCTGTTCCGTATAGAGCTGCTGGCGCTGGAGATTGCTCCATTCCACATAATCCCTGTCGGCAATCGTCAGCGAACCGACCCCGGCCCTCACCAGCATTTCTGCGCTGGCCGCGCCCAATGCCCCTGCACCGATCACGAGGACGCGGGCGCGGCTTAATTTTTCCTGGCCGTCCGGTCCGATCGGGTGAAAAAGCTCCTGTCTTGAATACCTGCCGGTCAAATCGTCAACTTCCCTTCTTCAGGACTGCTGGCGATGCCGTAGTTCTTTTCCGGAATTCGTCCGGCAAGGTATCCGAGTCTGCCCGCTTCAACGGCAAGCTTCATAGCCTTCGCCATTTGGACCGGATCTTTCGCCCCGCTCACTGCCGTGTTCAAAAGTACTCCGTCAGCGCCGAGTTCCATTGCGTATGCCGCATCTTTCGGAGAACCGATTCCGGCATCCACGATTACGGGAACCTTAGCCTGTTCAATGATGAACGACAGGTTGAGCGGATTGACGATTCCCTGTCCCGAACCGATCGGAGAGGCCCCGGGCATAATGGCGTGTACGCCGAGCTCTTCAAGCTTTCTCGCAAGGACGACATCGTCCGATGTATACGGCAGCACAATGAAACCTTCTTCAAGCAAGGCTTCTGACGCCTTCAGCGTTTCTACCGGGTCAGGCAGAAGCGAACGGTCACAGCCGATCACTTCGACTTTGATCATGTCGCAAAGACCGCTCGCTTTAGCAAGCTTGGCGATCCGGACGGCTTCCTCAGCCGTTTTTGCTCCGGCCGTATTCGGCAAAAGCGTATAACGGCTTAAATCAAGCTGCTCCAAAAAATTAGGCTGAGATTCTTCAAAAATATTCATCCGTCTGACGGCAAACGTCAGGATCTCCGATTCAGATGAGCTGACGGCCTCTTTTTGAATTTCAAATGACGGATACTTCCCTGTGCCGAGCAATAACCTTGATGAGAATTGACGATCTGCGATTTTTAACATAACGGTTTATCCCCCTCCGACAAAATGAACGATTTCGATGACATCGTGTTCTTCCAGTTTGACTGTTTGATATTGGTCTTTTCCGATAATCTGCCTGTTTCTTTCAACAACGACAACACGATTTTCCAAACTGTAGGATGCGAGCAAATCGTAAACCGTGCCGCCGTCATCTCTCCACTCTATTTTCCGGCCGTTGAGCTGAATGTTCACCTGTGCACAGCCTCCTTTCGCTCCACTTTAAACGCCTCGGCCCACTCTGTTTTGACCGGATTGCCGAGGATCATGTCAGCTATCATCTCACCGGTTGAAGGTGCCAGGAGGATGCCGTTTCTGAAATGTCCGGCAGCAAACAATATCCGGTCATTTTCAGGATGTCTGCCGATATATGGATTGCCATCCCCTGTTTCCGGGCGTAATCCGGCCCAGCATTGGTCGATTGCCATGGATTCAATGTCAGGGAGCATCGACTTGGCCTTTCGGATCAACTCCTCGATTCCGCCAAGTTCCGGCTGTTCATTCCAATCCCCGGGCTTCATTGTCGCGCCGACGACAAGCTTTCCGCTATGGCGCGGAACGATGTAGCAATGATCATGGTAAAGCGTCCTTGTCAAAGGGATGCCGTCATTCCACACAGACAGGCACTCCCCTTTGACGGGATAAAAGCTTTTGTCTATGTCGATCTGTTTAAAGAAAACACCGCTCCACACACCGCTTGCAATGACAACGTGCTCCGCCTCCGCGGTGCCTGAAGCAGCAGTGACGCGGACGGCCCCCGCTTCAGATTCGATCGATAAAACGGGCGTATACTCGAAGACATCGGCACCGAGCATCCGGGCCCCCCTGGCAAATGCCCTGCACGCTGCAGCCGGTTCGACATGGATGTCGTCCCGAATGAAATTGGCGCCGAGAATCCCTTTTCCGGCATGCGGTTCCAGCTCATATACTTCAGCTGCTTCAAGCCATTCCACAGAATCCAGTGCAGCCATTTGCATCAGATGTTCGCGGTCGCTTTCTGAAAATGCCAGCTTTAATATCCCTCCGTCATGCTTTCTGATATCAATGCCGCTGATGTCTTTCAATTCGCCCGTCAGCCGCTGATAGGCTTTTTGGCTGGCTCTGGCAAATTCGAAAAAGGTACCGGGTTTATCGCATTCAGCATGGGCGCCGAGCATGCCCGCCGCCGCGCTCGTCGCTTTTTTGCCGACTTCTCCGCTTTCAAACACGGCCGTTTTTTTCCCCGATTTCGCAAGATGGTAAGCGATGGATGTCCCGATGATGCCTCCGCCGATCACGATCGTATCATAGCGCTTTCTCATATGAATCTCCCTTCACGAGACAGGCAAGTCGCGCGGCCGCCTCATCCGGTCTGTCATGGGAAAAGATCCCCGACATCACGGCGATGCCGTCTGCCATTTTGACTTCCGCCAGTCGTTGTTCGGTAATACCTCCGATCGCAATGACCGGAATGCTTACAGCCGCCTTCACTTCAGCCAGGCTGAGAGCCCCTCTTCCTTTCCGGCCCTTTTTACAGTCCGTTTCAAAAATGTGGCCGAACAGCACGTAATCTGCACCTTCAGTTTCAGCCTGAACCGCTTCTTCTGGCGAATGTACGGACTTTCCGATTTTCAAATGCGGAAAACGGCTCCTCACACTTTTGACGGAAAAGCCGTGTGAAGGCAGCTGCACCCGGTGAATGTGATGAAACAAAGCGATATCCACCCTATCGTTGATGATAAGTTTCCGCTTATCAACCCCTTCTTCGGCCAGGCGGTCGATTAAACTTGATATTTCGCTTACTTTTTTTGACCTTTCCCTGATGTGGATAAAGTCAACGGTATTTTGAATCGAGATGATTTTTGCAGCAAGCTCTTCCACAGAGTGCTTGTCATCGGTGATCGCGTGCAGATGCAAGCTGATCCACCCCGCTTTTTGACCAGCTTTCTTTTTGGTAGGCCATATCCCAGAAGCTGTATTCGTAGAAGCTGGAGATGACGAAGTTCTCCTTCATCTTCGCCCGCGTTTTCTCATCGGCGTTTTCAGCCAGCTCATCGAAGCGGTTGATCTGTTCTGTCACAAGTTCTTTAAACCAGTCGCCTCCGTATGTCGCGATCCATTCTTGATAAATCGCGCTGTCAGGCCTGCACGTTTTTAACGTTTCACCGACGTCATAATAGAGCCAATAGCAAGGAAGCAAAGCGGCCAGTATTTCCGCAAAACTGCCGCTGACGACAGAACGGTACATATGCGATGTGTACGCATACGCTGTCGGCGACGGCTGAAACGACTCCAGTTCTTCCTTTGTGATTCCCAATAGATCGGTGAATTTCCTATGGAGCGACATCTCGGCTTCATATGTGCCTTTCGCGTGTTCAGCCATCCGGCTTGTCGTATATAAATCGTGAGCATATGCCGCACCAAAGGATTGGACTTTGGCAAAGTGGGTCAAATAGTAGGAATCCTGCATGACATAGTATTTAAATCGATCAACCGGAAGTGTGCCGTCTCCAATCCCTTGAATAAACGGATGGACAAAACTGCCTTCCCACCATTTTGCAGCGCTGCTTCGGCATTCTTCTGAAAACTTCATTTCGAGGCTCCTCCTTCGATTCTGAACATAAAAAAACCACTTTCCCGCAAGGAAAGTGGTTTGGAATTTGCATATATACATAATCAAATACCGTGCCACTTCCCTACGCAGGTTTGAACCTGTTCAGGTTATGAGGGTCTAAAAGTCACACTTTTATCTCAGCCCTTATCAAGGACTCCCCTAGTGGAAAACATTTCTTGTTCATTCAGTTTATACTTTTATCTTATCACGAATTGCAAAATGGTCAAGCATCAGTCTCCAAGCGTTTTTCTCAATTCCGCAATATATTCGCGCGAACCGGTGGCGATCAGCCTGTCACCCAATTGCAGCCTTGTATCCCCGTGGGGCACAATGCTGTCAACCCCGCGGAAAATTCGGACGAAGATGACATCTCCCGTAAACGGAAACTCCCTTAACAGGACACCGTCAAATCGCTCATTGCTCATATTGATCTGATACAGCGACGCATCCTGGTTCGTCAGGAGTTTCATAACGCCAGGCGCCTCGATAAGCGCGCGCAGCAGCGTTTTTGTAGAAAGCAGAATGGAGAATGTATCAATTCCGTTATCTTTCAGTCTGGATTCGGCGTCTGGAGAATCTGCGCTGGCGATAATTCTCGCGACTTTCTGCTCTTTCGCAAAAAGCGCGATCCCTGTATTGCGCTCTTCACTGCCTGTGGCGACGACGAGTATATCCGTTTGGAAAACGCCGAATGATTGAAGCGTCTCGTATTCATAATCAGGCAAAACTTCAACATCAAACACCGGGTCCGCCAGCTTTTCTTCCTTTTTTTCCTGCCGGACATGCAGGATTCTGACGTGATAATCTTCCGGAGAAAGTTCGAGCGTAACCGGCAATGTCATTTGATTTGCGCCGATAAAGGTGATCGTCTTTTTCTCTTTTTCGCTTTCCATTTTCGGCATTAATTTTTTAAAGCCGGTCGGTGTGATGATGCATGTAATGACAGCCACCAAAATCAGCGCGCCGGACATCTGCGCGTCAATGACGCCGATGCGCTCGCCGATCGTTGTCGCCGCGATCACCAAAGAAAGCGTGGAAGTCAGGAGAAAACCGGAAGCCAGCACGGTTTTCATGTCATACCACTTTTTCAAAAACAGCACCGGAATGACTTTGCTGATTAACAGAGCCACAAACAGAAGCGGGATCATCACTAAAATTTTCGGATTGCCAAACAGCGACCAAATGTCCAATTTGACGCCTGTCATCACAAAGAAGATCGGGATGAGGAATCCGTAGCCGAATGAATCGAGCTGCTGAACGAGCTCCTTGTTCGGCGAAAGCAGCGAAACAAGCACCCCGGCTAAAAACGCGCCGAGTATATTTTCTGCACCGAGCGATTCGGACAGCGCCACAAGTACGATGATCAGCGTAAATATCGCCCTTGTGCCGATCTGGATCGTGCCTTTTGACAGCACTTCGACAAAAGGCCGCTTTTTAAATACCCTTCCGAACAGGTATAAAACGACGCCGGCGGCAAATAAGATCATTAGCAGCCACATATTGCTGTTTTCGTCGCCGTAGATTGAGGCGAACACCGCAAGCAGAATCATCGTGACAAGATCGGCAATGACGGCGACAAGCAAAATAATCTGCCCGATATTCGTCTTCATGAGACGCTCTTCCTTCAGCGTCGGAACGACAACCCCGAGCGAAATTGTCGAAATGATCAGCGTCATTAAAAAGGCGTTGTCAATAAATCCTGCCATGACAAAGCTGTAAGAAAGGCCGAGCGATAAAATAAAGACGGCAATAAAGATGACCGAAGCCGTTTTAAATGTATTCGGCGCTTCCTTTCCGCTCGGAAGCAGCTGCTTTTTCTTTCCTTTTTCAAATGCGGAAAAATCGATTTCAAGCCCGCTTAAAAACATTAAAAAGATAAATCCGAGCATCGATAAAGTTTCGAGCCATGTATCATGCTGGGCGACCAGATCGAACCCGCTTTTTCCGATAATAAGACCCATGATAATTTCAGCGACAACCACCGGTATGCTTAACCTGAAACGGTGCAGCAGGATGGGCGTTAAAAATGCGATAATCAGTACGACAACTAAAGATGAGACAGATGTGTGCTCCATAAACTGGTACCTCCTCTAAAACCGGTTTCCGGGTATGATTAGCGTTCTCTTTTTTAAAAATAAAAGGAACATCTTTTTAGACATTTTCATGTGGGAAAAGAACCGTTTGAGCTCTTTTCTCACAGGTGTAAAAATCGATTTTAACAATGCTCGCTCAGAAAAAAAAGTAATATGCCTGATTTTCTCCGGCGAAAGTCGCTGAAGCTTTATTTATATATGGATTGGGCAATGTAAATACATACGCAGACAGGAGGAAGAAACGCATGAATTACGATGTAATCGGTGATATTCACGGGTGCTATGACGAAATGATTGCGCTGATTGAAAAGCTCGGTTACTCGCTGTCATCGGGATTTCCCGTTCATCCGGAAAACAGAACACTTGTCTTTCTCGGGGATTTAACAGACAGAGGGCCAAAATCGCTGGAGGTCGTTGAATTTGTCGGACGGGCCGTTGAAGAAGGAGCTGTGCGATATGTGCCCGGCAATCACTGCAATAAACTGTACCGTTTTTTCAAAGGAAATCCGGTGAAGCTGCGGCACGGGCTGGAGACGACGGCGGCCGAATACAGAAACCTTCCGAAACATAAACAGAAGGATATCAGAGACCTTTTCATGCGCCTTTATGAAAAAGCTCCGCTTTATGAGATCCTGCATAACGGCGAACTTGTCGTCGCACATGCCGGCATCAAAGCGGAAGACATCGGCAAAAAACCTGTCGGAAAAGTAAAACAGTTTGTGCTATACGGAGATATTACAGGAGAAACGCTGCCTGACGGACGGCCAGTCAGGCGGGACTGGGCCGCCCATTACAAAGGCGATCCGTGGGTGGTGTACGGCCACACTCCTGTCAAACGTCCGCGGATGATTCATCATACGATCAATATCGATACCGGTTGTGTATTCGGCAACAGGCTGACCGCTTTCAGATTCCCCGAACTGACAACCGAATCTGTCCCCTCTTCATTGCCTTATGATGAGTCAAGATTCCGTATGGAGCCATAAAAAAAGAGAGCTTAATTCAGCTCTCTATCAACTGACTCATATCATGCGCAACCGGCGCTTGAAACGTCAGCTCTTCCATTGTGAAGGGATGAAAAAACGTCAGCGTCTCACTGTGGAGCGCCTGCCGATTGATGAAGCCGCGGGTTCCTCCGTACAGCGTATCACCGCACAAAGGATATCCGATATGACTCATGTGAACTCGGATCTGATGGGTTCTCCCGGTTTCTAGACGGATGGAGACATCCGTCATACCGCTGAAGCGCCTGTTCACCCAAAAATGCGTCACCGCTTTTTGCCCGTCGGGGATCACCGCACGCTCGATGATGCTCGATGATTTTCTGCCGATTGGCGCATCGATCGTTCCCTGCTCTTCTGCGATCAAACCGTGGACGACCGCCCGATATTGCCGTTTGACGGCTCCCTTTTTTTGCAGTCCCGATAAAAGCGAGTGGGCGAAGCGGTGCTTGGCTACAAGCATGACACCCGATGTGTCGCGGTCAAGCCTGCTCACCAGGTGAACGGTCGCGCGCACGCCCGTCCGCTGGTAATAATGAATCAGACCGTTCGCCAAGCTGCCTGATGGATGCTCGCGCGAGGGAATCGACGACAGGCATGGCTGTTTATTTAATACGAGGACATGGTCATCTTCGAACAAAATATCAAGCGGGATTTCTTCCGGGCGCAAAGATTCGCTCATTTTTTCCGGAGGGAACTGTATGACGAGCTCGTCCCCTTTTTGAAGAACGTATCTGACCGTTACATGCCCGCCGTTTACCAAAAGATCCCCGCCGCCGAATTTGATGTCCGTCAGCATCCTTTTTGAAATGCCCAGCCGCTGGACGTATTCTTTCAAAAGAACCCCGCTGTCCTCTTCTGTTATGATCTGTTTCATCAAAAAATCGCTCACAGCAAACCTTCCTATTCTCCTTTTCCGATAAAGGAATCCTGGACCCTTTTCCAAAACGGAAACGGCCGAAAGCGGGCAAACCTGATATTTTCGTTTGCGACGCGGCATTGAATTGACTTGACGTCTTTATGCAGCAATGTCAAATGGTCAATCGCGACTTGAAATGTCACATCATTAATCGGTTTAATTAAACAAGTGTGGTGCTCAGGCAGAATGAGCGGCGATCCGACCGTGCGAAACACCCGGTTGTTGATCGACGCCATTTCAGCCAGCTGGACCGCTCTGATGGACGGATGAATAATCGCACCGCCAAGCGCCTTATTATATGCCGTGCTTCCCGATGGGGTTGATAAGCAAAGGCCGTCGCCGCGGAACGTTTCGAAAAGTTCCCCTTTAATTTCGACATCTGTCACAAGCGTCCCTTCGATGCTCTTGATCGTACATTCGTTCAGCGCCAAATATCTCGCTTCATCGCTGCCGTCATTGTAGCGGACGATAACTTCCAAAACCGGGTATTCAACAATTTGATACGGCGTTTTCGCAATTGCGATCACGAGTTTTTCAATCTCGGTCGGCACCCAGTCGGCATAAAAGCCGAGATGTCCTGTATGAACCCCGACAAAAGCCGTTTTGTCGAGGCGGCCGCTGTATTTGTGAAATGCGTATAAGAGCGTTCCGTCACCGCCGACGGAAATGACGATATCCGGCTCTTCTTCATCGCATTCAAGACCGAAGTCGAGCAGATATGTTTGAATTTTGCTTTTTAATGAATCGGAAACATCATTTCCTTTGGACGATACCGCAAACTTCATCATTCCATCTCCTTTCCCCTAACCGTCATCCTCATCCTTTTTCTTGCGTGAAAATGCCACCTGAGCCTCCTGAATCTCGCCCCTGATCTCGGACATTTCCATATCGAGCCTTGATGCTGCTTCAGAAGCTCTCTGAAGCCTTAATTTTACTTTTTCCGGAATGTTGCCGCTGTATTTATAATTTAAAGAATGCTCGATTGTCGCCCAAAAATTCATCGCCAGCGTCCGGATTTGAATTTCAACCAAAATCTGTTTTTCCCCGTTGATTGTCTGCAAAGGATACAGCACGACGAGGTGGTAGGAGCGGTAGCCGCTCTCTTTATGTTCCGCGATATAGTCGCGCTTATCCACCACCGTGAAGTCCTTTCTCGCCAGAAGCATATCGACGACAATGCGAATATCCTCAAAAAATTGGCACATGATTCTGAGCCCGGCAATATCTTGCATGCTTTCAATGTTGTGCAGAGGAATGTTTTTTCGCTTGGCCTTCTCAAGAATACTCGGAACAGGCTTCACCCGCCCTGTCACGAATTCAATCGGCGAATGCTCCTCTTCGTATTCGTAAAGGGTCCGGACCCCTTTCAGCTTCACTTTCAGCTCTTCAACAGCCTGCCGGTACGGCGCTAAAAATTGCTCCCATTGTTTTTCGTCCATAAACCTTCCCCCAATTTCATCGCCTTTTTTTCTAGAGGAATATCCGTTTCACTCTCTCTTCCATTTCTTCGCCATAATTAGCATTATCTTTAATATTCTCTATTAAATATCCAAGCTCATCATGGAACCCGTTAAGCTCCAGCTCCGTGTTTCCGATATGTAAAAACACAGGAAGATTGGCGTCGAGGGCCGCTTTAAGATCGGACCAGATGCCTTCGTTTAAAATGACGTATTCAAAGGAATCGTCCTGTTCAAGTATGTATACAAATGCAAAATGATCGGAGTCTGTCAGCATGCGTCCGGCCGGTTTCCGCTCGGCTCCGTCATTGATTTCGCTGGTCAGCACCAGCCGGTCGTTTCGCAGATTGGCTTCTGTAATCTCAATTCTGTTCTGCATAATGCTCTCCTTTACAATAAAAGTACAGATTCATTTTATCATATCAGCTTCAATATTGATAAACGTTCCTTCTCAAGAGATAATAAGGAAAATGCAATTTTACCAGCTGAGAGGATGAAAAAATTAAAGAATGAGCCAGGAACTTGAAATCGAATTTAAAAATATGCTGACAAAAAAAGAATTTGAGAAAATCAAATCATATTATCAATTTACCTCCGAGCAATTTGTTATACAAAAAAACCATTATTACGATACGCCTTCCTTTTCTTTAAAAGAAAAAGGAGCGGCTTTAAGAATTCGCGAAAAACAGCAGCGATATGTACTGACATTAAAAGAGCCGGCACCTGTAGGTCTGATGGAAACCCACCAGGAACTGACCCGGAAGCCCGAATTTGAAACGTTCACGATTCCGCCTGGGCCGGTATACGATCGCCTGAAGCACCTTGGCATTGAACCGGACGAGCTCATCCTTTTCGGAACGCTTGCGACAAGCCGTGCAGAAAAAAATTTACCGCAGGGCTTAATTGTTTTGGATCACAGCCGATACTTAATGGTAGAAGACTTTGAAGTTGAATTCGAAGTGACAGACTATGAACGCGGAAAACGGGATTTCTCTGAACTGCTGAAATCGTTCGGCATCCCTGAGCGTGAAACCAAAAACAAAATCGTCCGATTTTATGAGCAAAAACTTAAAGATCAATAAGGTGGGAAAACAATGAACGTCAACCATTTGGCCGCCCTCTTGGAACTCCAGGCGATACGGTCGTTTTATCCGGCTTCAGACAGCGGTTCCGAAGATGCTGATTTTGATTTCAGCTCGATTTTAAACCAATATTTAAGCAATGTCGGCGGTTTGGAGTCTGCACAGCCCGCGGTTGTTCCGGCTGTGTCGACAGCGTCTCAGCTTCAGGCGCCGCTGACAGCCGAAAAGCCTGCGGCGATTGCGGCCGTCCCATCTGCCGCAGCGAAATCCGTCTCTTTCGGCGGCCAAAATCAGAATATTGACCAGATCATCAAAAACGCCGCAGAAAAATACGGTGTCGATGAGAAGCTGATTCATGCCGTCGTCAAGCAGGAATCGCGCTACCAGGAAAAAGCGGTCAGCCCGGCAGGCGCCATGGGCCTGATGCAGCTCATGCCGTCAACGGCGAAAGCGCTCGGCGTGAATAACGCTTTTGACCCCGTGCAAAATATAGAAGGCGGAACAAAATACTTAAAGCAGATGCTCGATAAATACAGCGGAAATGTGAAGCTCGCATTAGCGGCCTACAATGCCGGACCGGGAAATGTCCAAAAATACGGAGGCATTCCCCCTTTTAAAGAAACGCAAAATTATGTAAAAAGAATCACCTCAAATTACTATGCCTAAGCCGGAAAGGATGCTTTCCGGCTTTTTTTGTCCGCATTTACTTCCTCTTTGATCCTCCCGGTATTAAAAATACACATTTAAGAAGCGAATATGATATGATATTTGAAACAAAAACAGCGATTTTCGCCCGCAGGCAGAAGTCGGTTTGTTTGTAGAAATGGCACGAGGTTGCTAAAATAAGTATATACAATCGTGAAATAATAAATGATGCACAAGATAAATATTTTTTTGCAATAGGAATCGGTATATTTTCCTATTAGCCATATTAAAAGGAGTAGTCAACATGGGACAATCGTTTAACGCACCTTATGAAGCGATTGGAGAAGAGCTTCTATCGCAACTTGTTGATACTTTTTATGAGCGTGTAAAGCGGCATCCGCTGCTCTACCCGATTTTTCCGGACGACTTAACGGAAACGGCAAGAAAGCAGAAGCAATTTTTAACGCAATATTTAGGCGGTCCGCCGCTTTATACAGAAGAACACGGACACCCGATGCTGAGGGCGCGGCACCTGCCGTTTCCAATCACACCGGAACGGGCGGACGCATGGCTTTCGTGTATGAAAGAGGCAATGGATCATGTCGGTTTAAAGGGCGAAATCAGGGAATTTCTTTTTGAAAGGCTGACATTGACAGCCAGACATATGGTAAATCAGCCTAAAATGGAGGATGGTTCACATTGACACTCAATCAGCGTGACCAATTTTTCTCCCATTGCCACGGACATCCGCAAAAACCGATGGAAATTTATATGTTTGTCGACCCTTTGTCTCCCGAATGCTGGGCTTTGGAGCCGGCGATCAAAAAGTTGAAAATCCGTTACGGCCGCTTTTTCACACTAAGGATCATCGCCGCATGCAGCATCACAGCGCTGAACGTTCAGAAACGTAAAAAGCACCGACTCGCAGAGGCATGGGAAAAGATCGCATGCAGATCAGGCATGTCTTGTGACGGGACGCTCCTGCATGATAAAGCTCTTTCCGCACCATACCTCGCTTCGCTCGCTTTGAAAGCGGCGGAACTGCAAGGCAGAAAAGCAGGGCTGCAGTTTTTGAGATGCATGCAGGAAAGCCTGTTTCTCAATCGGCAGGATATCACCGAAGAACAGGTGCTCTTGGCAATCGCAGAGCATACACAGCTCGATCTGGAGGAATTTAAAAGGGATCTTCATTCGCAGAGCGCCGTGAAAGCCCTGCAATGCGATTTGAAAATTGCTGCCGAAATGGAAGTGGCATCTGTTCCGACTCTTACGTTTTTTAACAGTATCCGCGAAGGAGAAGGCTTAAAAGTAACCGGAAATTATTCATACGAGATTTACGAAGAAGTATTGTTTGAGATGCTCGGCGATGAGCCGAAGCCTTCACAAACACCTCCACTCGAACTTTTTATCGAATACTTTCAATTTGTAGCCGACAAAGAAATTGCCGTCGTTTACGACTGGACGCTGGAAGAGGTGGAACGGGAAATGAAAAAGCTCGCGTTCGCCCGCAAAGTCGAAAGAGTGGAAGCGAAACACGGCATGTTCTGGCGTTATATAAACGGACATCATGATGCAGGATCGCTTTATCAATGCGAAAAATAGCACGGGTTTCTCCCGTGTTTTTTTTCGCGCTAAAACGAACGCACGTTCCTTTTTGAAGCAGTAAGAAACCGCGCCGGGATAAGCGCGGTTTCTAATATGTCTTAACGACAACAAAGGGGATGGGAGAAATTTTTCACGGTCAAACAAAGGGGTAAATGTTTGTTTGTGATCAATTTCACATCTTTATAATATCAAATCATGTCGAGTTTTGACAACTGATTTCATTAGTTTTCACATTTTTGTCACAAAAACATAAATAATAGATGTCCATCATATGATCAAAGTAACAAAGAAAACGAGCCCGCCGCACGTTGCAAAACCGCGATTTATGCGGACTGGCGAACGGTTTGCTACGCTTTTTGCGCCTCGTCTCCCCCTGTGAAATTTTATCAGTCCTTAGGAGGGTTTTTATGCTTCAGATCATTTTAGGACTTGCATCAATATTATTTTTTTTCGTCTTGAACATTTTAGGTTTGATGAATATGTTTCCCCTTTATATTACGTCTCCCCTCTTATTTATATCAATCCTTTTTACGCTCAGCCGCCTCAACCACCGCAAAACATTTAAAGGTTTTTGACCTCATCGCGAACAAGGCTGCCGGTATGACCGGCAGCCTCTTCCATCTATTCGCCTATTATGAATGATTGACTTTTTGCAAAAGTTCTTCCATTTCGTTCAGCTGCTCTTCAAACTTTTTGCACGCAGCTTCGATCGGCTCTGAAGATGTCATATCGACACCGGCTTTTTTCAGCACTTCAATCGGATAATCCGAGCTTCCCGCTTTCAAGAACTCAATATAGCGGTCAACAGCCGATTTGCCTTCTTTTAAAATCTGCTGACTGAGCGCCTGAGCTGCACTGAAGCCTGTGGCGTACTGATACACATAATAATTGTAGTAGAAATGCGGTATTCTTGACCACTCAAGACCGATTTCCTTATCAATCTCAATATTGTCACCGAAATATTTTTTATTCAAATCATAGTAGATGCTCGTTAACAGCTCAGGTGTCAGCGGTTCACCTTCCTGGGCTTTGACATGGATCTCATGTTCAAATTCGGCAAACATCGTCTGTCTGAAAACCGTTCCCTTGAAGCCTTCAAGCATATGATTCAAAATATAGAGCCGCTGTTTTTCATCGTCGATTGTATTCAGCAAGTATTCTCCCAAAAGCGCTTCATTCGTCGTAGAAGCTACCTCGGCTACGAAAATGCTGTAGTTTCCGTACGGGTAAGGCTGATATTTTCTCGTATAGTAGCTGTGCACGGAATGGCCGAATTCATGGACGAGCGTAAACAAATTATTGACGTTGTCCTGCCAGTTCATCAAAATATACGGATTTGTTCCGTAAGTTCCTGAGGAATAAGCGCCGCTTCGTTTTCCTTTGTTTTCATACACATCGACCCAGCGGTTGTTCAATCCTTCTTTCAGGATGGATGAATATTCTTCCCCTAAAGGCGTCAAACCTTTCAGCATATAGTCCTTTGCCTGCTCGTAGGTAACTTTCATTCCAGAGTCCTTTACAAGCGGAGTATACAGGTCATACATGTGCACCTCATCAAGCTCAAGCACTTTTTTTCTAAGCTCAACATAGCGGTGAAGAAGCGGGAGATGCTTGTTGATCGTGCTGACAAGATTGTCGTAGACTTCTTCAGGAATGCTGTTGCGCGACAAAGCAGCTTCCCGCGCCGATTTATAATGTTTAACCTTCGCATAAAAGTTGTCTTTTTTCACAGCTCCGCTGAGCGTGGAAGCGAGCGTGTTTTTAAAGCGGCCGTATGTTTCGTAAACCGCCTTGAATGCCGCGCGGCGGACATCACGATTCTCGCTTTCCAAAAAGGTGACATAATTGCCGTGTGTGAGCTGCACCTTTTCTCCATTTTCATCGGTGATCTCCGGAAATTCCATATCGGCGTTATTCAGCATGCCGAACGTATTGGAAGAAGATGAAAGAACATCAGACGCTTCGGCCAAAATCCCTTCCTCCTCCTCGCTCAGCACGTGAGGACGCTCTTTATTGATTTCTTCGAGAGCATGTGAGTAAAGCTTTAACTCCTCTTTTTCCAACAGGAACTGCTGAAGCTTTTCTTCCTGAATCGATAGTATTTCCGGCACCATGTAGGCCGTCGCGCTCGCAGCCTGGGTATAGAGGTTGGCCGCTTTATCATTGAGGCCTTGGTAAAAAGAATTTCCAGTATCCTGATCATAGCGCATGTGAGCGTACGTATACAGCTTCCCGAGACGCTCCATCACCTTATCCTGATAAGTCAGCGCTTCATATAAATCATCGGCGGAATGGCCGAGCCTGCCCTTGAATTCGGAAAGCTTGGGCAGCAGTTCTTTAACGGCTTGAAATTCCTCGTTCCAAGCGTCATCTGACGGGAAGATATCCTCAAGTCTCCACGTGTCTTCTTGCTTCACCTCTTCTCTTGAAGGCAGTTTCTTCGATTTTTTTTCTTCAGCCACTGTCAATCCCCTCGCTTTCTTTACTCCAAGTCCATTGTTGTCCAATAAACTTGTATTGTGTTTATCTTCTGTTTTTTCACCGTCTTTTGTCAAATCATATGCGAAAAAAAAGACGCAAAATCCCGCCGTTAAAAAATAAAATACGCATCTTTTGATCTGAAACAGCCCGGACACCACCTTCCTTTCTTTAGGTTGAACGAAAGGCTTGATAATCATTCGGAAAAATAATGTTCATCCCTTTTTAACAGCGCCTCCAGCCGCGGCTCCGGAGCAACAGGACCCGCGGAATAATAAAATTCCTCTTTCCTCTCCAAAAATCCTTTTTTATGCAAAAAACAAATGTATTCGCAAACGGCATCAGCAGCCGTTTGCTGCCCGCTCCATCTCAGCTTCAGCCTTTTGCTCTTGACGAGCCAGTCCACATAATGAACCGCAGACTGCAGGCGAAACGTATCATGCTTCGTTATAAATAAGAAAAGGTACCCTTGCCACACATAAACCGGATGGGCAAAAATATAGCCTGACGGCACCGGGAGAAAAACTTCTGAGGGGAAAAACGGGAGCGGGAGCCGGTACTTTTCATAAAAGAGCGCGGCAATCTGCTTCGCTTCTTTTGATAAAAAACGCACGGCTGACATCCGAAAGCTGAGGACGTTTCTTTTCCAATCTTTAAGCTGGAGAGGCGAACAGTTTTCCCGCGCGGTTACATCATGCCAGCTTGCTTCAGCAAGTGGGAGAAAACGCAAGGATGCGGATGTTTTGTTTGTTTGAAAGGGAATCAAGTGTTCGAGGATGATGAAAGCCTTTTGTTCGGGGCAAAAAAACAGGAGCTTGGGAGGCTTTTCGCTTTTCTGAGCGAACTGCCAGTGAAACACTGAAAGCTGAAAAAAACTCCCCGTTAAGCGTCTTACCCGGTTACCGCCCAGAATCCACAACGGCTCGATTCCCAGTTTGAGAAAGCCTTCCGTTCTTTTTCGGTACGCTGCAGCATCGAGATTCGCACATTGAAATTCAACCGCAACCTGGCGGGTTCCGTAGTCCAGAAGCAAATCGGGCCTTTGTCTGATCTCTTGCAAATACGGTTCAAGCACCGGACTGAGTCCTTGCCTGCCGAGCCATTCGTACAACATCCGTTTTCCTTTCAGATGATAGGAGCTCTCCGGTTCATGGGGCACCGGACATGCTGCACCCGGCTTATGAGCGAAGTGCGGGAGCTTGACGGGACCGACTTTCAGGTCAAGTTCACATCGGCAAACCGGACAGTAAAATAAATGTCGATTTCTCAATCGCTTGAGATCTTCGGTTTTGTATCCGTCGGCAAGACAGATGATCTCTTCTTGATCGATCATTGCACTGAACATTTTGTCTCTCTCCTTCCTGTTTGATCAAGTATTCAACATTCACGGAAGCTTTCCTTTTTTTGAAAACGCTTCAAATTCAGGCCGATTTTATATAAAGTAGTATTATAGAACTCGAAATTTTTAGAAAAGGAGTTTTTGACATCAAACGGAAGCTGACCACCAAGCTCACATTGCTGATTCTCACCCTGCTATTGATCTTGCTTTCTGTTATGAGCGGCCTCTATTTAATCATTTTAGAAAATTCGTTAAAAACACAAATTCAAGCCAGAGCGCTCGATAT
This sequence comes from Bacillus sp. LB7, assembly GCF_030449715.1. Lineage (NCBI taxonomy): Bacteria > Bacillati > Bacillota > Bacilli > Caryophanales > Bacillaceae > Bacillus > Bacillus sp. LB7. Next base: position 29,827 of record NZ_JASGCA010000008.1, read on the forward strand.
GGCGAAAACGCTCGCCCAGATGCCTTCCGTCCAGGAAGCCTTTGAAACGGAAGATCCGTCCCGAATCCTTCAGCCAATTGCAGAAAATGCGAGAAAGCAGTCCGGTGCGCAATACATCGTGATCGGCTCGGCGGATGCGATTCGCTATGCTCATCCGGACCCGGGAAAAATCGGCAAACCGATGGTCGGCGGAGACAATCAGCGCGCTCTTGAAAAAGGAGAAGCATACATTTCGGAAGCCGTCGGCACGCTTGGCCCGGCCATCAGGGGGAAAGCCCCAATCCTTAATGAAAACGGCAAAATCGTCGGAATCATCTCAGTCGGTTTTTTAAAAGAAAATATTCAGGATATCGTCTCTCAATATCAGACAAAATTCATATTTTTATTGGGATTTGTCGTGCTGATGGGAGTTTTGGGAGCCGTCTATATTTCCCGCAATGTCAAAAAGTCCATTTTCGGTCTTGAACCTTATGAAATTAATCAATTATATACTGAAAAACAGGCAATTACAGAATCTGTGCACGAGGCCTTGATCGCTATCAACAAACATGAAGAAATCACGCTCTTGAATAGAAAAGCGTGTGAGCTCCTTCGCGTCGAAAGCGAAGAACAATGGCTCGGCAAACCGATTTCCGAGCTTCTTCCGGATACGCTGCTCCCCGAAGTGCTGAAAACGAAAACGGCGCAAAAAGATCAGGAATTAACGATCGGAAACGAAGAATTAATCGTCAACAGAGTGCCGATTTTCGAAAACGAAAAAATCCGCGGAGCCGTCGCAAGCTTCAGGAGAAAGACGGACATTGACGAACTCTCCAAAAAGCTGGCGCAAACTTCCCAATACGCGGAAGGTCTGAGAGCCCAGACCCACGAATATTCAAACAAGCTGAACACAATCGCGGGACTGATCCAGCTGGAAAGCTATTCTGAAGCGCTCGAATTAATCCAAAAAGAGAACAAAAGCCATCAGGAAATGCTGCGATTTCTCATCCATTCGATTCCTGATCCGCTTCTTTCCGGGTTGCTGCTGGGAAAGGTCAACCGTGCCAAAGAGCTGCACATCAACCTGGAAATCGATGAAAGCTCAAAATTGGACGCCTTACCGGACGTAATGGACAAAGGGAAATTCATTACGATTTTAGGGAATTTGATTGAGAATGCCTTTGACGCCGTGTCCCACAAAAAAGACCGCAGCATCCTTGTCTTTTTGTCAGACGGGGGAGATCACATCTTAATTGAGGTCGAAGACTCGGGAGACGGTATTCCCGAGGGGGAACAGGAGCGGATCTTTCAAAAGTTTTATTCGACAAAAGCGGCGAATCACCGCGGTCTCGGCCTCTTTTTAGTCAAAGAAGCCGTCAATGCGTTAAATGGACAAATCAAAGCGGATAAAAGCGACCTTGGCGGAGCATTGTTTACTGTCGTGATACCAAAATAGAGAAACGCTGGGGGACTGACCTATGAAAGCATTACAAGTGTTTATCGTGGAGGATGACATCAGGAACGCTGACATCCATCAAAAACTGATCAGCAAAATTGAAGGATTTTCTGTCATTGGAATCGCAGAAAATTTTAAAGATGCAAAGGATTTGCTTCCGGATGTGAAGCCCGACCTTGTCCTGCTCGACATTTTTCTGCCGGACGGCTCAGGGATGGAGCTTCTCTGGCTGATCAGACAAAAGCTCAGACATACAGACGTGATGATGATTACGGCGGCGAAAGAAGTTGAGTATGTCGAGCAGGCGATTCGCGCGGGAGCCGTCGATTATTTGATCAAGCCGATTATGTTTTCCAGGCTGAAAGAAACGCTGTTAAACTATCGGTCCTACCGGCTCAAGGTAAATGAAATGTCTTCAATCGATCAGACAGACGTTGACAGCTTGATGGCAAAAAGGCGAAGCATCATGAAAGAAAAACAAACCGCTGAAGCCGATTATCCGAAAGGAATCGACGGTCTGACGCTGAAAAAAGTAGCCGGCGTTTTAAACAAAAGCGAAAACAGTGATGGCATCACCGCCGAAAATCTCGGGCGCACCATCGGTGTCAGCCGGACGACCGCAAGACGCTATTTAGAATTTTTAGCTGCCGAAAAACATGTGAAAACAGAACTTTTCTATGGAACCGTCGGACGTCCCGAACGGCGCTACAAGCCTGTGAAAAATGAAAGTCCGGAAACATAGCGTTCCGGACATCAAAAGCCTAGCCTTCCAAATCGATCGACTTTTTATTTCTGTTCTTCATTGCCCGGGAAATCGGCGGCACGATGAGCGACAAAAGAGCCGTTATCAATAAACCGATTGTGACGGGACTTTCAAAAAACACGGACAGGCTTCCTGATGACAGCGTCATCGCTTGTCTGAATGATTCTTCCATCAAACTTCCGAGAATAAAAGCCAAAATAAACGGAGCCGCTGGAAAAGACAGCACTCTCATAAAATATCCGAGGATTCCGAAGAACACAAGAATATAAAGGTGCACGACATTAAATGTCACGGCATAGACGCCGATCAGGCAGAAAACAAATATGAGCGAAATCAAAAGCTGCTTTGGAATCAGAAGAATTTTTGACAAGAAAGGAATTAACGGCAAATTTAAAATCAGCAGAAATAAATTGCCGATATACATGCTTGCGATCACGCCCCAGAACACGTCGGGATGATCTGTAAGCATGAGCGGCCCCGGCTGAACGCCGACGACCAAAAGGGCGCCGAGCAGGACGGCCGTTGTCCCTGACCCGGGAATCCCGAGTGTCAGAAGGGGTACGAATGCGCCGCTCGTTGCCGCATTGTTTGAAGTCTCAGGTGCTGCGACCCCTTTAATATTTCCCTTTCCAAACGTTTCAGGATGTTTTGAGATTCTTTTCTCCGTAATATAAGAAATAAATGATGCAATTGTCGCCCCTGCACCGGGCAGGATGCCGAGCAAAAATCCGATGACCGAATGCCTTGCGATCGGTCCCGAAATCTCTTTCATTTCGCTTTTCGTCAGCTTCAGGCTGCCGACCTGAGACGCTCCCTCCGTCATCGGCTTGTTCCGCGTCTTGATTAAGAACGCAACTTCAGCAAGTGCAAACAAACCGAGAGCCACAATCAGAAAATCGATGCCTTCGAGAAGGCTTGCCGCACCGAATGTAAACCGTTCGGTCCCCGTCTGCGGATCAATCCCGATGGTAGCGGTCATAAAGCCCAATGTCGCAGAAATCAGCGCCTTGACTGTCGATCCTTCGGAAAGGCTCGAAATTGCCACCAGGCCGAGCATCATCAATGCAAAATATTCTGTCGGTCCAAATGTCACCGCAATGTTTGCCATTGCCGGCGCGACGAGCATCAGCGCAACTACGGTGATCGTTCCGCCTGCGAAAGAGCAGATAGCAGCGATGGCGAGAGCTTTCCCCGCTTTCCCCTGCTTTGCCATCGGATAGCCGTCAAACGATGTCGCGACAGTGCCCGCTACTCCGGGTGCATTTAACAGAATCGATGACGTCGAACCGCCAAAAACCGCTCCGTAATAGACACCCGCCATCAAAATTAACGCGGAGGCCGGGTCCATTCCATAACTTAGTGGGATCATAATAGCAATCGCGGTGATCGGTCCGAGCCCGGGCAGCATCCCGATAACCGTCCCGATCAGCACCCCGATAAAAGCGAACATGATATTTTGCGGAGTCAGCGCTACCTGAAACCCGTATAATATACTATCTAACATGCACTTCCCTCCTTATGTTCGATTAAAAAGGCATAACCCCCTGCGGAAGCATGATGTTGAGCACATAATTGAATGAAAAATAAATTGTGCTGCTGAAAATCAGTGAAACGATCGCAGCCGTTTTCCAATTCCGATATCCCAACACCGCGGGCAAAACGACCAGCAGCAATACCGTAGAAAGCAAAAATCCGATGAATTCTAAAACCGAAATGTAGATCAACAGAGAAACAACACAGAGCATCATGACCTTGACGTCTTTTTTCTTCAGCTGAAACAGCTTTTTCACCGTTGTATCCTTTTGATCTTTTTCAAAAAACAGAAATATTCCCAAAATGAGAAGCAATATGCCTAAACTTTTCGGCAGCACGTCCGCATCGATCACCGCGTACGGATAGCTGTCTAAATTAAAGCTGAGCGCCAGGTAAATGGCTGCCACAGCCAAAATGATGACAGAAACGGCCCGGTTTGTGATTCTCATGGTTTACACCAGCCTTTCTCGATTTCAGCTTGCCGGTCGCCGGCTGTGCCGGGCAAAGCTTTTAAGGCTTTCCCGTACCGGCAACCGCGCGGAGACCATTTTATTTGCCACCCAATCCGATATCATCAAGAAGCGCTTCCATTTCTTTATATTGAGCGTCAAGATAGTCTTTGAATTCTTGATGGCCCATAAAGTTATCAGTCCATCCATAGCTGTCCCGAATCGATTTCCAGCTGTCTTTTTCCATCATCTCTTTGATTTTTTCTTCATAATATTTTACGGCGGACTCGCTCATTCCCGGAGGTCCCATAAATCCTCTCCAGACCGTAAATTCATCATCGATTCCCTGCTCTTTTAAGGTCGGAAAATCCTTGACCGTATCTCCTTTCATGCGCTCGGGAGCGGTGATGGCCAGCACTCTGACTTTTCCGGCGCGCGCCTGTTCGGCCGCTTCACCGACACCTGTTGAGTAGACGTCGGCTTTTTTACCGAGCAGCATGCTCATCCCGGCGCCGTCTTGCCCCGTAATGTATTTCAGCTCTTTCGCATCAACGCCAGCCTTTTGAACAGCGCTGACAAATTGCATGTGGTCCATGCTTCCCGGAGAAGATGTCCCTACAATAGAGGCTGCTTTCGGATCTTTTTTCAGCGCATCCACAAGGTCTGTCATCGACTGATAAGGCGAATCTTTATGAACGACAAACGCTCCGTAATCGGCAATCACGCTTGCGATCGGCGTAAAATCATTGTGGCCGTACTGGGATTGTCCGTTTAAAGGCACGAACAAAATCGGCGGAGATGTAACAAACAACGTATGGTTATCACCTTTTTTGCGATGGACATACGACCATCCCGACGCTCCCCCGCCGCCCGGTTTATTGACAACAGCCATCTTTTCAATCAATTTTTCTTCACCCATAATTTTCGAGATCGTTCTGGCCGTTGTATCCCATCCCCCGCCGGCTCCGGCAGGCGCAACGACCTCAATTGCTTTCGAAGGTTTAAAGTCTTTTTCGTTCGCGGCTTTATTTGAAGCCGTGTTTCCGCCGCATCCTCCCAAAATCAGCGCAAACACAAGTAAAATTGTAAAGCCGTAACATCTGCCCCTCTTTGTCATGTTGTGCTCCCCCTTTATTGTAATCGCTTTCATTATAGCTTCACCGACTTTTCGTGCACAGTTTAACTGCATAATATTCTTTTTGTTCATAAAGTTCACAAAAAATCTTCCTCAAATAGAGATGTAATTTTTGTTAAAGGATATTTACGGGATCAACTTCTGGCGAATGAAAAACCCCTCTCCGCAGAGAAGGGTCAGTCTTTCAATTTGATATTACATTCTTTAAGGAAGGTACATCGCAAATTTGCCGTTTGCCACCAGGCTGTTCAGCATGTAAAGGCATGATCCGTAATAATCTTCTGGAATATAGGCGCTGTTAAACGCATTGGCAAATCCCGTCCTTAATGATGCATCGCTTGCTGCAGTCGCGCCGCCCGCATTGGCGGCGATCAGGCCAACCGGGCTTCCTTTTTTGACGGCCGTCCCATTCAGCGTATATTCATGGGCGGTTCTCCCGTGGTTTTCCCGTTTCATAAACGTCAAGAACTTGTTAACCGCTTTTTGCTCGCTGGCGCGATATGCGTTATCTGCCGAGGACCAAAGTGTATAATCCATAGCGATATGGGCCACCGTCCGCCAAGCATCATAGCTGAAATTTCGGTCTGTTTCCGTTGAGGAATGAGCCGCATCGCTTACGCCGTCAAAGCCGGCTTCATCGGGAAACAGGCCTGTCGCGGCATTGGTGACGGTTGATCCGTTATTTAAAACGCTTTTAAACGTCGTTTCTGACAAGTATGTTCGAGATTTGTTTGCTGCGTCTTTCCAAAAATACTGCTGGCTGCTTCCGGCGCTTTTAGCGAATAACTCGAAAAAAGCAGGAACGTGGTAGGATGGGTCCGTCCAATTGACATAAGGGCCGAATCGAACCATCGCATAGCGCTGATCCTTGCTGTTTTTTATAAACACTCGCGATTCCTTACCGGCGTTGGCGTATTCTCCGTCACCGGCCAAAGCGTCAAGCATGTCTTGAGCCCGCGCTTTGTAATCATACGGGTATTTTTTATCTCCCCAGCGGCCAGACGCCATCATGAGCGCTGCCGCAAACCAGACCTCGCCGTCAGATGCAACATTCTGATCAATGGTTTGCACGTCAGAGCCGTTCGTTTTCATATGCCAGCTATGATAGCCGTACAAACTGTCGTTTCTGTCAGAATGGCGCATATATTTACGGACGAAATCCCACAGCTTTTGGAACTTATACTCATCATTCATTTGCAGCGTAATCATCATCCCGTAACTCATACCCTCTGTTTTGACGCTGTAGTAGCCATTGCCCAGGTTATCGTCCGTCGTCGAAGCGATGTATGCTGAACCGTCCTTCATATAATGAAACAGCGATCCGCCTTTACCATCGCCTTTCGCATCAAAGTATTTTTTATAGGCCTGATTCAAATTGTTTTTGCCCGTTGTTCCGAGAATATCCGGAGTCTTGGAATGTACGGCTGCCATGGCTGTTTGAGAATAAGCGGCACAAAAACATGTTAAACCAATAAAGACAGCCATGATCCATGTTAAACTTTTTCGCATCAAATCGTTCTCACCTTTCAAAATTTGTCATAACACCAATCCATCTTGATCAATGAAACTGGAAGTGTATAGATCAGATTGACCTATTCGGTTTAGGGCGGAAATGATCGTTTTCTTTGAAAGTGGAGAGCCGTTTGAAAGATGTAAAATGGGAGGAGGGAAGTTGTGGAAAATTTAAAGCTAATGAAGACACTTCGTATCATTGTTCCAGAAAGTTAAAGCCGGCTTCAAAAGAAACCGGCTTTTTTATGCGAAGTGCTTTTTTATTGTATGAAGAGCATGATCCGCTGCAATCAGTGTTCCATACTCTTTCAGCATATGAATCGTCGTCTTTGATTCTGAGGCATACTCCAGCAGAATGCTCAGCTGGTTTTCCACCTCTTCATCAGGCAGTTCACTGAAATCCACGAATAAATAATAGCGGTTCTCGTGAGAATACAATGTCGTTTGGCAGCCGCTGATAGACATTTTTGACAGTGAGATTAAATCCTCAAAATCGTCAAACTTTAAAACAAACTGCAGTTTCTGCTCTTCTGCCTGCTCTTCTTTTTGAAAGTCGTCAAGCAAAGCATCAAGGCTTTCTTCTGCTACATGCTGTTTTTTATCTTCAGGAATCGGCAGTTCCAGCTTTTGTCCGTCTTTGGACAGCTGAGCTCTTGTCACAATGATTTCCAATCCCTTATCAAGGGCCTGCACTTGAATCCAAAGGGGGCCTTCAACGGCAAACTCTTCTTCTTCGTGCACTTCGTCCATCATTTCCCAAAAAAGCTCTTCACTGCGTTCTCGATTGTACCAAATTTCTTCTCTGTCAAACCCGCGGTCTTCGATATCACCGTAGGAAATATAAAACTTAACCGTGTGTTCGTTTATTCTTTCGATTTCCATTTGCCAACCTTCCCTTCTTTGTAAGATGTTGAAGGGATAACTAAGCTCCCAATTAATTGTACTTTACTACACTTTACCCATTACGTCCACTTCTTAACCTTACCCATGGATCAATCTTTATTTTCTATTTTATGATAAAAAAGGCGGAAAAGAAATAAAAACGCCTCCAAGGTCAAGCTAACATATTTTCCGGCCTGCTTCATATATTAGTTGTACAAGCAGCAGCTGTAGATGCGGGCTCCTTTTCAGTCAAGCCCCGATGCAAAGGCAAAGCGAGGTGCCAGTGGATGGAACACGATATACTGATGTCGTTCCTTGTGATCATCGGAATCGATCTCATACTTGGCGGCGATAACGCTGTTGTGATTGCAATGGCAAGCCGTCATTTGCCTCCCCGGCAAAGACAAAAAGCGATCATCATCGGCACATTGATCGCCATCATGATGAGAATCGCGCTAACAATGGCAGCAGTGTACCTGCTCGCGGTTCCTTATCTGCAATTTATCGGAGGAATCTTCCTGTTGTACTTAGGATATCAGCTTCTGATTGAGAAAAAAGATGCCCAGCATGTCAAAGGCGGGACATCTTTATTTAAGGCGATCCGCATCATCGTGATTGCCGATTTGTTCATGTCGCTTGATAATGTGATTGCGGTCGCTGGAGCTTCTCACGGACGCCTGATGCTAGTCGTTGTCGGCCTGATGGTCTCCGTTCCGGTCATCATTTGGGGCAGCAGGCTGATTCAAGCGGCTCTTGCCAAATTTCCGCTCTTCATATACGCGGGAAGCGGACTGCTCGCTTATACCGGCGGCGAAATGATCGTCAGAGAGCGGGAGTTATCTTCCTTTATGGCGCAGCACAGCACCCTCGAAATGCTGCTGCCCGTCCTGACGGTGATTTTTGTGATTTTAGCCAGTATTTATTATGAACAGACGAGTGAAAAGCATTAAAAAAAGAAGGCTGAAAAATTCAGCCTTCTCAGCGTGCCGACAAACCTTCGCATTCGTTGTCAGGGCCTGCGCGTCGGTGCTCACGAATAGAATAAGGTTCAGCGGCTAACCACTCAGGCGTCCTGCCTGAACGCCGCCGTCATCACATCCTGTGAAAGTCTGCTCCGATGCTCGGCCTTCCTAGACTGCAAAGGTTTTCGGATCACGCGAATCAAAAGTTGACAAAATCTAAACGATTTTGTCTACAACTAAAAGAAGGCTGAAAAATTCAGCCTTCTTTTAGTTTGCGAGACGCTGCGCTTCGCGAAGCTGGAATGTGCGCACTTTGCGCGGCAGGAAGCGGCGGATTTCGTCTTCGTTGTATCCAACCTGCAGGCGCTTTTCGTCAATGATGATCGGACGGCGCAAAAGGCCCGGATGTTCATTGATGAGCTGGTACAGCTCTTGAAGCGGCATTGTTTCAAGGTTGACGTTCAGTTTTTGGAACACTTTGGAACGGGTTGAAATAATTTCGTCTGTTCCGTCTTCCGTCATTCGTAAAATCTCTTTTATTTCATCAATTGATAAAGGCTCTGAAAAAATATTTCTTTCCGTAAACGGAATATCATGTTCTTCTAACCATGCGCGCGCCTTTCTGCAAGACGTGCAGCTTGGGGATGTATATAATGTAACCATATTGCTTCACTCCTTAAAAAGTAGAATGAAATTAGCGTATTCTTAAATTGAAATCAATCTAAAAAAGTAATCTTTATTGAGTATTATACTATAAAAAAGTAAGTGTGAACAGTCTGTAACAGAAATTTTTTGACAATCCAGCGACTTTTGCTTTTTTATGCCATCTGTTATTCTCATTTAGCTCAATTCATCGAAAATGTTCTTCTGTTTATGATCGTCAACAATCGTCAGGACGTCATCTACATCTTCATAAGATTCTCCATACCACTTCTCATCTTTGTATGTATGGATTTTTTCGTACGTTTCTTTCATCGCATCAAACACTTCTTTCTCTGTGTTTGATTTTGGAGACCAATACAAAATCTCCATTTTGTTCACTTTGCCGGTTGCGAGTGACCGGCGGCGGTAACCAATCGACTCAGCGTGTTTAAAGTTTTCCTTTTGATAAAATTTAAGACGTTTCGCCGTATCGGCATCATCTTCATCCACGGGCTCGACTTCGAGGAGGATCGGTTTGTTTTTCTTTTTCAGCTTCTCAATCAGCTTGGAACCAAGTCCCTGTCCTCGCGCGTCTTTAGAAACGAATAAATAGTCGATGAAAATAAAAGAGTCGAATTCGGCATACATCAACACATGATGGCGGCCTTCTTCTTTATGGTAAATATCGTTTTGTTCCTTTAACAATGCTTCCATGTGCTCTTTTGATTTCATTTCTTCAATTGGGAAATACTCGCTAAGCTTCTCATACCAATTCATTGATTTGCTCCTTATGGATGTTCTAATTTCACACTTTAGATATACCCGCTTTCTTTTTAGTTTAAACAAAATCTTTTTTAGAAAGGAGCTTCAGTGAAGCTGAGCATGTTACCTATATATACTAAGACGGTTGTCTCCCGCGAAGGTTTCAAATTTTTTCTCAAAAAATGGCCGGCGGTTGTTCGGCATTAAAAAAAGACAGCCTTGTGACGGCTGTCTTCCTGCTTCGTTTATTTGGATTGATAGGCTTTAAATTCTTCCTCTGTGCACATAACGAAATGGCCGGGCTTTACTTCACGGAGCTCCATCTGTTCGTCGCCTTTCAGCTGATGGACGCTTGGATCATACGTCTTCCGCACGCGCGTGCGCTCATAATCCGGATCAGGCAGCGGAATGGCGGAAAGCAATGATTGTGTATACGGATGAAGCGGATTTTCATACAGTTCATCTGCCGGCGCCAATTCAACAAGCTTCCCGAAATACATGACGCCGATCCTGTCGCTGATATATTTGACCATCGACAGATCGTGAGCGATGAAAAGGTATGTAAGCCCTCTTTCCTTTTGCAAATCCTTCATTAAATTGACGACTTGCGCTTGAATGGACACGTCCAGAGCGGAGATCGGTTCATCGGCAATGATGAATTCCGGCTCGACCGCAAGCGCCCTTGCGATTCCGATCCGCTGGCGCTGTCCGCCGGAAAATTCGTGCGGATAGCGGTTCGCGTGCTCTTTATTTAAGCCGACGAGTTTGAGGAGTTCATGAACGCGCTCAAGCCGCTCTTTTTTCGTTTTGGCCAAACCGTGGATATCAATTCCTTCTGCGATGATGTCGGCAACCGTCATCCGCGGATTCAAGGAAGCATACGGGTCCTGAAAAATCATCTGCATCTTCCGGTTGAATTCGAGAAGGTCCTTGGCAGACTTTTTGTCGTGGACATTCTTTCCCTTAAACAAGACTTCTCCGGAAGTCGCTTGATACAAACGAATGATTGACCGGCCGGTCGTCGACTTTCCGCAGCCGGATTCACCGACAAGACCGAGCGTTTCCCCTTTGTAAATGTCAAAAGAGATTCCGTCAACAGCTTTCACAATCCCTTTCGGCGTTGAAAAGTGCTGTTTTAAATTCTTGATTTCGAGCAGTTTTTCTGCCACATCATTCACCTTCTTTCACTTGAACCGGTTTTTCATACTGATTTTTAAACTCCTTCATCTTGCTTTGGACAGCCGCCGGCGGCTCGACTTTTGGAGCGTCCGGGTGCAAAAGCCATGACTTCACGTAATGTGTATCAGATATTTTAAACATCGGCGGTTCTTGTTCAAAATCGATTTTCATTGCGTACGGGCTTCTTAATGCAAAGGCATCGCCCTTCGGCGGATTGGTCAAATCAGGCGGAGATCCCGGTATCGCCATTAATTCTTCATCACCGTCGTTGTCAAGGCTCGGCATTGATGCCAACAGCCCCCATGTATACGGATGCTTCGGATTGTAGAAAATCTCGTCGACCGTACCGATCTCCACAATCTGTCCCGCGTACATGACGGCGACTCTGTCTGCGACATTCGCGACAACGCCGAGATCGTGCGTAATAAAAATGATGGATGTCTCGATCTTTTTCTGCAATTCTTTCATCAGCTCTAAAATCTGCGCCTGAATCGTCACATCAAGAGCTGTCGTCGGTTCGTCCGCGATTAAAAGCTTTGGATTGGCCGCAAGCGCCATCGCGATGACGACGCGCTGCCGCATCCCGCCGCTGAATTCGTGCGGATACTGGTTGACGCGGCGTTCAGGCATCGGAATTCCGACCAGGCTGAGAAGCTCTACCGCCCGCTTATTGGCCTCTTCTTTTGAGATCTTTTCATGCTTAAACAGCACTTCTGTGATTTGACGGCCGACTTTCATCGTCGGGTTCAAGGAAGTCATTGGATCCTGAAAGATCATGCCGATCTCTTTTCCCCTGATTGACTGCATTTCTTTTTCCTTTTTCGGAACCAGGTCTTGTCCGTCAAATAAAATTTGTCCGTTTTTGAAATAGCCCGGCGGCATCGGAATCAGTTTCATAATCGCCTGCGAAGTGACGCTTTTGCCTGATCCGGATTCTCCAACAATTGCAAGCGTCTCTCCTTTGTCGACATGAAAGTTGACGCCGCGGATCGCCTGTACTTCTCCGGCGTATGTTTTAAAAGAAATGGCTAAATCTTTCACTTCAAGTAAGTGTTTCATCTTTCTCACTCCTTTATTTACGCAGCTTCGGATCTAAAGCGTCGCGCAGTCCGTCGCCGATAACGTTGAATGCAAACATGGTCAGACAGATAAAAGTAGCCGGGAAGAACAGGCGCCACGGGTAATACTCCAATCCCTGCACACCGTCTGTTGCCATCGTTCCCCAGCTTGCAAGCGGCTGCGGAACCCCGAGGCCGAGGTAGCTTAAAAACGCTTCATAGAAAATAGCCGTAGGCACGGTTAATGTCATGGTGACTAAGATCGGGCTCATGATGTTGGGCAGCAAGTGCTTTCTGATGATGCGCGAGTTTTTCGCTCCCAAAGTTCTTGAGGCGAGCACAAACTCCTGATTTTTGAGCTGGAGTACTTGTCCCCGGACGATTCTCGCCATGTTGATCCATCCCGTAATAACCATCGCCACGATCATCGTGATCAAGCCTTTTCCCATGACTACGAGCAGCAGGATCGTCATTAATAAGGAAGGAATCGCCCATAAAATATCTGCAATTCTCATCATAATTTCGTCAGTACGTCCGCCTCTGATGCCTGATATCGCACCCCATATCACACCGATCAAAACGTCGATCAGCGCGGCAGCCAGTCCGATTGTCAGCGAGATGCGCGCGCCGACCCATGTACGGACGAATACGTCCCTTCCAAGGTCATCTGTTCCAAACCAGTGCTCACCGCTCGGCGGCTGGTTCGCATTCGTTAAATCAGTTTCTTCATATTGAAAGCTTGAGAATACCGGCGCGAAGATAGCCATCAGAGCGATCAGGATCAGAACCACCAGTCCAAACAGCGCCAGCTTGTTTTCTTTAAATCTCAAGAATACGTCTGTCCAAAAAGAAAGGTTTTTCTTTGAGATCTTTTCGGCTTCGCTATGGTCAACAGCTGCAGGTTCAAACATGTCTTTTGGTATTTGCTGCATCCTCTTACTCCCCTTTCTTAGCGCCAAACAGTTTAATGCGCGGATCAATTAAGCCGTATAAAAGATCGACGATCAAGACACAAAGCAGCAAGATTGCCCCGAAGAAGACGGTAACACCCATGATCACCGTGTAGTCTCGGTTCGTAATGCTGGTGACAAAGTGCATGCCGAGTCCTGGTATACCGAAGACTTTTTCGACGACAAACGTTCCTGTCAAAATGGACGCCGCCATTGGCCCCATATATGTAACAACCGGCATGATGGCATTTCGTATCGCATGCTTAAACGTAACGGCTGGTGTGCTCAAACCTTTTGCACGCGCCGTGCGGATATAGTCGCTGCTCAGCACTTCAAGCATGCTCGAACGCGTCAAACGGGCGATAAACGCCATCGGCATCGAGGAAACAGCGATTGCAGGAAGGACAGTGTGTCCCCATGACTCCCATTGTGCGACAGGGAACACGCCCAGCTTCATTGCCAGCACGTATTGGAGAAGTGCGGCCATGATGAAGTTCGGCACAGAGATCCCGACAACCGCAATGATCATCGCTGTGTAGTCCTGCCACTTGTTTCGCTTCAGCGCGGCGATCACGCCGAACAAAACGCCGAAAGCGAGCGCAAGGCAAATCGCTTCCAATCCGAGTGTAAATGAAATCGGAAAACCTGAGCTGATCAAGTCGTTCACAGTTTGTCCCTTATATTTAAATGACGGCCCGAAATCCCACTTTGCTACCGATACTAAATAATCGAGATATTGTTTAAAAAGAGGCTGGTCTAAACCATAGTAGGAATTGAGACTGGCTTCAATTGCAGGGGGAAGTTTCCTCTCGCCTGAAAAGGGTCCGCCCGGTATCGCTCTCATCAGGAAGAAGGTAGCTGTGACGATAACCCAGAGAGAAATTAACATATAAACAAGACGACGGCCTAAAAATTTAATCAATTTTACACACCTCCGAATATTCAGTCTATTAACTTCTTTTCATAAATAAAAGTATATGGGGGGAAAGTCTAAGCCCCATATACTTTCATGCAATTTTATTCAAAATACGCGGTTTTGAAATAGATCTCACCAGTACCGGTTAGAACAAAGTCTTTTAAGCTTTCATCATGAAGATACGGCATTGTGTAGAAGTAGATCGGTGCGACCGGCAGTTCATCCATGATGATGCTTTCTGCTTCTTTCATCAGCTCGATACGTTTCGCTGAATCAGTTTCTCTCGATGCTTTATTCAGCAGCTCTTTATACTTTGCGTTTTCCCAGTTCGTATCATTGTTTCCGCCTTCTTTGTCGCGGTATGTTTCAAGGAAGTTCATTCCGTCGTTAAAGTCGGCGGTCCAGCCTAAACGGCCGATTTGATAGTTTCCGGCATGGAGCTTATCGATGTATACGTTCCATTCTTCATTGCCTAATTCGACATCTACGCCCAGTTCCTTGTTCCACATTTCCTGAACGGCTTGAGCGATTTTTTGGTGCGCTTCATCCGTGTTGAAGGAAAGCGTGATCTTTGGAAGGTCTGATGCTTTTTTCAAACCGAGCTCTTTCAAGCCTTTTTCCAAGTATTCTTTCGCCTTATCGACATCATGGTCTTTGAAATAGCCTTTATTTGACTCAAAGCCGTGGACTGCCGGCGGCACTAATCCCATCGCAGGCAACTGTTCCGCTTGCGTGATGTTTTTGACGATCGCTTCGCGGTTGATCGCGTATGTCAGCGCCTTGCGGATGTTGACATTGTTCAGCGGAGCCGCTTCAGTGTTGAATTTGTACAGGTAAACCGATGCGAACGGATCAATGTTAAGGCCTTCTTTTTTCAGGCTTGGAATCGCATCCGTTGAAATCTGGTCAAGCGGCTGTCCTACAAAGTCAAGCTCGCCTTTTTTGTACATGTTCAGACCCGTGTTCGGATCGTTGACCATCGCCATATTGATTTTCTTCAGCTTAACAGCGTCTTTATCCCAGTACTGGTCGTTTTTCTCCAGTACGATGTTTCCGCCGTGCTTCCATTTCGCCATTTTGAAAGGTCCGTTAGATACGTAGTTCTCGTCTGCGTTTGTGTACCATTTCGCATTCTTCTCTGCTACCTTTTTATTGACTGGCATATATGTGTAGAATGCTGTCAGTTCAGTAAAATACGGTGTCGGTTTTTCAAGCTCGACTTTTAAAGTCTTATCATTAACAGCTTTAACGCCGACATCTTCAATTTTCCCTTTGCCGGTGTTCGCTGCTTCCCCGCCTTTTAAGTAGTAAAGCTGATACGCATATTGCGATTCGTTTTTAGGGTCGAGCGCCCATTTCCATGCGTATTCAAAATCCCCTGCTGTTACAGGATCTCCATTTGACCATTTCGCGTCGCGGAGTGTGAATGTGTATGTTTTTTGGTCGTCGCTGACTTCGATTTTTTCAGCTGCCGCTTCAACCGGCTTTCCGTCTTTACCGATTGTCGTCAATCCTTCAAAAGTCTGACGAAGCACGTTTGCAGACACCGAATCGTTTGCGAGTCCCGGATGTAGTGAAAACGGTTCTGTTTTAATGTTGACATTTAATGTGTCTTTCCCTTTGCTGTCTTTTTTACCGCCGTCACCGGAGCTTGAGCCGAAGCCGCAGGCGCTGAGGACGAGTGTGAAAATGAGCATTAAACTGATAAATGACAAACGCTTCTTCAAAGAGAAACCCCCCCAATTTCTTGTTTTTTTAGTTCCTTACTCCTGAACATTCAGATTTATCATAAAAAAGTAATAGGCCCACTTGCCATACTTTTTCCTCTGTTTCGTCTTTTCTGAATATTTGTTATGTAAGAAACCTGTAACACCGAGGTGAACAAATTCATTATAATTAATAGAATAATTTATTGCAATATTAATTTTCAATTATTTTTTTATTCAAACTATTTATGATTGTCAGGTTTTCTGCCAAATGTACAAATACACTTCTCTGTTTTAAAGCGTAACCACATTAAAAGGAAAGTTTATGTTTTACAGGTTAAAACGTTTTACACGTATAACATTAACCATTCTTTATATCGAACCGGACGATGCCGCGCCAACTTTAATCAGCCCGGTATTCGTTTTCTTTTCCCCGAGGCTGTCGACTTTCATTTAAAATTTATATATAATAAAATTATGAATAACATGCGATGAAGAAGAAGAGTACACATTTCTCCCCATTTAAAGAGAGTCCGCGGTGCTGGGAGCGGATAATGGCGAATGTGGAATGGGCTTCGGAGCAGCTGACCGAACACGGATAAGTAGGCTCAGCCGGAGAAGACTCCGTTACAAACGTCTAGAGCGATTTCATTTTGACCATAATGAAATAATCAGGGTGGTACCACGGTTCATTCGTCCCTTTTCTTTTAAGGGAAGAATGGGCCTTTTTATTTTGAAATGGAAAGAGGGATTCACATGAAAAAAACGATTTTTTCCGGTATCCAGCCGAGCGGCTCTGTCACCCTCGGCAACTATATCGGAGCGATGAAGCAGTTTGTCGACTTGCAGGATGACTACAACTGTTACTTCTGCATCGTCGATCAGCACGCGATCACAGTCCCGCAGGACCGGCTCGCGCTGAGAAAGAACATCCGGAACCTTGCCGCGCTGTATTTGGCGATCGGCCTCGATCCAAAAAAAGCGACGCTGTTTATCCAATCGGAAGTGCCTGCGCACGCTCAGGCGGGATGGATGCTTCAGTGCGTCGCCTACATCGGCGAGCTTGAGCGGATGACGCAGTACAAAGATAAATCAGCCGGAAAAGAAGCTGTCGTCTCCGGGCTTTTGACATATCCTCCATTAATGGCGGCGGACATTCTGCTTTACGGAACAGACGTCGTCCCTGTCGGAGAAGATCAGAAGCAGCATCTTGAATTAACCCGGAACTTGGCGGAGCGTTTCAATAAGAAATACAATGACATTTTCACAGTTCCGGAGGTTAAAATACCGAAGGTCGGCGCCCGCATTATGTCGCTTGCCGACCCGCTCAAAAAGATGAGCAAATCCGATCGGAACCAAAAAGCGTTCATCACCCTGCTCGATGAACCAAAACAGCTTGAGAAAAAAATCAAAAGCGCTGTCACGGATTCCGACGGAATCGTCAAATATGATAAAGAAAACAAGCCCGGCGTATCCAACCTTCTAACGATCTATTCGATTCTCGGACAAGTCTCAATCGAAGAGCTTGAAGCAAAATACGAAGGCAAAGGCTACGGTGAATTTAAATCAGACCTTGCTGAAGTCGTCATCGGCGCACTGAAGCCGATTCAAGACCGTTACCACGAATTGATCGAATCTGAAGAGCTGGACCGGATTTTGGACGAAGGCGCTGAACGCGCAAATCAAACAGCAAACAAGATGCTGAAAAAAATGGAAAACGCGATGGGGCTCGGCCGAAAAAGACGCTGATCCAAAAACACCTTCTGATTGTACGATAATCAGAAGGTGTTTTTCATAGAGAACAGCCGCAGCTCCGCATTCACTTGCCTCCGGATCACGATACTCCTATAATAAATGATTCAAGACACATGTCTCCAGTCCTTCATTGACCGCTTTGTCAGAAAGACAGCTCACATTTTTTATTTTTTAATATAGATTTTTCGCTTTTGCAAATAAAAAGACCGCCGCACTCCCGGCAGTCTTGATTCTTAATTTAGTTGACTTTAGACTCATTCTCAATTTCCCAAAGCTTTTCAAAAAACGGCTGTCCTTTAATCAAATTTTCACAAAAGTCCCTGTGTTTGTCTGACCATCCGTCGATCGTCTCATTGAAAAGCATGTCCCAAATTTCTTCAAATGTCATGCGCTTGATCTGTTCATACATATACGGATTCCATTCGGTGTACCAATAGGCGATCTCGGCCCGGTTTTGGAGCCCTTTGAGCTGATCGAGCGCCATGAACAGCAGCTGTTTGAGCTGGCGTTCTTTTCTCGTTAATCCTCTGACATGCTCCGGTGATAAGGATAAAATGTGGTATTCTTTGGAAGATTGCAGCTTCTCTGGTGCAAACTCGTAAGTTTCCGCTTCAACGTCCTTCACCATTTCATAAACGAGCTGCTCCTGTCTCGGGATGAGGCGGCTTTTTCTTACCGGTATTGTGTAACCGGCCGTATCGACCGCGAGAATACCAATCCCGTCCGTTACGACGAAACAATGATCAAGCTGTGTCCGCTCATGATTTTTGCGAATATACGCTTTTTGATGAACCTCGTTCAATAATTCGGCCGGAAGCTCTGACAAATCATTTTCTATGTAGTGAAACAAAACAGACGACACCCTTAACAAAGGCACCTGGTCAAGCAATTCAACACTGTCTTCCTTCCGCCATTCATGAAAGTGGCAGACGTTGTAGCCATTTTCTTCTCCCTCAAACCAATTCACCCACACATCATGAAGAAACAACATTTCTAACCCCTCACTTTTAATAAAAACTGTTGTCCACAGTATAGGCAAGGGGGAAGGAATTTATTCCAAGCGGATGAGATTATGGCAATCGCCGTCAAAAAAAGCCAAGGGTGACATCCCTCAGCTTTTTATTTAATATTCTTCGGATCAAGCGCATCGCGGAGTCCGTCGCCTAAGAAGTTAAAGCACAGCACAGTGAACAGAATCATCAGGCCCGGGAACAGCGGGTACCACCACGCCTGGATCATAATCGTAAAGTTCTGTGCATCCTGAAGCATATTGCCCCAGCTTGCCATCGGCGGCTGAACCCCGAATCCAAGATAGCTTAATGCCGATTCCGCAAGGATCACGGTACCGACGGAAAGCGTCGCGGCAACGATAATCGGCCCCATCGCATTCGGAAGAATATGAGAAAAAATGATTTTGTAATTTCTTGTGCCGATCGTTTTCGCCGCCAAGACGAACTCCCTCGACCTCAAGGACAAAAACTCGCTCCGGACGAGGCGCGCCGTCGTCGTCCATCTCGTCAAGGCGAATATTAAAATCAGTTTATCTATGCCCGGCTGGAAGATGGTGACCAGCGTGATCAACAGAAAGATGTCGGGTATGGATAAGATAATATCAACAATTCTCATCAAAATGGCATCAATGATTCCGCCGAAATAACCGGCGATTGCTCCGACAACGGTGCCGATGGTGATCGAACCGAGGACGGACGCGAAACCGACGAGCAGCGAGATTTGTGCGCCGTACAGCAAGCGGCTGAAAATATCCCGGCCGAATTTATCCGTTCCCATCAAATGCTCCGCGCTCGGCGCCTTTAATTTGTTCATCAGATTTTGCTGTTCCGGCGGGTATGGAGCAATCAACGGTGCAAACAAGGCCGACAGTACAATGATAAGCAAGAGAATTCCGCCGATGACAGCGAGCTTGTTTTTGAAAAACTTCTCGAAAAAGATTTTTGTCATCGTTTCCGGTTTTTGTGGAATGTTTTCTTGAAGCCCGATCTCCGCTGAAGGCACTTGTGGATTTGGCTGTGTCATGATTAACTCCCCTCTTTCTTAATACTCAATCCGCGGATCGATGATCGCATACAGAATGTCCGCTATTAAATTGCCGATGACAACCAGTACAGCGGATATGACGGTCATCGCCATAATTACGGGATAGTCTCTTTGAAACGCGGAATCAATAAACAGCTTCCCGAGTCCAGGCCAGCTGAAGATCTGTTCGGTCACGACCGCGCCGCCGATAAAGGATGGAATCATCAGTCCGAAAATCGTTACAACCGGGAGCAGCCCGTTCCGCAGTCCATGCTTGTACACGACCCGATTTTCTTTAAAGCCTTTTGCTCTCGCCGTCCGGATAAAATCCTGGCGCAGCACATCCAGCATGCTTGACCTTGTATATCTCGTAAGCCCGGCCATATCTGCGGTGGCGAGTACGAAAGCAGGCAAAATTAAGTGATGAATCCGATCCCACAAACTAAAGCCCGAATTCAGCGTCATGACGCCCCCGGTCGGAAACCAGCCTAAATTCACGGATAACACCATAATTAAAATTAAACCGAACCAAAAGTTCGGAACAGCAAGTCCGATAAAAGATGTAAACGTAATACCGTAATCAAGCTTTGAATAGGGCCGCCTCGCCGAGAGCACGCCGAGCGGTATCGAAATCAGAAGCGCTAAAATCGTTGATACAAGCATTAATAAAAGCGTATTCGGAAGCCTGGCAAGAATCAAATCGATAACAGGCGTTCCTTTCCTGACGATCGATGTGCCAAAGTCCCCTTGCACCATATTGCCGAGCCATTTCAAATATTGAATATGTTCAGGTTCATTCAGTCCGTATTTTTCGATGAACTTTTCGCGGTCAGCCTGTTTGATGGACGGGTCCACCATCAGTGACACCGGATCACCGGGAGCCGCTTTCATGATCGCGAAAGAAAGAATGGTAATCCCAAACAGGATCGGAATCGACATCAGCGTTCTCCGAATAATGTATGTAACCATCTTCTATTCCCCTTTTATCATGGATTTTAAAGAGCAGGGAGAGGAACATCCACTCTCCCTTTTAGAGAATATTAGATTATTTTTTCAGCCACCATTTGTTTACTTCATAGAAATCGTTTTTCGGATGAAATTCGAAGCCTTGCAGGTTTTTAGGGATCGCCCGGTGGTAGTTGTAATAGAACAGGAATGTATACGGCTGATCTTCGGCGATCATTTTGTAGATTTTCTCGTAAGCTTTCGAATATTCTTTTCGGTCCTTCAGTTTCTTCGCGTTGACGAGAAGCTTATCGACTTCTTCGTTTTTGTACCATATGTTATTTAAGCCCGCTTTCGACTGGCTGGAGTGGAAGATATCATATTGATCAGGGAAGGTCGCCAAGCTCCAACCGAGCAGGAGTGCGTCATAATTCCAGTTCGGCGCGCTCGTTTGTTCAATTAAAGCGCTGAACTCGACGATTTGCGGCTTCGCTTCGATTCCGACTTCTTTCAGCTGCTGCTGAATGACAACTGCGGCATCTTCGCGTACTTTATTTCCTTGGTTCGTTTTAATGGTAAAGGAGAACTTTTTGCCGCCTTTGTCTAAAACGCCGTCACCGTCTGTGTCTTCCCAACCCGCTTCTTTGAGCATTTTCTTCGCTTTTGCCGGGTCGTATTCAAAGACTGGAATATCGGCGTCTTTCGGATAGTTCCATGATACAGGGCTTTCCGGAATATTCGCGACTTCCCCATCGCCGTCCAGCACATTTTGAACGATCGATTCGCGGTCAATCGCGTGCGTTAAAGCCTGGCGGACTTTTTTATCTTTAAACAGCTCATTTTTTTCGTTCCAGCCGAGGTATGAATAGTTCAGGCCGAGATCAGACTCAAGCTTGACATGATCGAATTTTTCGACTGTCTTCACATCCGTGCCCGGGACGACGAAATAATTAATGTCTCCCGCCTGAAGCTGGGCGATCGCTGCATTGGCATCCGGAATCACTTTGTATGTCAGCGTGTCAAGGTATGGCCCTTCACCGTAGTAATCCTCAAATGCTTCCACTTTAACGTATTGTCCCTGTTTCCACTCTACGAATTTAAACGGTCCCGTTCCAATCGGTTTTTTCCTGTTAAATTCGTGTTCGCCAAGATCTTTAATCGGCACGTCCCCTAAAATATGCTCAGGAAGGATTCCGTAGCTTAAAGAGACAGGCAAAAATGAAGGGTCCGGATGTTTGAGCTTGAATTCAACCTCGTAGTCTCCCTTTTTCGTCACTTTATCAATCATTCCAAAATTGGAGCCGCGCTCACCGGCATAGTCTTTGCTTAATGGGATGTTATACGTAAACACGACGTCATCGGCCGTAAACTCCTCGCCATCGTGCCATTTTACGCCTTTTTTCAAAGTCACGTTATACGTTATGCCGTCTTCTGACTGATCTATTTTTTCAGCAAGCTTCATCGTCGGATTTAAATCGGTGTCAGAGCCGACAAGGCCGTCAAAAATAAACCCTTCAATATCAGAGCTTGACGCATCGGTTGAATATAAAGCGTTGAACATCGTAGGCTCCCCTGTAGAACCGATGACCAAGTCACCGCCCTTTTGCGGCTTCCCGTCAGATTTGCCTTCCTTTTCGTCCCCTCCGACTTCGCCGCTGTTGCAGGCCGTTAGAAAAATCGATAAGATCAGCAGCAAGCTTAAAATTGAAAATCCTGTTTTGCGTTTATTCATTTTATGAATTCCCCCCTTATTAAACTGTTGTCCTTCTTTCCACCCGATTGACCCCCGTTTTTTAAAGAAGACATTCCCCCTCTCAAGGATTTAATATGTGACGGCCTCCCCCTTTATTCGTAAAGGTGGCACGCCGCGAAATGGTTTGTTTTCACTTCCTTGAAAGCGGGTTCGGCTTCCGCGCAAATCGCTTTTGCGGCCGGACACCTCGTATGAAAGACACAGCCTTTCGGAGGGTTGGCGGGGCTCGGCAGCTCGCCCTTTAAAACGATTCGCTCCCGCTTTGTCCCGCCTTTCTTCCTAGTGACGGGAACGGCGGACAGAAGCGCCTGCGTGTATGGATGAAGCGGGTTGTCGTACAGCTCATGCTTGTCTGTCAGCTCCATCATTTTGCCGAGATACATGACGCCGACCCTGTCGCTGATGTGGCGGACGACGCTCAAATCATGGGAAATGAACAAATATGTCAGATTGAATTCTTCCTGAAGCTCTTCCATCAGGTTGATCACTTGAGCCTGGATTGACACGTCCAATGCGGATACCGGTTCATCGGCGATAATAAGCTCCGGATTTAAAGCCAGCGCCCGTGCGATTCCGATCCGCTGGCGCTGCCCTCCGGAAAATTCGTGGGGATAGCGGTTCGCAAACGACGGGTGCAACCCGACCTTTGCCAAAAGCTCTTCGGCTTTTTCGTTACGTTCTTTGAAATTGTACATATGATGCGTGTGGAAGGGTTCTTTGATGATGGAACGCAGCGTTTTTCTCGGGTTCAGTGAGGCAAACGGATCTTGGAAAACCATCTGGATGTTTTTGCGGACGCTCTTTCTCAACGCTTCTTCCGACAAACTTGAAATGTCGCGGCCTTTGTAAAAGATCTGTCCTGCCGTCGGTTTATAAAGGCGGATCATCGTCCGTCCGGCGGTCGACTTTCCGCAGCCCGATTCACCGACAATGCCGAGCGTTTCGCCGCGTTTAAGCGAAAAGCTGATGCCGTCAACCGCTTTGACGTCGCCGATTTTTTTCTGAAATATCCCTGAGCGGATCGGAAAGTACTTTTTGACATCTTTCAGCTCCAGAAGGGATTCTTGCGGGCTCATTTCCTGTCCGGGCTGTAATCGTTCAGCTGATGAAGTCATCCCTTATTCTCCCTCCTCATATAAAAAACATCTGACAGACCGGCCGTCCGGACGCGTCTTCAAGCCCGGCTGCGCTCCCCAGCATTTGTCGACCGCGCTCGGACACCTCGGAGCAAACCGGCAGCCGGCCGGAAGGTTGTCAGGCGTCGGCACATTTCCTTTAATGGCTGTTAATTTTTCAATGGAGCCTTCAATAACAGGGATGGAGTTTAACAGTCCTTTTGTGTAGGGATGCAGGGGTTCGTCGAATAGTTCGTCTACTGTGGCATTTTCAACAACTTGTCCGCAATACATGACGATCACGCGGTCCGCAATTTCGGACACAACGCCGAGATCGTGGGTAATGAGAAGTATGGAGGTATCGAATTTGTCGCATAGGTCTTTCATCAGTTCCAGCACTTGGGATTGAATGGTAACGTCAAGCGCTGTTGTCGGTTCATCCGCGATGAGCAGCTTCGGATTGCAGCTTAAGGCAATGGCGATCATCACCCTCTGCCTCATGCCGCCAGACAGGCGGTGCGGATATTCTTTCATCAGCTCGCCTGCCCTCGAAAAGCCGACAAGCTTTAATAATTCTACCGCTTTTTTGGCGGCTTCTTTTTTCGATAGCTTTTTATGATAGATCAGCACCTCTGTGATTTGTTCGCCGATCGTCAAAACCGGATTGAGCGAGGTCATCGGCTCCTGAAAAATCATCGAGATTTCATTTCCGCGGATCTTGCATAAATCTTGTTCTTTGTATGTAACGAGATCCCGTCCTTCGAGCTTGATGGAACCGTTTATGATCTTTCCGCCCGAGCCCTCGACGAGTCCCATGATTGACAGAGACGTGATGCTTTTACCGGATCCCGATTCACCGACCAGCGCCACGGTTTCCCCTTTTTTAATTGAAAAATCAACGCCGTCCACTGCGGGTATCGGCTGCTTTTTTCTGAAAAAATAAGTTTTTAAATCATTGACTTCCAGCAATGCGCTCATCCAGATTCCCCTTCCATAGACCAGAAGTTAAATATTACGAAAAACTAATATATTACTTTTTTAGAATTTTCTTAATATGACTGAATTATCTTAAAATTTTATAGTTGTATATTATTACATAATCATTACAAAAGCAAGGAGTTTTTTGATTTTTTGTAATAATATTAATTTAATCCCATAATTTTAGTATTTTAAAGCGATAGCTTTATAAAGTCTTCTGACGGGAAGGATAAAACGTCGGCAACCTTCAAATTTCGAGCCGATAAATATTTTTTTACAATACTGTAACCGACAGCATATCCGAGCATGTCGGGGTAGTGCCCTTTTCCAAATAAAATATTGGAGAATAGTCGGCTATCGTGTCGGCGCAGCTCGAAATGAGGCTTTACGAACCGGTCCTGGAAATGACGAAGCTGTTTTTCGGAGTAATATGACGTCCATGCGGCTGTTTCGGCTTCCCCCAACCGTTCGAAAACGGCATATTCTGCGATGCCTTCGAGAATGATTGTATCAAGCAGCGTCATCTTTTTTTCTTCTTTCGGCATATTTTCTAACCGGCAAACGTGATTATATTCGTGCGTCATGATTGCAGAAATCGATGACCGGGGAAGATCTGCCGATAAAAACAAAAATAATTTGTCGCTGAACGCGAGGCCTGATTTCGAGCCAAATTCGACGCGGATTTTGCGGTTTCTTTCATCGACAGGCAGGATGAAAATCGGAACATCCGGTCCGTTCCATCTTTTGCAGAGCAGCTGTTCTTCCCGTCTGACATGCTGAAATACGCCGTTTTTCTTAAGCTGCTTCATCGTACGCTCCCCGTCCGTCCACGAACGGAACAAGCCGTGGGTCTGCAGGTGGCTGACAATCGCCGCCGCATCCGCTTTTGAAGCGCCTTTAAAATACGGCAGGAGAAAGCTTGACAATTCCCGCACGGATGAAGCCTGTTCAAGCCATTCATACGTGCTTGCTATACTCATTTTAGATCACACTCCTTTTTCATCTGTATGGTATGCACGCTAAAAAAAAACGGCCACCATCTAAAATGGCAGCCGTTTATATTGCGGTTATTCATATTTTTTGAAAATCAGTGTTGCGTTGTGTCCGCCGAAACCGAGCGAGTTGCTGAGCACGACATTTACGTCCTGGCGGCGGGCTTGATCCGGTACATAGTCCAGATCGCAATCTTCATCAGGTGTTTCGATATTGATTGTCGGAGGAATGATGCCTTCCTTAATGGCAAGGACGGAGAAAATCGCTTCGATGCCTCCGGCAGCTCCGAGCAAGTGCCCTGTCATCGATTTTGTCGAGCTGACGGCAAGCTTGTAGGCATGCTCTCCGAACACTTCTTTAATGGCGATCGTTTCAAATTTATCATTGTACGGTGTGCTTGTTCCGTGCGCATTGATATAATCAATGCTCTCAGGGGACAGACCCGCATCTTTGATCGCTTCTTTCATTGCTCTGACGCCGCCTTCCCCATTTGGCGCAGGAGCGGTGATATGATAGGCGTCTCCCGTTGATCCGTAACCGACCACTTCCGCGTAGATTGTCGCTCCGCGGTTTAACGCGTGCTCAAGCTCCTCAAGAACGACGATTCCCGCTCCTTCTCCCATGACGAAGCCGTCACGGTTTTTGTCAAATGGACGGCTTGCCGTTTTCGGATCCGGGTTAGTGGACAGCGCTTTATTGGCGGAAAAGCCGGCAAACGACATTCTTGTAAGCGGGGCTTCCGTTCCTCCGGAGATCATAACATCTGCATCGCCGCGCTGAATAACTTTAAAGGCGTCGCCGATTGAGTTTGTCCCCGTCGCGCAAGCCGTCACCGTACAAGAGTTGACCCCTTTTGCACCGAGAGAGATCGATATCTGGCCGGTCGCCATATCAGGAATCATCATTGGTACAAAGAACGGGCTGACGCGCCGCGGTCCTTTTGTTAAAAATGTTTCGAACTGCTGTTCAAGCGTTTCAAGGCCGCCGATCCCGGAACCGACCCAGACGCCGACCCGGTCTGCGTTGCTCTCGTTAATGTCGAGCCCCGCGTCTTCCACGGCCATTTTCGCCGACACAACGGCATATTGTGTGAAGCGGTCCATTTTTCTCGCGTCTTTTTTATCCATGTAATCTTCTATCTTAAAATCTTTCAGTTCCGCGGCTACTTTAGCTGGATACTCGTCCGCGTTCACCCTTGTGATCGGACCGACTCCGGAAACTCCGTTGACCGCGTTGTTCCAGCTCGTTTTGACGTCATTACCAAGAGGTGATAAAGCTCCTAATCCGGTAATGACTACTCTTTTACTATTCATAAGTTGCACCTCACCTTTCTTTTAGCGGCCCCAGCGCATGGCGATGGCTCCCCATGTCAAACCTCCGCCGAAGCCGACCATCACAATGACGTCACCGTCTTTTATTTTACCAGCTTCAAGCTCTTCCACAAGAGAAATCGGAATTGAAGCAGCTGATGTGTTTCCGTATTTATGAACCGTTTTAGACATTTTTTCGACTGGAAGCTCCAAACGTTCGCGCGCCGCTTCCATGATCCGGATGTTGGCTTGATGCGGTACCAAAAAGTCGACATCCTCTTTGGATAATCCGGCTTTTTCAATGACATTCACACTGGATTCACCCATTTGGCGGACGGCAAACTTGAACACTTCTCTGCCATTCATGATTGTATGATCTTTTTCATCCAAGTACAAGTGCTTTCCGCCTCTGCCGTCTGCACCGAGCTCAAAAGACAAAATCCCTTTATCGTCGCTGACAGGCCCGACAACTGCGGCGCCCGCACCGTCTCCGAACAGAACAGCGGTATTGCGGTCATCCCAGTCCGTAATGCTTGAGAGCTTTTCAACTCCGATGACAAGCACATGCTTATACGTTCCGGCTTCGATAAACTGTTTTCCAGTGACTAAACCGTACATAAAACCGGCGCACGCTGCGCTGATATCCATTGCACAGGCATTGAATGCACCGAGCTTTTCTTGAATCATGCAGGACACTGTCGGGAATGCCTGATCAGGAGTAACGGTGGCGACGAGAATCATATCAAGATCTTCCGCCGCGATGTTTGCGTCTTCCATCGCTTTTCTAGCGGCGGCCACAGCCATGTCGGACGTTTTCTCGTCTTCAGCTGCGATTCTTCTTTCTTCTATGCCTGTTCTTGTACGAATCCACTCGTCAGAAGTTTCAACCATTTTTTCCAAGTCGAAATTGGTCAGCACCTTTTCAGGGATGTACCGGCCGATTCCAATAATTCCAGCTTTCATAGGAAAGACTCCTTTATACATGATTTTTTCCAACTAATGTTATGAGTAATTATTAG
Organism: Bacillus sp. LB7; assembly: GCF_030449715.1. NCBI lineage: Bacteria > Bacillati > Bacillota > Bacilli > Caryophanales > Bacillaceae > Bacillus > Bacillus sp. LB7. The sequence continues at coordinate 57,613 of NZ_JASGCA010000008.1, forward strand.
TATCTGGTACTAATCCTACCCTATTTTTTTTTAGTTGGCAATATATTCGTCTAATCTAGCAGACCAAAACATTCATATAGTAGTGATATATATGAAAAAGGAGGGATGAAGAGTGGCGAACGACGATTTTTTCACAAAAATGATGTTTGGCGCAAACGCACCCGGCAGGCATGAAGAGACGGAGACGGATGCGGATGCCGATGCGGATGCGGAAACCGCCGAAGACGCTGAAGTTCCTCAGGAAGCCGATTACATGCACGTGTTGAATCAGGTTGGAGAAATTATGGATTCGATCGATGAGCTGAAACCTGTATTTAAAGAAATCGGCTCAATGGTCAGCGCTTTGAAAAATAAGATATCCATATAAAAAAGCCACTTCTTCTGAAAAGTGGCTTTTTAAGCGTGTGCGGGCGTTTAAGTCAGGCGTCTGAACCGGCGTCCGCTTTACCGAGCTCGTAAGCCTCGGCCATCACTTTCGTAAACAAGTTCATGAATGGCTCAAGCATTTCCGGGGAAAGTTCGATTCCCGCTTTCTCCATCTCTGCTTTCGCTTCCGGAACGTACTTCATGGCAATTTGCAAAAATTCCATCGATTTTTCGTGCATCTTGATCACCTCAATGTTCGTTTGGCAGTTTGTTTGTTTTTTTGTATTCGTCAATCAGCCGATTCATCTTTTCTTGAAATGACTGATCGACAACAGGGCTGAATTTTCCCATTTCGATGACGCCGTCTTGAATGTCAAATGAGCGCTTGCCGCCTTTAAGCGTTCCTTTATTAAACTCATCGGCGGTGAGTTCATAAGCGTCGTCTACATGCTGTATGGTGCTTGTCAAAACGACATTCTCACCCAATTCCGACTGGTCGCTTACATAGCCGATAGCGTACAGCCCGTCCTTTTTGATTTGTTCGATGACAGGGACATTATACCCGTCTCCGGCCGGATACACAACATCCGCGCCTGCCTTCTTCATTTTTTCATACAGTTTGACGGCATTTTCGCTGTCGTCCCACTGGCCGACATATGCTGTCATCACCTCAATGTCCGGATCGAGGTATTTTGCTCCTTCGGCAAACCCTTCTACTTCAGGTTGCCATTTATACGTTGCGAGCACGCCGATTTTCTTTGTTTTTGACTGATGGGCCGCCGTCATTCCGCCGAAAAACCCCATCGCTTCTCCTTCAAGCGATATGCTTGTCACATTTTGGTGGTCGGCTTTCGAGTTCATTAAAACAAAATGAATATCAGGATAATCTTTGCATATCTCATTAAAGGCTTTTTCATATTCGCTTCCGTGCCCGTAGATGAGGTTGACGCCTTTTTTATGAAAATCTTCTACAGCCATTTTAATGGCAGCGTCATTATCGATTCCCTCTTTATAATAGACGTCGACATTGTAGACGGATTGTATTCTTAATAATCCTTTATATCCTTTGGTTCCCCATACTTGGTCATTTATCGTATCAGGGACAAGCAAACCGACTTTTTCAATTTTCCCTTTCAGCGGCGATTGTCCGCAGCCGCTTAGCGCCAGGAGAATGAAAAAAATCGCGACAAGCCTGTACACCATGCCATGTTCAACTCCCTTTCGAAAAAAAGCAATTCAAATCTATCTTTATTGTATCCTTTCAAGTGTAAATTAGGAAGATCTTTCTTATTTTTTGTCGAAAAATGTAGACTTTTGTCTGCTCCATTCTTGAATGATCTCATCGGCTTTATCGGCTGGCGTCTCCTGTACAAACCGCAAATCCGAAAAATCTTTTTCAACAGCACAGGCAGCGGCTTGTGCGGCCGCGTCGTTCACAAAAAGCGCTCCATCCCTGTTTTGTTTATCCTCTGCCCTGACGTCCCACGGACCGAACAGATCCGGAAGCACGATCAGTTCAACGCCCTTTTCCTCCATGCCGGCGCGTAAATCCTCTTCGAATTGTTCTTGATAGACAAACAGAATAACAGGCTTGTTTTCAACGCCGGCAGCCAGCGCTTCTTCCGGCACTGAGCCTGTGTATTGGATGAAGACTTGTTCGTACGGGGCTTCAAGCTCTTTTTCGATGAGGCGGAAATGCTGGTTTCTCCCCAGCCACATCAGCCGCTCTTCGAGGTACATCAGCTTTTTTTCGTCGCTTGTCTGTTCCAGCTTTACATCGATGTCAACACCCTCTTCAAGTAGATGTTCACAAAATGAAAGGCCGAAGAATTCATCTGCTCCATATACAAGTGCCGGCTTCATTCGATGGACCACCTTTCGTTTCAGCTTTTTTAACCAAGCAAAAAACAGCCCTTTTCACCATTTTCGGGCTGCTATTATTCTATTCTCTATAAGACTTTTTCATGCGTTTTGAAAAAGTTCGCGATTGCTGAATGAATGCGCTGAGGATGTTCAGACAGGTGCAGGGTAAGCCCCACGCTGTGACGGCCTTTAAGCTGGCGCTCCTCAAACGTTTTGGCATGAATCATATACGGATACGGTGAGCCGTTCAGTCTTTGCCAAATATGAACGGGCACGAGATTTTGATAAGGGGAGATGCTTTTGAACGGATAATCGGCAGCCTCCCGCTCCGTAATTCGGTAGCTTGCGGCAATTTCTTTAATAAACTGTTTGTAGAAAAACTTGTTTTCTTTTTCTCGTTTATGATGAGCCTGAAGATCGAGGCAAGGATTAACCATCGCTGCAGAACGTATTTGGTTCGGGATCGAGCGAAGGAGCTCATCTGCAATGAGGGCGCCTGTGCCTTCCGCCAATAGATGAATTTTTTCATTTAAAATCTCTTGTTTGAACACGCAATGAATCAGCTGTTTAGCGTATGCAACCGCTTTTTCGGAGCCCCAGTGCCTGCCGAACAAATTGCTGTTTACCAGGGTGTAGCCTTTGTTTCTCAGGCTCGTTAGAAGCTGATTTCTCCCGTAATGCTGAAGCCAGAAGCTCGAATCTTCCCCGACGAAATGGTTCCGGTCGCCGAAAATGAACACCAGAAAACCGTTCGGCTTGTACGGAAGATGAACCACGTTCCATTCTGAATCCACTTGAAAAAAACGTTCGGTTATTTTCATCACTTGCCTGCCTCCTTCCTGCCGTAATCTGCTCATTATTTTATGTCGTACGTGCAGCAAACGAATAAGGAAAAGTCCCAGTCTTCATGATGAAAAATGAACTTTAATAAAATGTCCTTTCTGATATTTCTGAAAACAGAGTTGAAAGCCCTGTCTTGTTCACTAAAATGTCTTTTCCAGCTGGCTATGTATATGGTATGATAAGTTTTAGAATTGAATGAGAAGGACGAGGTGGAAAACGTGCGATTTGTGGTCGCTTTTTTCTGGACATTTCTTTTGACGCAGATGGCCTGCTATATTGTCGGCGCCATGAACGGTGCTGGGTATGACCTACAAACCAGTGTCATTATGGGCTTTATCATCACCGCAGCCGTTATTGTTCTTGGAGAAATTATGCCTGTTAAACAGGATGCAAGTCAACATTAAAACCCCGGCTTTTGAAAGCGGGGTTTTTTGCTTTAGACAGCCAGCCGTCCGAAAAAGCCGACGGCTGTTTTTTAAGGCTTTCTTTTATATGTCCAGAGCCGGTTATGGTTGGAGGTTTCAGGGAAGAACTCGCCGGCGCTCAATTTGATTTGCTGAGGGTTCTGAACCATGCTTCCCGTTTCGCCGATCTCCACATACACTCCATTATTGGGCGCTTTTTGACCCGGCCGGAATTGACGCTGCTGTCCCATTTGCTTCACTCCCTTTTATGATTAGGTTACCCCACTCTCCCAAAAAACATGTCGATTTTATCTTTACATCTGTTTGCTTTGTGTAGTTTAATGAAAAAAGTGTTCCGAAAATTGAAACGAACCGCCCGTTCATTCCGTCTTTTAAAAGGGCGTCACAACTCGTGGGAAACGGAGGAGTATCATGGATTTTTTAATGTTGATCAAGTATATCCTTTTAGGGTTGCTTCAGGGATTCACAGAGCCGATTCCTGTTTCTTCAAGCGGCCACTTGGTGCTTGCACAGCACTTTTTAGGCTTGAACATTGAAGGCTTCAGCTTTGAGCTTTTGATGAATGCCGGTTCTTTAATTGCCGTATTGCTCGTTTATAAAAACGATATTTTCAGGCTGGCGGTAAACGGACTGTCTTATGTCACAACAAAAAATGAAAAAGGAAAAGCGGACTTCAGGTTTATCATCTATCTGATTATCGCCACGATTCCTGCCGGTGTCATCGGCGTTTTATTTGATGATGAGATTTCGGCTTTCTTTAAAGACGGCGTACGGATCACCGCGGTTACTTTGCTGATCACGGGTCTGGCATTGTTTCTCATTCGCAATTTGCGCGGCCGGAAAAACGACGGCGAAATCAGGCTGAGAGACGCCGTGATCATCGGCTTGTCGCAAATGGTGGCACTTGTTCCCGGTATCAGCCGTTCGGGAGCAACGATCGTTCCTGCGATGGCGCTCGGTCTCAAATCTGAAACCGCGCTCAGGTTTTCATTTTTACTGTACATACCGGTCAGTCTTGGCGGGACCATTTTAAGCATTACCGATATTTTTCATGATCCGCGTTTAGGGGAACTTTTCCTTCCTTATTTGTTTGCGTTCACCGCATCGATTATCGCTACATACTTTTCATTGCGCTGGTTCATGAATATTATGGCGAAAGGAAACTTGGTTTATTTCTCGATTTACTGCTTTGTCATCGGCATCGCCGTTTTAATATTCGCCTAAAAAAACAGCTGATCAAGTGTGATCAGCTGTTTTTTATTTAAGATAACAGTGCTTTTAATAAAGCTTTTTGGACGTGCAGGCGGTTTTCAGCCTGCTGGAATACCGCTGAATTCGGGCCGTCGATGATCTCTGCGGTGACCTCTTCTTCCCGGTGGGCAGGAAGGCAGTGCAGAAAGACGTAATTTGGTTTGGCATGGGAGACAAGCGCTCTGTTGACCTGATAAGGAGCAAAGATATTCATCCGTTCTTCGGCTTCCTTCTCCTGGCCCATGCTTGTAAACACATCGGAATAGATGACATCCGCCTGTTGAACGGCTGACACGGGGTCATTTGTGATTGTGACGGCTGCTCCGGACTCTTCGGCGAATCCCTCGGCCAGTTTTACCACTTCCTGATTCGGCTCATACCCTTCAGGCGAAGCGACCGTAATGTCGCATCCCACTTTCGCGCAGCCGATTAACAGCGAATGCGCGACATTGTTTCCGTCTCCAACATAAACGGCTTTCAGCCCTTTCAATGTTCCTTTCATCTCTTGAATCGTCAAGAGGTCACTAAGCGCCTGACACGGATGAAAAAGATCGGTCAATCCGTTGATCACGGGAATCTCGGCATGCTTGGCAAGCTCTTCGACTTTTTCGTGCTCGAATGTGCGGATCATAATCGCGTCGACATAACCCGAAAGCACTTTCGCGGTATCTGCGATCGTTTCCCCTCTGCCCAGCTGCATGTCTTTACTGCTTAAAAACAGGGCGTTTCCGCCGAGCTGCGCCATTCCGGCTTCAAATGATACGCGCGTTCTCGTCGACGACTTTTCAAAGATCATCGCCAATGTTTTTCCTTTAAAGATGTCTTGAATTTTATTTTGCTTCATCTCTGCTGCCTCTTTCAGCAAATAAACGATCTCTTCTTTTGAAAAGTCTTTCAGGCTTAAAAAATCGTTGCCCGACAGATTGATTTCCCGGGTCGCCCCGATGTTTACAGTAGACATGTCTCCACTTCCTTTTTATATAAATCTTTAAGCGACACGGCTTTAGTCGTTCCATGCCCGCTCGTCAAAAATGCCCGCACCGTCTCTTCCTCCGTCATTACCGCCACACCGTGGGTGACGGCTTCCATTCGCTGCTTGCTCGCCTCTTTTGATTCGGCTAAATGGATGTGCAGCGCTTTGTCTTTCCGTTTGATCCAGCCCGGAAAATCGTCCGACTGTACGGTGAAACCCGCCTGTTCTGCGAGAGAACGAAGCTCACCGGCCCCTTCCATGTAAATGCAGCCTTTCGTTTGCCAGATTCCCGCAAAGATTTTCTTCAGGGCGCTTTCCGGATTGAAGCCGACATACATGCCTTCTCCGGTCGATTTCATTTCCGGCCCAAGCTTCAAATCGACATCCTGAATAGCGTGCGATGAAAAGACCGGAAACTTCACGGCAACGCCGCGTGAGTTTTTGGCGGCGGGCTTCAATTCTTTGAGTGACGAACCGGCCAACAGCTGCGCCGCAAGCGGGATCATCGGAACCCCCATCACCTTGCTGACAACCGGAACCGTCCGGCTCGCCCTCGGATTGACTTCAAGGATGAGCAGTTCATCCGCATCCGCTATAAATTGAATGTTCATAATACCTTTAAATCCGAGCTTGCGGACGATTTTTGCGGCAGCATCCCGCGCGGCGCTTTTCATCTCCGGAGTGACCGAAGGCCCCGGCAAAATCGCGTAGCTGTCACCTGAATGCACGCCCGCTTTTTCAATATGCTCGATATAAGTCGGGATATAAAGATCGTCGCCATCGCTGACAAGGTCGATTTCAAACTCTTTTCCCGATACGTATTGATCGATCAGAATCGGGTAAGGCATTTGCGACGCTCCGCCCAGCAGCTCTCTGAGCTCCGCTTCGGAGTGAACGATCATCATGCCCATACCGCCGATCACATATGACGGCCTGATCAGCACAGGATAGCCGATTTCGTTCGCTTTCTGCACCGCTTCCGCTTTTGATGAAGCCGTTTCTCCTTTGGCATGGGAGATGCCGAGCTCGTCAAGAAGCTGATAAAATTGATCGCGATCTTCAAGTATGTCAAGGGTTTCCGATGATGTCCCAAGCAGGGTGATGCCCGCTTTTTCAATCGCTTCAGCCACATTGATGGCGGATTGGCCGCCGAATTGAACAATCGCAAAGTCGATGTCTTCCGCTTCAGCGACATTGAGAATATGCTCGGGTGTAATCGGTTCAAAGTACAGGCGGTCTGCCATTTCATAATCCGTGCTGACGGTTTCCGGGTTGTTGTTCAGCATAATTGTTTCAAACCCGAGGTTTTTCAGCGTCATGACGCCGTGCACGGCGCTGTAGTCAAATTCGACTCCCTGGCCGATCCGTATCGGGCCGGAACCGATAATCAGTGCGCGCTTTTTCGTTTTTTGAGAGATGTCTCCGTCGCTTTTCCCGAAATACGTCGAGTAAAAATAGTTTGTCTTCGCATCAAATTCTGCTGCGCATGTATCGACGATTTTAAAGGATGCGGCAATGCCCATTTTCTTGCGGAGCGCGCGCACTTCTTCTTCCGTCTTTCCGGTGAGGGAAGCGATCGTAAAGTCGGTAAATCCCTTTTCTTTCACCTTTTTCAAAAGGCTGACGGACAGCGCGTCTCCCTGTTGCATCAACATGTTTTCCAGCTGAATGATGTTAGAAAACACATGAAGGAAATAGTTATCGATTTTCGTTTTCTCGTGTATCTCGCTGATGGAAGCCCCCCTGCTCAGCAGCTCCATGACCGCAAAGAAACGGCGGTCATCAGGGGTCTCAAGCAGCTTCCACAACACTTCTGAAGATACGCCGCCAAGTTCGGGCAAATGGGTTCCTGACGTTTTCAGCTCAAGGGATGCGACCGCTTTTTGCAGGGCCGCTTCAAGATTGCGGTCAATCGCCATGACTTCTCCGGTCGCTTTCATTTTCGTGCCGAGCTTACGGTCGGCTTGTTTGAATTTGTCGAACGGCCAGCGCGGAAATTTGACGACGACATAGTCAAGCGCAGGCTCGAAGCTGGCGTATGTCGAATCTGTGAGCGGATTTTTCAGCTCGGCAAGCGTGTAACCGACAGCCAGTTTAGCCGCCATTTTTGCGATCGGATAGCCGGTCGCTTTTGAGGCGAGCGCCGATGAACGGCTTACTCTCGGATTCACCTCGATGACATAATAATTTTTGCTTTCCGGGTCCAAAGCGAATTGAATGTTGCAGCCGCCGACAACATCGAGCGCGGAAATGATCTTTAAGCTGGCAGAACGAAGCATTTGATAATCCGCATCCGTTAATGTCTGCGACGGGGCGACAACGATCGAATCCCCCGTATGGACGCCGACCGGATCGATGTTTTCCATATTGCAGACGGTGATGCATGTATTGTTTCTGTCACGCATGACTTCGTATTCGATTTCTTTAAAACCGGCAATGCTTTTTTCGACAAGGCATTGATGAATCGGGCTTGCGAGGAGGGCGCTTTCGATTAAAGGCAGGAACTCCTCTTTCGTCGCCGCGATGCCGCCTCCTTTTCCGCCCAGTGTATAGGCCGGCCGCACGATAATCGGAAAACCGATTGAGAGCGCAAAACGAAGCGCATCATCTTGATTGTCAACGATTTCTGAATCCGGCACAGGTTCGTTCAGCTCCTTCATCAAGGCGCGGAATTTTTCCCTGTCTTCGCCCTTTTCGATCGTATCGACAGATGTTCCAAGCAGCTTTACCCCGTATGTTTTAAGAATACCGGCCTTTTCGAGCTCGACAGCCAAATTCAGCGCTGTCTGTCCGCCCAGATTGGCGAGCAGTCCGTCCGGTTTTTCGCGCTTGATGATTTGTGTGAGGCTTTCCACTGTCAAGGGCTCAAAATAGATTTCATCTGCAAAAGATTCATCGGTCATGATGGTCGCCGGGTTGCTGTTGACGAGAATCACCCGGTAGCCTTCGCTTTTCAGCGCCATGCAGCCCTGGGTTCCGGAGTAGTCGAATTCAGCGGCCTGCCCGATAATAATCGGCCCCGATCCGATAACGAGAATGCTTTTGATGGTTTGATCTTTAGGCATGGGCGATCTCTCTCCTTGCTTCGTTCAATTTCTGCAAATATTCGCCGAATATCCATTCGCTTTCAGCCGGTCCCGGATGGGCTTCCGGATGAAACTGAACGGATATGACAGGCAGTGTTTTATGCATCAGCCCTTCTACTGAACCGTCGTTGACATGATGAAACCTGACGGAAAATTCATTTTCGCTGATGGTGTCCCGATCAACGACATAGCTGTGGTTTTGGCTGGTCATGAACACGCGTCCGGTCTCTTTGTCCATGACCGGATGATTGGCTCCCCTGTGGCCGAACGGAAGCTTATAAGTATCGCTTCCGAATGCGAGCGCGATCAGCTGGTGTCCGAGGCAGATGCCGAGAGTCGGATAGGAAGAGATGATATCCCGGATCGCATCCAGATATGGATGGATCGCTTTCGGATCACCCGGCCCGTTTGAAAGGACGATCCCGTCCGGATTCAGCTTTGAAATGCCGTCCATCTCTTGATAGGGAACGACCGTTACTTTGCAGCCCCGGTTTGCAAGCGATGAAGCGATCGACTTTTTATAGCCGAAATCGATCACCGCAATATGCGTATTGCCTTCCCCGAAGGCGCCGTTTTCGTTTTTTCCGGCAACCTGTGCCGCATAGTTTTCCAGCTTGCGCGGAGCCGGAATGCCGTCCTTTTGTTTCGTCAGTCTGGCATTCAGCGTCCCCTTTGCCCTGATATGCTGGACAACCGCTCTTGTGTCCACGTGCGATAAAAGCGGAACATCCCACTTCGCCAAGTATTGCCGAAGGCTTTCTGTCGCCTGATGATGGGAAAACCAGTCACACGCTTCATAGACGACAACCCCTTTTACCTGAGGCCGTTTGCTTTCATCATCGCTTTTATTGATTCCGTAGTTGCCGATCAGCGGGTACGTAAAGACAATGATCTGGCCTTTATAAGAAGGGTCTGTCAAAACCTCCTGATAGCCGGTCATGCCCGTAAAAAAGACGACTTCACCGGTGCAGCCGTCAAGACCGTCCAGTTCACCGCTGAAGGATGTACCATCTTCAAGAACTAAATATCCTTCCATCTTATGCCCACCTTTGATGAATAAATAATGATATTCATGAATTTTTATACTTGTATATCGAAAAAAAATTACTGTTTTACAGTTGAATGATGTGCCATGACAGCTTTCAGCTTTTCCACGGCAGCTTTGATTTCGCTTTTCGCAACCGTCAATGGCGGCAGAAGTCTGATCACGTTCGGGCCCGCGGGAAGAACGAGCAAGCCTTCCTTTTGAAGCGCTTTGATCAGCGGCTGCACAGGTTCTTTGCACTCGATTCCGGCGATCAGCCCTTTCCCGCGGATATCTTTTACAAGCGGAAATTGAAGCTTATCTTTCAGCTGTTGATGCAAAAATGCACCTTTGGCGCTCACTTCTTCAAGAAAGCTTCCCTCAAAAATGGTCTCCAACGTGGCGTGTGCTGCAGCCATCGCCAGCATGTTCCCTCCGAATGTCGTGCCGTGGGAACCCGGAGAGAACGCTTCTGAAAGTTCTTTTTTCCCGATGACGGCTCCGACCGGAAAACCGCTGCCCAGCCCTTTCGCGACCGTGATGATATCAGGTGACAGCCCTTCGTGTTCATAGCCGAAAGCTTTACCGGTGCGTCCGATTCCGGTTTGAACTTCGTCAACGATAAGGAGAGCCTGCTTTTCGCGGCAAAAATCTTGAACGCTCTGCAGAAATTCCCTGCTCGCCGGGATGACGCCGCCTTCGCCTTGAATCGGCTCGAGCATCACCGCCGCGATATCTTTTTCACCCTGCAATTCGGCAAATGCTTTCGGCTCGTTGTAAGGTAAGTAGTGGAATCCTTCAAGCATTGGTCCGAATCCGTGCTTAATCTTTTCCTGTCCGGTTGCGGCCATTCCCGCATATGTCCGTCCGTGGAACGATTGCTGAAACGTTACGATTTTTGTTTTTTGCGTGTGTTTTCGCGCGAGCTTCACCGCCCCTTCATTCGCTTCCGCTCCACTGTTGCAAAAGAAGACGAGATCGCCTGCACTGTTTTTGGCAAGAAGCTGTGCAACCTTTTCTTGAAGCTCATTTTGAAACAGATTGGAAACATGCCAGACATCATCAAGCTGTTTTTTGACAGCAGCTGTCACTGAATCAGGGCAATGCCCGAGATTGCAGACCGCGATTCCCTGGACGAAATCGAGATAGGCGTTCCCCTTTTCATCCTGAACGATCGTGCCTTTCGCTTTTTTAATATTGATATTCCAGCGGCTGTACGTCTGAAATAAATGACTCACGATACGGCCTCCTTTTGTTTGATGATTTTCGTGCCGATGAAATCGTCTTTCGTGAGGAAAGATCCTTTTCCGCTCACGATCATCACTTCATCCACTTCATCTGTGAGGGCTTCTTTTGCAGAATCCACTTTTGGTATCATGCCTCCCGAGATCACACCTTCAGCCATCAGGCTTTCGATGTCTGCGGGCGTCAGCTCTTTCAGCATTTCTTCGTTTTTCATAATCCCTTTGACGTCTGTCACAAACATTAATTTGTCAGCGCGCAAGGCTGCCGCAACAGCCGATGCCGCCAAATCGGCGTTCACATTCAAAGTCTCACAGCCATCCGTCATCGAAAGGGGGGCGATAACCGGAATAAACCCTTTTTCCATGAGCGCTTCGGCCATTCCGACGTTCACTTTTTTAATGCGCCCGACCTGACCGTATTGTTTTTCATTTAAATAGTCGGCAAGGAGCAGTCCCCCGTCTTTTCCTGATACGCCGACAGCCGGAAGGCCGTGCTTTGTCAGCTCTGTAACGAAAAATTTGTTGATCGAACCGGATAAGACCATTTCAGCGACTTCAAGAACCGCTTTTGTCGTCTTGCGCTGTCCGTTGACGAATTCGGTTCGAATATTGAGTTTCTTCAGCATCTTTGTAATATCGGGTCCGCCCCCGTGGACGAGAGCAATTTTCCAGCCGCTTTCGGACAGCTCTTTCAGATTTTGAAAAAATTCATCCGATAGTTCGCGGATGACGCTTCCGCCGCATTTAAAAACGATTGTTTTATCCATTGTGATCCCCTTTTTACGTACGATAGCTCGCATTGATTTTGACGTATTCATAAGTTAAATCGCAGCCCCAAGCCGTACCCTTTCCTTCACCTTCCTGCAAGCGAACCTCAATTTTCACTTCGCTGTTTTCTAAATATGTTTTGGCCAGCTCTTCTGAAAACGGCTGCGGTTCATTATTTTTAAAAAGGCATTGGCCGCCGAGGTAGATTTCCACCTTCTCCGGTGTCACAGCAGCCATGCTGTCCCCGATCGCGACAACGATTCTGCCCCAGTTCGCATCCGTGCCGTAAACCGCGGTTTTTACAAGGTTTGAGCCGACGATTTTTTTGGCGATGATTTGCGCTTCAAGATTGCTTTTGGCGCCGTTCACTTCAACCTCGATCAGCTTTGTCGCCCCTTCCCCGTCTCCCGCGATTTGTTTAGCGAGGTCTGTGCAGACAAGCTGCAGGCCTTTTTTGAAAATCGGCCAATCTTCGTGTTCTTCATGGAGGCGCTCATTTCCGGCGCATCCGTTCGCCATGACGAGCACCATATCGTTAGTCGATGTGTCACCGTCGACCGTTATCTGGTTGAATGAAACGTCCGTAATTTCCCTTAATGCCCTTTGCAGCGCGCTTTCTTCGATGCATGCATCTGTTGTGACAAAGCCGAGCATCGTCGCCATATTCGGGTGGATCATCCCCGACCCTTTGGCTGCTCCGCCGATCGTCACTCTTTGACCGCCGATCATCAGTTCATAGCACGTTTGTTTGATCACCGTGTCTGTCGTTAAGATCGCTTCTTCGAAAGCGCCTTCGGCAGGCTCAGTCTCTGCGAGAAGGCTGATGCCTTTTGTAATGCTCTCCATATTGAGGTATTCGCCGATGACGCCGGTTGAGGACACGGCCACCAGTTCCGGCTCGATCCCAAGCATATCAGCGCTTTGGCGGCGCATCTCATATGCATCTTTTAAGCCCTGCTCTCCCGTGCATGCGTTGGCATTGGCACTGTTGACGATGACGGCTTGCAAATGCGCGCTTTTTTTGAGACTTTCCTGCGTCACCTTGATCGGCGCAGCCTGAAAGTGGCTTTGCGTATAAACGGCGGCGCTCACCGCCGGTCTTGAGCTGATGATGATTCCAAGATCCTTTTTTGAATAGCGGAGGCCGCAGTGGACCCCTTTTGCCAGATAGCCTTTAGGCGAAGCGACGTTTCCGTCTGTTTTTTTTATGCTGTCTTGACTCACCTGAATCATAAGTTTGTTCTCTCCCGTCTTATGGATAAATTGGTGTAAATTCAAGCCCGGCGGTTTCGCTCCAGCCGTTCATAATGTTGAAATTTTGAACAGCCTGACCCGCGGCTCCCTTCATCAAGTTATCGATCACTGACACAATTGTCACTCTGTTCGTCCGTTCATCAACGGTAACGCCGATATCGCAAAAATTGCTGCCGTATACCTCTTTAGTCGCAGGGAATGCACCGGGTTCTCTCACCCTGACAAAGTACGAATCTTTATAAAATTTAGAAAAAATAAACTGGAGCTGTTCGGCATCCTTGCTGTCTTTCAGCTCTGTGTAGATGGTCGCCATAATGCCCCTTGTCATCGGAACTAAATGCGTGCTGAATGTGATCGGTTTAAATGCGGAGTCCCACTGTTTAACAGTCTGCTCGATTTCAGGCGTATGCTGGTGTTCGTTTACTTTGTATATTTTGAAATTATCATTGATCTCTGAAAAATGAGTGCCCATCGACGCCTTTCTGCCTGCTCCCGATACCCCTGTTTTCGCATCGATGATGACAAAAGATTCGTTGATGCTGCCGCTTTTGACGAGCGGCGCCAAGCCGAGAAGAACCGCTGTCGGGAAACATCCTGGATTGGCTATGTACTGCGCCGTTTTAATGTCTTCCCGATTCAGCTCAGACAGTCCGTATACCGCTTTTTGAAGCACGTGTTCAGGCGCGGCTTCCCTTTTATACCACTTTTCATAGACGCTCGGGTTCTGCAGCCTGAGATCGCCGGACAGGTCAATGATCGGTATGTCATATGCATCGAACTGTGGTGTCAGCCGGCTGGATACCCCCGGAGGCGCAGCCATAAATAAAAAATCGATTTCGTTCGCAATCTTCTTTACCTCGATTGGTTGCAGGTGTTGATCTGTCAGTTTCATAAGGTGCGGGTATGCGGCATCATAGCGGGCTCCCTCATCACTCGATGAATACAATATGCATTCATCTGCATAAGGGTGAGACTTCATAATCCTCATAATCTCTGCCCCTCCATAGCCAGTAGCACCTATAATACCTATTTTCAAAACAAGTTCACCTTCTTGGTCTTTGTGAAATTATTTAACATTATAACATGAATAAAAATTAATTCAATTGTATATTTAATATTTTTTCATTCACCTTTCATATTGGTTCTTTCCTCCCGCCGGCGGTCCTTTCGGCGGCTTGGTCGTGCTCCGTTCCCAACTTCCCGGATTCTCCGTTTTTCAAACCGGAAAATGTGCCGGCTGGCGTTTTTGCAATAAAAAAAGAACGCCTTGTACAAGCGTTCTTTTTTATAACAGGAGTGGTGAGTCTGCCAGGATACGCCCGCGTATCTATTCCGGCGGCTCCCTTTTCGAAACAGAAGAGCCTGTCAACGAATGAGCAGGCTCTGAAAACGTTTATTGGATGCCAAGTGCGATTTTCGCATATCGCGACATTTTGTCCCGTGTCCAAGGCGGATTCCAGACGATTTGAACGTCAACTTCCTTGACTTCTGGAATATCTGCGAGCGCTTTTTTGACTTCATCTACGATGATCGGCGCCAGCGGACAGCCCATTGAAGTCAAAGTCATGGTCACGTCTGTTTTGCCGTTCTCATCCATATCCACGTCATATACAAGACCGAGATTGACGATATCGACACCCAGTTCAGGGTCAACGACCTGCTCAAGGGCGCCCATGATGTTCTCTTTTAATGCTTCATCCACTCTTCCTCACTCCTTTTTTCATCAGTATAACGCACTTCTTTCATTTTCTAAACCGATAGCACTTAAAGGTACGCTTCAAACCATTCGACTGTTTTCAAAAGACCTTCCCTCGATACTTTATGTCCGGCCCGCTCATCTTCGATAAAATGCAGCAAATCAGGCTGAGCTTTATACAGCGGAATCGTCGATTCATAGAAGCGGCGCGCCAAAGCAAACGGAACGGTGCCATCCTGTTTGCCGTGCCAAAATAAAAGCGGCCTCATCTTCAATTTATCCGGCTGCAGACTCAAGTCAAAACGCTTCAGTTTATCGCGCTGCTGTTCGATTTGTTCTTCTGTGAAAGGAAGTTCGATTTTCTTTTCACGCATAAAAGCGAGCTGTTGATCAAAAAATTCTACATAGGCGGGACTGCCCATTAAACTGACGGCAGTTGTAATCCATTCGTATTGGGTCAAAGCGCCGAGCGTGACAATGCCGCCCATCGAAGTTCCGGCGGCGCCGATACGGCCCTTTTCAATCAGGTTTTCCTGTTCAAAGTGGTTTTTCAGCACTTCGAGCTCTTTGATTTCATTCGTGACGATCTCCCAAAACCTCGGGGCGAGCTCTTCCTGAGTGAGCTGTTCATCCCTCTCCCCGTGATAAAGAGCCTCAGGCAGGATCACGCGCATTCCTTTTTCGGCAAGCAGATATGCGAAGTGAAGGTTATGCTCTTTTGCGCTTGTAAAACCATGTATGAAGAAAACAAGAGGAAGAGCTTTCTCTTTTTTCTCCTCTTTTACAATATGCAAAAGAGGAATGTTTGAAATATGTTGCTTCTCGATTATGATCACGACTGTTTCTTCCTCCTTTTAGGATGTCCATCAACATCAGTTTAACATGTAGACAATAAAGAAGGTAAAAAGATACACTATAGGTAAGTCAGAACTTTCAAATTCACAACAAAGGAGCATTTATGGAGACAAAACCATATTTAATTGCATTGGACTTAGACGGTACATTATTAAAAGACGACAAAACCATCTCGGAAAGCTCCAGCGACGTCATCCGCAAGCTGCGGGAAGATGGACATTACGTGTGCATTTCTACGGGAAGACCGTTCCGAGCAAGCTCCGTGTATTATGATCAGCTCCAGCTTGATACGCCGATCGTCAATTTCAACGGGGCGTTTGTCCATCATCCTAAAGATCAAAGCTGGGGACGCTTCCACACATCTCTTGATCTCGAGGTGGTCAAACAGATCATTGAAGTGAGCGAGACATACAACGTACATAATATCCTTGCTGAAATTATCGATGATGTTTATTTTCATTATCATGACGAAAAACTGATTGATGTCTTTACGATGGGCAGCCCGAATATTACGGTCGGAGATTTAAGGACAAACCTCGGCCAGGATGTGACAAGCGTACTGATCCACGCAAAAGAAGAGGATGTTCCGGCGATCCGCTCCTACCTGTCAGACGTTCACGCGGAGATGGTCGACCATAGAAGATGGGCGGCCCCGTGGCATGTGATCGAACTGATTAAAAGCGGCATCAATAAAGCGGTCGGCTTAGAGAAAATCACGAACTACTACGGGATACCGCCTGAGCGGGTGATTGCCTTCGGCGATGAAGACAACGACCTTGAAATGCTCGAGTTCGCGGGCTGCGGCGTAGCGATGGGCAACGGCATCGAAGGGGTCAAAAGCGTTGCAAACAAGGTTACAAAATCGAACGAAGAAGACGGTATCGCAGTCTTTTTAAAGGATTACTTCGCTTTATAATTTTATAATTTGCCATTCATAAACGGCTTTTCAAAACGGCAATACTATGAGAAGACGGCCGCACCGGACCGTCACTCGTGTTAAGGGGGAATTTCAAGATGGGTAAACGCAGCAAATCAAAACGGTTTATTCAGCAAGGCAAGGATTCGCTTAAACAGCATGCCTCCAGGTTCCCTTATCGCTCCACATTAGAAGAGGCTGAACAAAAGAGCGGCCCGACGGAATGCGGAGGGCTGTAACATGAGAAACGAACTGTTTCAAATGGCCAAAGCAGCCGTTCATGAAGCTGAAGCTTCGACGGATTCAGGTGAAAAGGCGAAAGCTGTTGCAAGAGCCAAAAACGCCCTTTCCTCAGCATTTGCCAATTCAACTGATGCCGAACGGCGCCAGCTTCACAATCTTCAGGAGCAGCTAAATCAACTATCATAAACACCCACCGGCTTTTTTGACAGCCGGAAAGGAGTCTGTGCCATCGGCACGGCTCCTTTTTTATGTTTCTAATTTCAAAACATAAAAATTTGACATCGGAAGCAAAAGGAAGTACATTATAAAAGGCGAACATTTTATATAAAAAACAAATAAATATTCGTTTTTGGGGGTTTTTATATTGGAAAACGTGTTTGATTACGAGGATATTCAACTAATTCCTGCAAAGTGCATCGTCCAGAGCCGCTCTGAATGTGATCCGTCCGTGCAGTTCGGCGGAAGAACATTTAAACTGCCTGTGGTGCCCGCCAATATGCAGACCATTATAGATGAAAAGCTGGCTGTTTCATTAGCGGAAAACGGTTACTTTTATGTGATGCACCGCTTTGAGCCGGAAACACGGATCGATTTTGTGAAAGACATGAAAGCGCGCGGTTTATTTTCTTCAATCAGCGTCGGTGTCAAAGATGAAGAATACGCGTTTATCGAAGAGCTGACGAGAGAGAATCTCACGCCTGATTACATCACGATCGATATCGCCCACGGTCACTCGAACGCCGTCATCAATATGATTCAGCACATTAAAAAACATCTTCCGGACAGCTTCGTGATCGCAGGAAATGTCGGAACGCCTGAAGCTGTGAGAGAACTTGAAAATGCCGGCGCCGACGCTACAAAAGTCGGCATCGGTCCCGGAAAAGTCTGCATTACAAAAATTAAAACCGGTTTTGGAACGGGCGGTTGGCAGCTGGCTGCGCTGCGCTGGTGTGCAAAAGCGGCGAGCAAGCCGATCATTGCAGACGGCGGCATCCGCACCCACGGGGACATCGCCAAATCGGTCAGATTCGGGGCGACGATGGTCATGATCGGTTCGCTGTTTGCCGGACATGAAGAATCGCCCGGGGCAACGATCGAAAAAGACGGCAAGCTCTACAAAGAATATTTTGGTTCTGCTTCTGAGTATCAAAAAGGTGAAAAGAAAAATGTCGAAGGCAAAAAAATGTACGTGGAGCATAAAGGCGCAATCATGGATACGCTGACAGAAATGGAACAGGATCTGCAGTCATCCATTTCCTATTCGGGAGGAAACAAGCTCGATTCGATCCGCAACGTAGATTACGTCATCGTTAAAAATTCTATTTTCAACGGGGATCAATATTAACGGTCACAGGGTGGTGTTCAGGCAGCAGCCGTCCCTTCCTGCCTGACAGCATACAAAAAAGGCATCCTTCCCGGGATGCCTTTTTTGACGGCTATTTCACTTCAAACGTTTTGCCGGCCCTCAAAGTTGCAAACTGTTCCGATCTTCCCAAAAATGTCACGTTTACTTCATACGTGCCGGGTTCAGGCACCTCTTTCCATACATCAGTAAAATCGTAAGACTCTTTCGGATTAAGCGTCATCGTTTGGAACGCCTGTGTAAACATTTTTCCTTTCGAGTAGCGGTACCTTTCATTCCCTTCTTTGTCACTGACAATCAGTTCAAATTTCTGTCCGCTGCTGAATTCAAACTCTGCCACGTCATCCGTATGGTTGACAACCGACATCCGAAATTCGATTTCTCCCTGCTTCTGGACGGGTTCAACTGTTAATGCCACACTCCCGTTATTCACTTCCCCTGATACCTCCTTATCGGGGACTTGATCCCCGTTTTGCCCGCATCCACTGACAAACAGCAACATTACAATCATGGAAATCAGCCGCATTCTTCACCCTTTCATTAATCTTTGCGGAAAAACCCTAAAACCTGCGTTGTCTGGACGACGTTTGTGAAAGCGTTTGGATCCACTTCATTAATGATTTTTTCCAAGTCGTATAATTCGTACCTTGTGATAACAATGATCATCATTTCTTTCTGTTCATTCGTAAAGGCGCCTTTTGCCGGAACGGTTGTAATGCCGCGGACCATCTTTCCGTAAATCGCTTCTTTGATCTCCTCCGCTTTCTTTGTGACAATCATAACGGTGAGCTTGGCGTGGCGGGTGTGGATGGCATCAATCACCCTGGTTGTCACATATAGTGTAACGAGCGTATATAATGCTTTCTCCCACCCGTTCAATAATCCTGCTGTTAAAATGATTGCACCGTTTAAAATAAAAAAATAGGTGCCGACCGGCTTATCCTTCCATTTCGCCAGAATCATGGCGATGATGTCCAAACCGCCCGTTGAAGCTCCGTATTTCAGCGTCAGCCCGATTCCGACCGCAGAGATCACTCCGCCAAAAACGGCGTTCAGCAAGATATCGTTTGAAAGGCTTGTTTCCGGCAGCATGCCAAGGAACACCGTTGTCAGCGCAACGCTTAAAACACTGTAAACCGTAAAAGAACGCCCGACCTTCAGCCACCCCAAAATGCCGACGGGAATGTTTAAAATAAACAATAGCGTCCCCGTTGAAAAATAAACCGGGCTGTACTGGTCAAGCGCACTCGATAAAAGCTGCGCCACCCCCGTAAAGCCGCTGGCGTAAACATCGGCGGGAATCAGAAACAGATTCAATCCGATGGCATTTAACAAGGCGCCGATGATGACAATGAACAATTTTTTTGCTTCAGCTATGACCATATTTAGTTCCTCCGCTACTTTCGTATATATTTGGTTTACCCTTAAAACAATATTTTGAAAACGTCAATGTGAAAATATATGATATAGTTGACCTAAAAAACGAAGTATACCGAAGGACAGTTTGGTGTCCTTTTCAACCATTTTTTAGAAAGAAGGGGTTCAAATGAACGTTCACCTTTTAGCAGACAGTGCGGCAGATTTGCCGAAATCTTTTTATGATGAACATCACATCTCATTTATTCCGTTAAGGGTGCTGCTTGATGAAAAAGAGTACGATGACCTTCTGACGATTCAGCCTCTGGATGTTTATGAAGCGATGCGCGAAGGCAAAGCGCCGAAAACGTCCCAGCCGTCCATGATGCGGTTCAAGAATGCATTCAGCGAGCTGGCCGGCGAAAACAAACCCGCTCTCTATATCGCCTTTTCTTCAGAGCTTTCCGGAACATACCAGACGGCTGTGATGGCGGCAAACGAAGTCAAGGAAGAGTTCCCTGATTTCGATCTGCGGATCATCGATTCAAAATGCGCTTCATTAGGCTATGGGCTCGCGGTTAAGCATGCCCTTAAACTCGCAACTAACGGCAATACAATACAAGAAATTGAATCGTCTGTAAAGGACTTTTGCGAACATCTTGAACATATTTTTACCGTTGATGACCTGACTTATTTGGCAAGAGGCGGAAGAATCAGCAAAGCATCGGCATTTGTCGGCGGTTTGCTGAATATTAAACCGCTCCTGCATGTCGAAGACGGCAAGCTTGTCCCCTTGGAAAAAATCCGGGGCAAAAAGAAGCTGCTCAGACGGATGATCGAATTGATGAAAGAAAGAAGCGTCGATTTGAGCGGGCAGACGGTCGGCATCAGCCACGGAGATGACGAAGAGACGGCCGAAGAAGTCAAACGGATGATCGAAGCCGAATTTCAGCCGGGGGAAATCGTCATCAACATGGTCGGTTCAGCGGTCGGCGCCCATTCCGGACCCGGAACATTGGCGGTCTTTTTTCCGGGGAAAGACAAAAGATAAGCTAAAACAGAGGCCTGCTTGATAAAAGCAGGCCTTAGATTTTTGACAAAATCTCAAAACGATTTTTAGTTTTGGGATTTTGTCATCCTTTCAGCGTGACCCGCAACCCTTGCAGTCTAGGAAGGCCGAGCATCGGAAGCTGACTTTCACAGGATGTGATGACGGCGGCGTTCAGGCAGGACGCCTGGGCGGTTAGCCGCCGATCCTTCACCTATGCGTGAGCACCGACTTAGCAGGCCTGACAACGAATGCGAGGGTTTGTCGACACGCTGAGGCCTGCTTGATAAAAGCAGGCCTTCTTCGTCAGCTGTCTTCGGTGACTGTCCCTTCATCGACTGCCGGTGTAAGCGCTCCATCAAGAAAGCCGGCAGCCGCTGTCGCGACATCTGGACCTCCAGACCCCTCGACCACTTTTTCCATTGTGATCGGACAAATTTTGAACGCACCGCCGAAATTGACGACTCCTCCTGCCGAGACACGTTGAATGTTAACTGAGCAGCAATGTTTCATACCAAGTCTCCTTTTTTTGGTCTTATGATATGTGTATGCTGGCGGTACAAGAAGGCATAAACTTCCCGGCAAAAAACATCGCGATTGGAAGAGTACATAGTTTCGCCGGCAGTGCGCAAGCTAAAAGCGACATTTTGACAGGAGGTGCTCCCTCATGAAAGATGATGATAAAAAGCCGGTTGACAATAACGCCGTCAACCAGCAGAAAAACCGGCTCGCCGAAAAGAACAGACAAGCCGGTAAACACCGGGAATCAAAGAAGCCTGATCACCTGTAAAAAACCGGCGGCGTCCTCATCGGAACGCCGCCTCATATCATTTTTTCTCGTATGTCCAACCCTCTTCCTGATAGATTTTATCCTGTTTCATCAGATGGCCGAGCGCCCTTTTAAATGCTGCTTTGCTCATGTTGAAGCGCTCTTTGATATCCTCCGGATCGCTTTTATCCCAGAACGGCATCGCGCCGTTTCTCGTTCTCATATAAGTCAAAATTTGTTCCGCATCAACCGACAAGGCATCCTGCTTTCTTGGCAGTAGCGACAGATTAACAGAACCGTCTTCTTTTACTTTGATCACCCTTGCGGTCAGCTTTTCGCCGAGCCTCGGCTCTTCCTTTCGCTCAGAAGAATGGATGAAGCCTCTGATGCCGGTTTCGGAAATCATAAAAGAGCCTGATGCGATCAAGCGGTAGATCGTCCCGGTGAGCTCTTTATTCATCAGACCGGATGAAGCTTCAGTAAACAGCTCGCTGATCTTATCCTCCGGCGCCGGTTTGGCAAACATCCTTCCGTGCCCCGTGATTTTCAGCATACAGTAGAGCCTGTCCCCTTTTTGCGGCCATACTGATTCATACGGCGGGAGATGCTCTGTCGCAACGAGGGCGTCCTTCGAGAGCCCGACATCGACGAAAACCCCCATGCCGCTGACGGCATCAACGACTTCCACCCAGCCGTACTGTTCAGCGCTGATGATCGGCTTTCTCATCGTAGCCGCCAAGCGGTCTTCATGATCGACATATAAAAAGACATCGATCTCTTCCCTGCCTTCAATATCCTCGGTGATCTCGCTCTGATGCAGAAGGACCGCCGTTTCGCCGTCCGTCAAAAAGTAACCGTAATCGGCTTTATGATCTATTTTCAATGTTAGCTGCTGTCCTGGTTTCATACTGTTTCTTCCTTTCTTATCCGCCTGTTTTTCTTTTTCTTATTATTCCTCCAATGTTCAAATTATTGCCGGATCGCGGCCAGGCAAACCGCTCGATATTGGAAGTTTCACCTTATTCTACTATAATTGATTCATAAGTAAAATGGATGGAGGTTTTCACATGGCGAAAGAAAGCTCATTTGATATCGTCTCAAAGGTTGAACTGCCTGAAGTTCAAAACGCAATCCAGACTGCTCTCAAGGAAATCGGCACACGCTATGATTTCAAAGGGTCAAAAAGCAGCATCACACTCGAAGGAGACGAGCTCGTTCTCGTATCTGACGACGAGTTTAAAATGAACCAGCTGAAAGACGTGCTTGTCGGCAAACTGATCAAGCGGAACGTCCCGACGAAAAACATCGAATACTCAAAGCTTGAGAATGCTTCAGGCGGTACGGTCAGACAGCGCGGAAAATTAGTTCAGGGCATCGACAAAGAAAACGCGAAAAAAATCAATAACCTGATAAAAAAATCGGGTCTGAAAGTTAAATCGCAAGTGCAGGATGATCAAGTCCGCGTAACCGGAAAAAATAAAGACGACCTTCAGCAAATCATCGCGATGGTGAGGGAAGCCGACCTGCCGATTGATGTCCAATTTATAAATTTTCGATAAATTCTTAATTTACTGTTGATTATTCCCCCGATTTTCGGTAAATTGAGTAAAAGTAATCAATAGAAACTAAATAGCTGTTCTTATCAAGAGAGGCAGAGGGACTGGCCCGATGAAGCCTCAGCAACCGGTGAATGAATATTCATGACCAAGGTGCTAAATCCAGCAAGCAGCCTGCTTGGAAGATAAGAAGACGGACAAATGTCGATGAAAAGTCTTCTGCTTCACAGAAGACTTTTTTGTTTACCAAAAATGCTTAAGGGGGAAAACGATGGGTTTTTTGGAGGATATAAAAAGCAAAACGTTAATCGCGGACGGCGCAATGGGCACACTTCTGTATTCCTACGGGATCGACAGGTGTTTTGAGGAACTGAACATCTCCAAGCCCGAAGAAGTGAGACGCGTCCACGAAGCGTATGTACAGGCCGGCGCCGATCTCATTCAAACGAACACGTACGGCGCAAACTTCATCAAGCTGTCCAGATACGGACTCGAAGACGAAACAAAACAAATCAACGAAAAAGCGGTCCGTCTCGCCCGCTCCGCCGCCGGTTCTGCTTATGTTCTCGGTACGCTCGGCGGAATCCGGACGTTCAACAAAAACTCGTATTCTCTGGAGGACATTAAAAGAAGCTTCCGCGAACAGCTCTACCTTCTGTTAAATGAGCAGCCGGACGGACTTCTGCTCGAAACCTATTACGATTTAGAAGAAGCGCGCGAAGTTTTAAAGATTGCCAGAAAGGAAACCGAGCTGCCGATTATTTTGAATGTCTCAATGCACGAAGAGGGCGTTCTTCAGGACGGAACCCCGCTTGCGGACGGCCTGAAGCAGCTGGCATCCCTCGGCGCAGACGTCGTTGGCATCAACTGCCGCCTCGGCCCTTATCATATGATCAGAGCGCTTGAAGAAGTCCCGCTTTTAGAAGACGCCTATCTTTCCGTCTATCCGAACAGCAGCCTCCCGTCCCTTGTCGAAGGCAGGCTTGTTTATGAGACGGATGATGAATATTTCAGGGAAAGCGCGGAGGAATTCCGCAATCAAGGCGCACGGATCATCGGCGGCTGCTGCGGAACGACGCCGAACCACATCAGGGCGATGGCTGAGGCGGTCAAAGGGCTTCCTCCAGTCACCGAAAAGCGCGTGAAAATTAGAGAGAAAGCTGCGCTTGCTATTCAAAACGAAAGGACAGAGCCCGCACTTGACGATCTGGCCAAGCAGAAACGGTCCATTATCGTCGAGCTCGATCCTCCAAAACAATTAAACTTTGAGAAATTTTTACACGCCGCTGAAGAGCTTCAATCAGCCGGAATCGATGCACTAACATTGGCGGACAACTCGCTTGCCACACCGAGGATCAGCAATGTCGCCTGCGGCGCGCTCTTAAAACAGCGCCTCGATATGAGGTCGCTGATCCATATCACATGCAGAGACCGCAACCTGATCGGCCTGCAGTCCCATCTAATGGGGCTTGATACATTGGGGCTGTCAGACGTGCTGGCGATTACCGGCGATCCGTCGAAGATCGGCGACTTTCCGGGAGCGACTTCCGTCTACGACCTGACATCGTTCGATTTGATCAGCCTGATCAAGCAGTTTAACGAAGGCTTGTCATATTCGGGTAAACCGCTCGGCAAGAAAACAAATTTCTCAGTGGCGGCCGCCTTCAATCCGAATGTCAGACACATTGACAAAGCGGTGAAACGGCTTGAGAAAAAAATCGCCTGCGGCGCAGACTATTTCATTTCTCAGCCTGTCTATTCAGAGGAGCAGCTCATCAAAATCCACGAGGAAACGCGGCATCTTGAAACACCGATCTATATCGGCGTCATGCCGCTGACCAGCAGCCGCAACGCGGAATTCATCCACAACGAAATCCCCGGCATCAAGCTGTCCGATTCAATCCGCGAAAAGATGGCGCTGGCGGGAAATGACAAACAAAAACAGGCCGAGGAAGGGCTCGCGATCGCCCGCTCCCTGCTTGATGCGGCGTGCGACCTGTTCAACGGCATTTATCTGATCACACCGTTTTTGCGGTCTGATTTAACCGCCGAGCTGACGGCATATATCCACCAGAAAGAAAAGGAGAAAACAAATGTCTAACATCAATGACCAGCTGAAGAAAAAAATCCTCGTCCTTGACGGTGCGATGGGAACGATGATCCAGGACGCAGGTTTGTCCGCCGCAGACTTCGGCGGCGAGGCCTATGAAGGGTGCAATGAATTTCTTAGCATCACGGCGCCCCATGTCATTCAAGGCATCCACGAAGCCTATCTGGCCGCTAAAGCCGATATCATCGAAACCAATACATTCGGAGCCACCCGGTTCGTTCTGGACGAGTACGACCTCGGGCAGCGCGCCTATGAAGTCAACCTCGCTTCAGTCAAACTCGCCAAAGCGGCCGCCGAAAAGTTTTCAACACCTGAATGGCCAAGGTTTGTCGCCGGCGCGATGGGACCGACGACAAAAACCCTTTCCGTCACCGGCGGCACGACCTTTGACGAGCTGATCGATAACTATGAGGAACAGGCAAGAGCACTGATCACAGGGGGAGCCGACCTCTTGCTGCTCGAAACGAGCCAGGATATGCTGAACGTTAAAGCCGGCTTTATCGGCATCAGACAAGCCTTCGAAAAAACCGGCAAAACCCTTCCCCTCATGGTGTCAGGCACGATCGAACCGATGGGCACGACACTGGCCGGCCAGGATATCGAATCGTTCTATATTTCCCTCGAACATATGAAGCCGGTCAGCGTCGGTTTAAACTGCGCGACGGGCCCGGAATTTATGACAGATCACATCAGAACCCTTTCTTCCCTTGCGAGGACGGCCGTCAGCTGCTATCCGAATGCCGGCCTCCCCGATGAGGAGGGGCAATACCATGAATCACCGCAATCGCTCGCGAAAAAAATCAAGGCGTTTGCAGAAGAAGGCTGGCTGAACATTGTCGGCGGCTGCTGCGGAACGACTCCCGCCCATATTGAAGCGCTGGCCGATGAAGTAGCCTCGCTGCAGCCGCGGACGGTCCCTTCGGAAAAAAAGCCGCACACCGTCTCAGGGATCGACGGACTAATTTATGAAGAAACGATGCGTCCCCTTTTTGTCGGGGAGCGGACAAATGTCATCGGATCGAGAAAATTCAAGCGGCTGATCGCCGAACAGAAATTTGAGGAAGCATCCGAAATCGCGAGAGCCCAAGTGAAAAACGGCGCCCATGTCATCGACATCTGCCTTGCAGACCCGGACCGCGATGAAGCGGAAGATATGGAAGGCTTCTTAAAAGAAGCGATGAAAAAAGTAAAAGCCCCGTTTGTCATCGACTCGACGGACAAAACGGTGATCGAAAAGGCGCTGAAATACTCACAGGGAAAAGCGATCATCAATTCGATCAACCTTGAAGACGGCGAAGAACGGTTCGCTGACATCCTTCCGCTCGTCAAACAATTCGGAGGCGCACTCGTCGTCGGCACGATCGATGAAGAGGGAATGGCGGTCTCCGCCGAAAAGAAGCTGGCCGTCGCCGTCCGGTCGCATCAGCTGCTCACCGAAAAATACGGAATACCGGCCAGCGATATCATCTTCGATCCGCTCGTCTTCCCGGTCGGAACGGGTGATGAACAATACATCGGCTCAGCTAAAGAAACGATTGAAGGCATCCGCCTCATTAAAGAGCGGCTCCCTGAATGTTTAACGATTCTCGGCGTCAGCAATGTCTCATTCGGTCTTCCGCCCGTCGGCCGGGAAATCTTGAATGCTGTATTCTTGTACCACGCAACACAGGCTGGGCTTGATTACGCGATAGTCAATACGGAAAAGCTTGAGCGGTTCGCTTCCATTCCTAAAGAAGAAGTCGAAATGGCTGAAAAACTTCTGTTTCACACTGATGACAAAACGCTCGCATCTTTCACTGACTTCTACCGCGGAAAGAAAAAAACGGACAAACAGCCGAAAACATCTCTTTCCCTGGAAGAGCGCTTGGCTGAGTACGTCATCGAGGGTACGAAAGAAGGCTTGATTCCCGATCTCGAGCAAGCGTTGAAAAAATTCGCCGCCCCGCTCGACGTGATCAACGGTCCGCTTATGGACGGCATGGCAGAGGTCGGACGGCTGTTTAACAACAATGAGCTGATCGTCGCTGAAGTGCTCCAGTCGGCAGAAGTCATGAAAGCTGCCGTTTCCTTTCTCGAACAGTATATGGAAAAGAAAGACGACAGCGGCAAAGGAAAGATCATTTTGGCAACCGTTAAAGGCGATGTCCATGATATCGGCAAAAACTTAGTCGACATCATTTTAAGCAACAACGGCTACAAGGTTGTCGATCTTGGGATTAAAGTGACACCGCAGGAATTAATCGAAGCGGTCCGCAAAGAGAATCCCGATATCATCGGTCTGTCCGGCCTGCTCGTCAAATCGGCGCAGCAAATGGTCGTTACAGCGCAGGACCTCGACAAAGCGGATATTTCCATCCCGATTATGGTCGGCGGAGCCGCGCTTTCAAGAAAGTTCACGAACATGAAAATTTCGCCTGAATATAAAGGGCCGGTTTTATACGCGAAGGACGCCATGGACGGCTTATCGCTCGCCAATCAGCTGCGGACGGACCCGTCGCAGTTTCTCGAGAAAAAAGAAGCGACTGCACCCGCCGCCGTCGCAGAAAAAAAGCAGACGAAAGCCGTGATTGAAATGCTTGAAAAACGAGCGCACGTTCCGCAGGCGCCGGTCTTTCAGCCGGAAGACTTGAAGCGGCACTATTTAAAAAACATCGACCTTTCCTATATCGTTCCGTATGTCAATGAACAAATGCTGCTCGGCCATCACCTCGGCTTGAAGGGAAAAGTGAAAAAACTCCTGGCTGAACAGCATCCGAAAGCATTGGAGCTGAAAGAGCTGATTGACGAGTTGCTGAGAGACGGAAAAGAACACGGCTGGTTCGATCCCGCGGTCGTCTATCAATTTTTCCCCGCGTACAGCGACGGGGATTCGCTCCATATTTTAGACCCCGGGAACAAAGACAGCATCCTTGAAACGTTTGTTTTTCCTAGGCAGGAAAAGCTTCCGTACCGCTGTATTTCCGATTATGTCCGACCGAAAGGAGAGCTTGATTATGTCTCGTTCTTTGCCGTAACGGCAGGCAGGCATGTAAGAGCAGCCGCCAACCGCTTTAAGGAGGAAGGCGACTACTTGAAAAGTCATGCGGTACAAGCGCTCGCTCTTGAGCTGGCCGAAGGACTCGCCGAACGGACGCACCAGGTTATCCGCGACCGCTGGGGCTTCCCTGATGCACCAGACTTCACGATGGAACAGCGTTTTCAGGCGAAATACCAGGGACAGCGCTATTCCTTCGGCTACCCGGCCTGTCCGAATCTCGAAGATCAGGAAAAACTCTTCAGACTCATCCAGCCAGAAGGAATCGGCGTGCACTTAACAGAAGGCTTTATGATGGAGCCCGAAGCTTCCGTATCAGCGATCGTTGTCTCCCATCCGGAAGCCAGATATTTCAATGTTCATTAACCCAAAGACCCTGCCTGCCGTTTGCGGCCGGCAGGGTCATCTTGTATGTTCGTAACATATGCCGCGAATATTTCAGGATTTATAATGAGCAACGATGGATTCGGCCATGTTGAGTATCTTCCCGTGCAGTTCTTTAGGTTCAATGATCCTTATGTGCTCTGCGAATCCGAGTATATACCTTTTCGCTTCTTCTTCCGTATCAAAAGATAATGTAACGGGTATCCACCCCTCCTGATCGACCTCATTTGTTTCGATGATCCGCACAAAATAATTGGTAAATGACAGCCTTGGCAAGATGGCCTGCGCCGCCTTCACCCGCACTTCATACGTCGGCAGCCTTTCGATAAATTCCTTTGTTGAAGACTGCCATACGTGAGCAATATCAAAGTTTTCGGGCCTTTCAAATGTTTCGCGAACAGGAATGGCAGATTGAATGCGTGAAGCCCTGTAATTTCGAATCTCCCCATTTTCTTTAGATGCAATCAGATACCAGTTTGACCCTTTAGCTACCAGTCCAAGGGGTGCTACAATTCGATCAGCCGTTTGTCCATCTGCCCGCTGATAAACGATTTTTAATTTTTGATCTTTCCATATGGCGTCTTTCAGCACTTCAAAGGATGCTGCTTTTTCTTTCTTATGGCGCCATGAACGGGTATCAATATATATTCGGTTCCATACGTCTTTCGCGTTTTGACGATATACCGCAGGCAGTGAGGCTATCAGTTTATTTCGGGCTTCTTCGGATATGCGGGTTAAACCGAGATCATCCAGCAATTGTTCAGAAAGCGGGACAAATAATGCGCGTATTTCAGATTCTTTTAAGCCGGTTAAAGTGGTTTGGTAATCATCAAGCAATGACCAGCCTCCGTTTATCCCGCGTTCGGCCACAACGGGAATTCCAGCTCCGCTTAACGCTTCCATATCCCTGTAAATCGTCCGCTCCGAGACTTCCAGCCTTTCCGCTAATTCTTTCGCCGTCATTTGTCCCTGTGCCTGAAGCATTAAAAGAATAGATATCAGTCGATCTCCTCTCATATGACCACCTTTTTTATCAATGGATGAACTTATTTAATAAAATATGACAATGGTTGTCAAGATTGAGCTTTTATAATGAGCATATCTTTTATGATGAAAGGAATGGGATGAATGAAACCGCTGAAAGGAAAAACCGCTCTCGTAACAGGCGGAAGCAGAGGCGCCGGCCGCGCCATCGCTGTCGAACTTGGAAAAGCCGGTGCAACCGTGTATATTACAGGCCGCAGCATCAGGGGGGCTTCCACGAATCAATGGCCCGGTACAATTGATGACACCGTGTCACAAATTGCAGCTTCCGGCGGAAAGGGTATTGCTGTAAGATGTGATCATACGAACGATTCAGAAACAGAGGCTGTCATCGCTAAAATTCGCGAAGAACAAGGAAAGTTGGATATTTTGATCAACAATGTGTGGGGTGCGCACGATCTGGGTGTCGAGGCAAAGCCTTTTTGGGAACTGTCATTGAAAAATTGGGATACGATGTTCACCGCAGGGGTGCGCGCCCAGCTGGCGACGAACCACTTCGCCGTGCCGCTCCTTCGCGAAAATAAACAAGCTCTTATCATTCATACGACCTTTTGGGATGAGAACAAATACACCGGACAGTTTTATTACGATTTAGCCAAGAACGCAATCGTCCGCATGGCGTACGGTCTTTCATTGGAATTAAAACGGGACAACATTGCCGTTCTTGCCGTTTCGCCGGGATTTATGAGAACCGAACTTGTGCTGAAGCACCATGAATCAGATGAGGCGCATTGGCAGGAGTCAGAAGATTTAAGGAAAACCGAAACGCCTTATTATGTCGGACGCGGAATCACAGCATTGGCCCAAGATCCGGATGTGATCGAGAAAAGCGGACGTGCGTTAAGAGTTGGTGATTTAGCCAAAGAATATCAGTTTACAGATGTGGATGGACGATATATTCCGCCATTTACGATATAGGGATTAGGGATCGCCTCCCGGAGGGAAATGTTTCTTTAAAGGCAGATCAGGTGAAGGTGTTCATCCTGCTTTGATCGTTTCCGCCAGCGTTATATAATGGAATGACAGTCATGATTTATAGCAGCATGCGGAATTTCGTTCGCCCTCATCTGAACTGCAACTGAAGGAGGAATCATATGATTGAAGTCAAACCAATAAACGCGGAAGATACGTATGAGATCAGGCACCGCATTCTCCGGCCGAATCAGCCGCCGGAAGCATGCATGTATGAAACCGATTTGCTCGGGGGCACGTTTCACCTCGGCGGATATTATCAGGACAGGCTGATCAGCATCGCCTCCTTTCATAAAGCCGAACATTCAGAGCTTGAAGGCCAAAAACAGTATCAGCTGAGAGGGATGGCGACACTTGAAGGGTACCGCGAGCAAAAAGCGGGCAGTACGCTTATCCGCCATGCTGAAGAGCTTCTTCGAAAAAAAGGCGCAGACCTTTTATGGTGCAACGCCAGGACATCTGTGAGCGGGTACTATAAAAAGCTCGGCTTCAGCGAACAAGGCGGGGTCTACGATATACCGCCGATCGGACCTCATATTTTGATGTATAAGAAATTGACATAAAAGACCCCGCCGGAAGCGGGGCATTCGCGGCCGCATAAGCATTACAGCTTTGCGGCCTCTTTTTTAAATTGCGCAAGCGCGTTTGTCACTTTTCCGAATTCAGAGGCGTGCGGGCGGTCATCGCCGTCCTTATAGCCGTAGTCGATCATCCGGTTTCTGTTGAGGCAAAGCTTCGTCAATTCCGGCTTGAATAAGTCGAACAATTCGAAGCGCTCATGCAGTTCAGGGAATCTCTGCTGATAATCCAAAATCGCATCAGCCAAAGCTTTCCACAGGCGCTTTTCAGGAAGCAGACCATCATTTTCCAAAATATTGGCCACATAGCGCAAATGGCAAATGAAAAGCCCTGTAAAGATAAACTGCACAAGCCCTTCCGGCGGCTCGCTTCTGAGAACGGCTTTTAAATCTTCTGTCAAACCGCTCAGTTCTGGAAGCGGCTGGTCGCTGATATTGACGTCATCTACAAAATCTTTAATCGCCAGCCTGTGCGGCTGATGATCTTTTAAGACAAGAATCGTATTTTGTCCGTGCGGCGAAAATACGGTTCCGTAACGGTACATGAAATGCAGAAGCGGCGGCATCACGGTGTTAAACAGCTTTCCGATCCACTCCTCCGCTGACAGCCCCGACTTTTCGATCAGGCGCCTGATAAACGGCACGCCGTCTTGATCAATGTATGTTAAAGAAGCGAGCGTAACAGGCTGCTCTCCATCTTCCAAATACGTATAAATGCTTTCTCTGAAAATAGCGCCGAGCATTTCCAAATATTGATACGGGGCTTTTTCAAGCGCATGATAGTATTGGTGATCAACGTTCAGACTGGCATTTTCGCCCGGCAGGATCACCCTGCATTCGTCTTTTAGAAATGCGTCGTTTTCGGCGATCCCTTTAATATGCTCAGTAATTCTCGGCGCGATCACTGTCCGCTCCGCCGGCAGTCCTCTGTATACAAGCGTATTTAAAATGCTCATCGGCAGTTTAATATGATGCTTGTGTTTGTTTGTGATGTTTGTAAAGGTCCTGATTGACTGCTGCGGCAGGTACTCGTCTCCGCCTTCCCCTAAAGGAATGATCGCTTTTGAAGCAATTTCTTCCGGAAACTGCTGAATGATCGTATTTGTCCACTGCCATTCGTGGACGGGCAGATAATAATAGTCTTCACTGGCTGCGCCCTGCTTTTCTATCACTTTAGCGAACTGCCTTAAAGTCAGCTCATCAAGCTCCTTATGAATCAGCGTTTCATAATCGAGTCCTTCAACCGAGTGGAATGACGCGGTCTCTTTGTGTACAGCGATCCACAGCAGCCGTTCGGCCCTCTGATTTTCCGGTGCAAACCGGAGGTAGTCATCATAGCCAAAACCGATTCTTCCTTTGTTGTAGACGATCCACGGATGGCCTGTCATCTCGCCTTCAATGACGGCATAATCGGCTTCGGTCAGCTCGTCAGCCGTAAGCCCATCTTTTGCTAAAAGGTGAGCATCCGCCAGCATCGTATGGTTGAACTCCTTGATCAAATGCCCCGCTGTTTCCGGACTCATCGGGATATGCGGCTGGATATCGAGGAGAAATTCAATCGCGCTCACTTGTTTTGTCCATTGTCCGCTCTTGAAGACTTCAATCGTCTCCGGTATCGCGTCAAAACTGTCAAACATGCGGGGTTTGGCGGCAAACCGGTACACCTTATCCTCCGCCATTCTCAGCTCATACCGGTTGATCCCGTCTTCAGTTTCAATGAAATCGGGTTTAATGATATCCTCATACATATATTCAGAAAGCATCTTCGCCAACATTCGCCGATTGACTTCTGTCCACCTGTCCGGATTGAGGACCCTCTTTAATTCATCTTGAAACAACATGATAATGCCTCCTTTATGAGCCGTTTGGCACAGCCGTTTTTTCCGCGATTCCTGTTCCGAATGTCTGAAAAACTGTTTTGTGGCTGACATTGTATACTTCTCTCCCGGCTAGCTGATTGATGATCACCGAGTTCCGGTAAGCGCCGAGTCCCAGGTCAGGCGCTCCGACACCGTGCGTGTGCAGCTCTCCGTTTTGAACGAAAATATGGTTTTTTGATGTTGCCGCTGTCACCAGCCTGTAGTCGCGCGTAATCACATAGCGGCCGCCCGCGTCCTTTTCAATCAGACTGTCAACAGGTGCCAGACATTCCGGCAGCCTCTCTTTATAGCCCGTCGCCAGAACGACCGCATCTGCCTGCCGCTTAAACCGTTCTTCATTCACCCGGTTGGCGCAGTGCAGAATCAGCGTTCCCCCATGCTGTTCGATCTGCTCGACTTCTGTCATGGACTGAAGATCAAAAGCCGCTTCCCGCCCTCCGCAGGTCCGCTCATACAGAAGATGATAAATATCTCTGATCGTCTTCGCGCTGATTCCTTTATAAAGCAGACCCTGCTGCGTTAGCAATTCATCTTTTTTCCACTGCGGAAGCTGATAGAAAAAATCGATATAGTCAGGCGAAAAATATTCGAGCCCGAGGTTCGAGTATTCCATCGGGAAGAAGCCTTTTGAGCGGGTGAGCCAGCTGACATGCTCCGCTTCATCTTCACCGACCAGGTCATAAAACACCTCGGCCGCGCTTTGACCGGAGCCGACGACAGCCACCCTTTTCCCTTTAAATCCGCCGGGCTTTCTCATTAAATACTCAGCTGAATGGAACACCGAGCCACCCAAAGCGTCTGAGAGCGTTTCGGGAACGTGCGGGCCCGTTCCAATGCCGAGCGCAATATGCTTCGCGTAATATACGGCTTCCCCGCCGTTTTCCCGATTCGCGACTCGCACCTCAAAAAGCGCGTCCGAGTTCGATTCAATGAGCGAGATGCATTCAACATTCATCCCGAAGCGGCACGAGTCGAGCTGTTCTGCCACCCAGCGGCAGTAGTGGTTGTATTCCTTTCTCGGAATATGAAAGTCTTCCAGAAAATAAAAAGAATACAGACGGTTATGCTGCTGGAGATAGTTTAAAAAGCTGTATTCGCTTGTCACATCGGCCATGCTCACCAAGTCGGCCAAAAACGGCACCTGCAGTGTCGTTCCTTCAATCAGCATGCCGGGATGCCAGTTAAAGCTTTCATTCCGTTCAAAAAACAGCGCATTAATCTCAGGCACGGAATCGGCCAATGCGGCAAGACCGAGGTTAAACGGCCCGATGCCGACGCCGATGACATCATATACATCAGAGGGTCTCTTTGTAGAGTTCATTTTTCTTCTCCTTTTCAAAAAAACGTTCTCGTTCGCAAAACATCAATAATCCGGTTTTATCAGGGAGATTCACAGGTTTAATCGGGCGAAACCCGCATTTTTCAAAAACATGAATCATTTTTTTGTTGCGGATATCCGGCTCTGCGATGACCTTTTTTGTCATAGGCTCGGCAAATTGCATGCTGACCATCGATTTTAAAAGCGGAAGGGCCAGACCTTTTCCCAAGTACTCTTTTTCCCCGATCAACAGGTGGATGCCCTGGTCAAAAGGTTCATTGTCATAGTGTTGTTCAATGACGTCACCCTTGACCCAGTACGACTCCCAGTAGCTCATCGGCACACCGTCGATGGAACCGATGTAGAGCGTTTGGTGGGGGTCTGTGATGGCCTTGTAAAAATGGGCTTCAAATTTTGCAAACGGCATGTTTAAGTGCCAAAACGGGATGACATGCTCCTCCTGCATCCAGCGGTAGACGAGCGATACGTCTCTTTCATAGTCCGCTTTTTGAAATGTGATCCGGTCATTCATTGGACAGCCGCCGCCTCCTTTAACAGCGGATTGCCGACAGACGTATAGCGAGACTGGGTTTCAAGCGAGCCCGTCAGCTCATCCATGTCGTAAAATCTCGTCAGCAGATTGGCCTTGCACGGAAGCTCCGAAAACCGAAGCAGGCTGTCCGTCAACTCAGTGATGCCGTAAATTTGTTCCGCTTTTTCAAGCCGCTCTCTGATCATGGACAGGAGCGTTTCTTCCCGAATCAGCCCTTCGCAGCCAAAACCGTTCACCAGCCCAAACAAATGGTTGAAGAAGAAATAATAGCGCAATCTCTCAACAGCCACGCCGTCCGAGCAGATCGTCTCGCTCCTTTCGCTCAAGCCTTCGATCAGCTTGGAAAGAATCCCGGCTTTTGATTCGCTGTAATAATAGCCTTGGTTATCCCTGTAGTAAAACGTCTCCGGATAGCCGTTTTTTAAGCGGATGACGGCGTTTTGCTGGTGCGCTTCAATCGCCAGCCCGTATGTTTCAAACAGCCATAAAACAGGCTCAAGCGAAATCGATAAGTATTTGTCAAACCAATCGATGCTCACTTCTTCCGTCGTCCGCCCTTCTTCTAAAGCCAGCCCGCGGATGACTGAGGACAGCCGCGACTCTTTCCCGTAAGCGTGATCTTGACAAAGCCCGGCGACAAGACTGGCAGAACGGTCGTCTTCATAAAACGGATTCTCCCTGATCACGACTTCAAAGCCGGACTCCCCGTTCTCTCCCCGAATCGAGATGTAGGCAGGATCTGTAATGACGCGAAAGCCCGGAAACTCTTGTTTTAACCGTTGACCGAGTTCTGTCTGAAGCAGCCGGGCCATTTCAACACCTCTGTCTAATTCTTTCTGCTTGTTCACACGAAGCGAATTCGTGATTTTGATCGGGATCGAGAATTTGTACATATAGCGCGAGTGCTTGCTGTAAACCGTGCGGACGGAGGATGTCGCCGTGAACGTCCGGCCCTTTGCGCCGAGATATGTAAGGAGACCTTGATCGATCAATTTTTGCACATACGGCTCCTCCAGCAAGGCTCTCGCCTGGAGCGGGTGTGCGGGAAGGAGCGCAAAGTCCGGATCTGCTGTTTGGTCATCCAGCCAGTTATTGTCAATCATCGGGTCGTTTCTCAATTCCTCTTGGATGACTAGCGGCGCTTTTGTTCCTGTACTTGAATCGTGCAGAACGAGCGAGGCATGCGCCTTAAAGTAATGAAGCTGAAACTCCCCTTTCAATTCAGGTGAGAAAATATTTTCCTCTTCAGGTTTCATCCCCTGCCTGCTTTTTGGCGTCGGGTGCATCAGATGGCCGAGCAAGAGCGACTGCTCCGCTTCGATAAACGTAAAATCAGCGCGGCTAAGCTCATTTTGATCACCGGCCCGTTCTTCCACATAACGGCTGATATTGCGGCAGCTCAAAATGACTCTGAGCATGAATTCATCCTCGGCACCCCCGCGGTTTTGCTGAAGAAGCAATTCTTTTGAAGCGAGGGAGACGAGCGTGACATAGTCGAGCGGAAGCGGCTTTTCGTTTTGGGTTGTTTGATAGTAAAGCGGAAATGAGAAAAGGTGCCTTCCCGTCTTCGACCAGTACTTGATCGGAACGATCAGCTCGATTTGCTGGCGTTTTAGCGGGACAATCAGCGTTTTTTGAGAGCCGTCCGCGATCTCACGTGTTTTGATGCCGGTTTCACGCAAATAGCAATTTAAAAAACTTTGAATCGTAGCGTTTTCTGCTATTTCTTTAAATGAACTCATCTTGTTACCCTCCTGCTATTCGTATAAAGACTTGCCAGCTCTTGAATCCTGCCGAGAATGTCGTCAAGATCCGAAATCGTCGTCCGCGGATTCAGCAGCGTGAATTTTAAATACGTTTTCCCGGCTGCTGCCGTCTTGGCGATCACCGCCTGTCCCGTTCTGAACAATTCTCTGTGGATACATTTATTCAAACGGTCGTTCTCTGCGTCGTCTTCTGAGGCGAGGCAGCGGAAGACGACAGCGTTCAGTTCAGGATGCGGATTCAGCAGTTCGAACCGATCGTTTGCGGAGATTTTTTCCGCTGCCGCTTCGGCCAAGGCGAATGTCCAGTCAATCATCTCGGCGAATGTATCTTCTCCAAGCACACGCAGCGAGACAAACAGCTTTAAAGCGTCAAAGCGCCTCGTCGTCTGAATCGATTTATTGACGAGATGAACGATACCCTCCGTTTCATCCTCTTCAGGATTTAAATAATCGGCATGATAACCAATCAAGCGGAAATGCCTTCTGTCTTTGACAAGAAAAGCGCCGCAGCTGACCGGCTGATAAAACTGCTTGTGGAAGTCGACGCTGATCGAGTCGGCCCTGTCGATCCCGGCCAATTTATAGCGGCGGGTTCTGCTCAAAATCAACGCCCCGCCATACGCGGCATCAACGTGAAGCCAAAGCCCGCCGGCATGCGCGGCATCCGCAAGCTCGGAAAGCGGATCAATGCTTCCGAAGTCCGTCGTACCGCATGTGGCAACAATCGCAAATGGATGTAAACCCGATTCCTCCAGTAGCGCTGTTTTTCGCTTTAAATCGTAAAGGCTCATCCGCTTTTCATCATCTGTATCGACGAGTACGACGGCGCGCTCTCCGAGTCCGAGCTGGGAAGCCGACTTTTTCACGGTAAAATGAGCATCCTTTGAACAGAGGATCCGCAGCCTGTTCGCTTCCGGCGGCAGTCCGTCCTTCTGTACGTTCCAGTTCCACTGCTTTTCACAGAAAGCATCGCGGGCCAACAGAAGCCCCATGTAATTAGACTGTGTGCCTCCGCTCGTAAATGTACCGTCAGCATCCTTTCCATACTCGAACTTTCGGCAAAGCCACTGCACCATTTCTTCCTCGATCAATGAAGCCGCTCCGCTTTGATCAAACGAATCCATCGACTGATTCAGCACACTGATCAGCATCTCTGCAGCGAGTGCCGGGATGAGCGGCGGACAGTGCAGGTGTGCGGCGCATTTTGGATCTTCAACATGAATCCGGTGCGGCAAATAGGCTTCTTTCAGACCCTTGAGAACATCCGCAAGCGGTTCTCCCGCTTCCTTAAACGAAAACAAGTTTTTAATTTCGTGCTTTAATTCATTCGGCATTTTCCCGCTGTAGGGCTTCGATTTATTTTTCCAATCGGCCCACAGCGTCTCTACAGCGGCCTCGGCCGCGTCGCGGTATGCTTTGATCCCCTGTTCACCGTTGTGCATAAACAGGGAATCAAAGTTTTTCTGTTTACTTGACTGCTTCATAGACGGCCTCTCTGAAGATCGTGATAATATCGTCAATTTGCGCCTCTGTTACGATGAGCGGCGGCAAGAAGCGGATCACGCTTCCGTGGCGGCCTCCCGTTTCAACGATCAGTCCTTTTTCAAAGCATTTTCTTTGAATCACGCTTGCAAGCTCCGCATCAGCCGGATAGCTGCCGTTTGCGTTTTGTTTTTTATGCGGTGCGACAATTTCGGCGCCGATCATCAGCCCCCGTCCCCGGACATCGCCGATTTCAGGAACGTATTCCTGAATGTCTTGCAATTCCTGCATGAGCTTCGCACCGACTTTTTCTACATGTGATAGTACATCGTGCTCTTTTATATATTTTAACGTTGCACTTCCGGCCGCCATCGCCATCTGGTTCCCTCTGAATGTGCCGATGTGCGCCCCCGGTCCCCACTGATCAAGGTCTTGATCATAGATGACGACAGACAGAGGAAGACTTCCGCCGATCGCTTTTGAAAGGACGATGACATCCGGTATAATGCCGGCGTGCTCGAACGCAAACATTTTTCCGGTTCTGCCGATGCCGGTCTGCACTTCATCGATGATCAGAGGGATTCCGCGTTCTTTTGTGATCCTTCTCATTTCTCTTATCCATTCAGCCCGAGCCGGAACTGAGCCTCCTTCTCCTTGTACGGCTTCAAAGAT
Organism: Bacillus sp. LB7; assembly: GCF_030449715.1. Taxonomy (NCBI): domain Bacteria; kingdom Bacillati; phylum Bacillota; class Bacilli; order Caryophanales; family Bacillaceae; genus Bacillus; species Bacillus sp. LB7. Next base: position 96,305 of record NZ_JASGCA010000008.1, read on the forward strand.
CATCCCGGCCGGCTGTAAAACTCCGCTTTCCGGATCATCCAGCATATTTTCGATATATGCGCTCGACAGCTTGTGGCTCGCCTCTCCTCCGCTTCCAAACGGGCAGCGGTATTCATACGGGTATGGCAGGAAATGCACATCAGGCATGAGTCCCTGAACGTTTTCCTTTGGAGATAAATTACCGCTCAGCGCCATCGTTCCGTGAGTTGCTCCATGATAGGCCCCGTGAAACGACAAGATGGTTCTTCTCCCCGTTGCCGTTTTGACAAGCTTGAGAGCGGCTTCGATCGCATCGCCGCCGGTCGGACCGCAAAACTGGATCTTCGCCCGTTTGGCAAACGCCTCAGGAAGGCTCGCAAACACTTCGCTGACAAACTCTTCTTTGATTTCCGAAGTGATATCAAGGGTGTGCAGCGGGCGTTTTTCATCAATCATTTTTTGAATCGCTTCAATCACAACTGGATGATTATGACCAAGCGCAAGCGTCCCCGCTCCTGCCAGGCAGTCATAATATTGCTTTCCATCCGCATCAGTCACCAAGACGCCTTCCGCGGTTTGCATGGCGAGCGGAAATCTTCTCGGATATGAACGCGCATTAGACTCTCTTCTATTTTGCTGCTCCAAAAACACTTGATTTTTAGAACTCGTTTGTACAGGCATAGAAAGCACTCCTCCAATTGATAAAGATTATCATTTTCAATGACAAAAAAAGTGTATATTTTGTGACACCGGCATGTCAATAAGATTCAGAAAAATAGGTCGTTTCTCACAATGAGGCGTATGAAGATTTTCTCTGCCGCAAATTCATCTTTAATATGAATCAATAGTTCCTTGAATGATATGTTAATGGAATTTTTTGGACTGTTTTTAAATAACCTGAGGCCTGAAAGCGGGGCGGCTGCTGAACGCCGATTTTTCAGCAGCCGATACAGCCGGGGCTCACATGAGTTTCCCGGCGAGTTCTGCGATCGTTTGAATGCCATAGCGAAGCTCTGGCAAAGAGGCGTACGAATAGGACAATCTGATGCTGGATTTGGCTTCTTTATCGTAGAGGGTGCCGGGATTGATGAGGATGTTTTTCTGTAATGCTTGTTCGAACAAAACGCTGAGCGAGAGCGGCTTTAGAAATGTGATCCAAATGTAAAACCCGCCTGAAGGCTTTTCCCAGCGGGCGATTCCTCTGCAATAGGTCTCAAGACACCGGAGCGCCTCATCCCGCCTTTGTCTCAGTTCGCCTTTGATCCGGCTGAGATTTTTATCATAAAGCCCGCTTGAAAGCCACTTTGCAGCCGCCCATTGCGACAATGAACTTGATCCGTAGTCAGTCTGCATTTTAATATCGGCCAGCCTCTCGATGACGGGCTCCGGACCAGCGACCCAGCCGATGCGAAGGCCGGGGCTGACGGTTTTCGATAGTGTGCCGACATAAAGAATGCTGCCTTCTCTGTCCATGGCCTTCAGCTGCGATGACGGCGGACCGTCAAGCCGCAAGTCGCCGTATGCGTCATCTTCAATAACCGGGAGCGACAGCCGCTTGCTCATTTGAATCAGCTCGCGCTTTCGTTCCTCGGACATCAGTTTGCCCGTCGGATTGTGAAATGACGGAATCGTGTAAAGCAAATCGGCGCCATGCCGTTTTTTTACCGCCGGAATGACGGAGGGGTCTAATCCCCCGCCATCCATGGGAAGCCCGCAAAGCCGCATGTCCATCGATTGAAAAACGTGGAGCGAGTATAGGTATGACGGCGTTTCCGTCAACACGACGGCTCTCCGCTTCAAAAGGCCGATCGATATGAGCTGCAGCGCCTGGAGCGCTCCGGAGACAATCAGAATCGAATCGGCCGATACACGCACACCCTTTCGGCCCAGATGCTCCGCCAGCACCTCTCTTGTATAGCGGCTTCCTTTCGGTTCTTCATACCCGAGCATCAGCCTATCAGACGCGGCGCCGCGAAGAATCTCTTCCATCTGTTGATAAGGCAGCAGTTTAGGCGCCAATTCACCTGTGCCGAGCCTGATGATCCCTTCTGTAAACTCCTGCCTGTTGATTTCCTGAACCGTCATTGAATTGGGACGGTGAATCCCCGAATGTACATAACTCGTCCAGTCAAGCGGCGGCCCCGCCGTCAATTGTGACCATGTTTGATTGGCCACCTTTGTGCCTCCGCCCCGGTTGCCTTCAAGAAATCCTTGGGCTGTCAGCTCGTCCAGAGCCGCGGTAACCGTGCTTCTATTCACTTGAAAAATGGAGGCCAGCTTGCGTTGTGAAGGGATTTTCGTCCCGGCCGGCCATTCGCCCTGTAAAATCTTCTCTTTTATGATCTGTTCGATTTGCTTGTATAACGGAATGTCTGAATGTTTGTTCAGCTGTCTGTGCACTTCATGTTCAGCTCCTTTTTTTAAAAGATAGCATTTGGCTGGGCAGTTAGACCAGCCAAATGGCCGGAGACATTCTCCGCTTCTTGCTCTACAATAAAACGGATGTTTTGAATGAAAGGGGTTTTTGCAGTAATGAACGCAGCTATTCACGGAATAATTCTCGCTTTTGGACTGATCTTGCCGCTCGGCGCGCAAAATGTCCTGATTTTTCAGCAAGGGGCCGCATCATCGGGCATTTGGCGTGTCTTGCCGCTGGTGATCTCCGCCTCGTTGTGCGATTCCCTCCTGATTATACTGGCAGTCACAGGTATTTCCGCGGCTGTCGCCGGCCTTCCCGAAGTTAAATTTGTCCTTTTGACCGGAGGATTTCTGTTTCTCATTTATATGGGATGGGTCACATGGAGAAGCAAGCCGGCGGTAGAAAACGCGTCCCAAGCTATGCCGGCTAAAAAGCAAATCGCTTTTGCTGCGGCCGTATCGCTCTTAAATCCGCACGCCTTGCTCGATATCGTCGGCGTGATCGGCACGAACTCTTTAGCGTATGAAGGTGCGGATCTTTGGCTGTTCACCTGTGCATGTATGATCGTTTCGTGGCTATGGTTCCTGGGACTTGCCGCAGCGGGAAGACTTCTCAAACAGCTCGATTCACAAGGCGTCGTAATGACTTTGTTCAATAAAGGATCTGCGGCTGTCATGTGGGGTCTTGCCGTCTACCTCGGCGCCTCGCTGTTTACCTGATTCTGCGGGAATGCGGCTTCTGTCCGCATAAACCTGAGAAGCAGCGAGCACAATAAGGACATCCGGTAACCCGGCAATGATCAATCGCTGATGAGGGATGTCCATGTTTCGAAAATATAAAAGAAAGGGAGCCGGATTGCGGAGCGCTCCCATTACGAGAGATGCCCTTCTTGATGCCACCGCCGGTATGGCTGATGCGGTGATCGAAGAGCATGAAACAAAAGGCGGACAAAAAGCAGTATTTTACTATTTACATACCATCATTGATCGGGTCATGTTGCAGCAGTCAATCATCAGGCCTCTGATCATGAGCGCCGAAGAACAGTCAATATATCGCTGTTTAAAAACCTTTGTTTTGCACGTTGAACCGATCGTATCTTTGGAAAGCGCAAAGGTGTGGCTGATGTCCGGTTCGATCATCATCCATGATCCGAACAGGCAGCAGTGGTTTGCGATCCCGGTTGAAAATCGGGTCGGCCGGCAGATCGAACCGTCTCAAACCGAAACGGTGATGTACGGTCCGAAAGACAGTTTTACCGAACAGCTCGACGTCAATCTTTCTTTGCTGCGGCGCAGGCTGCCTTTAACCAATTTAAAAGCGGAAAGGCTGACGGTCGGTTCGCTTAGCAAAACATCTGTTGTCATCGTTTATATTGCCGGATTAACTAATCCAGAATTGATTGAGGAAGCCAGAAAAAAAATCGAGGAAACCGATTTTGACATGATTTTCGATTCCGGACAGCTCACTGAATTGATTGAAGATCATCATCATTCGATTTTCCCGCAGTTTTAGAGGACCGAGCGTCCCGACATTTCCGCATACAATTTAAGCATTGGCAAAGTCGCCATTTTGGTCGATCAGACGCCCTTTATATTACATGCGCCGATCACGTTTTTTCACCTTTTTCACTCCGCTGAAGATTATACGACGCGCTGGCCGATTGCCAGCTTTTTTAGAATACTGCGCTACGCCAGTTTTTTTCTGTCTATTTTGCTCATCCCTTTATATGTGGCTTTGTCGACTCATCATTATCATATGTTTCCGCTCCAGATTCTTTATGTGCTGATCGAATCAAGGAGCAAAGTGCCGTTCACCCCGTTTTGGGAAGCGGCCCTTATGCTGCTCGTTATTGAAATTATTAAGGAAGCCAGCGTGCGGATGCCGACAAAATCAAGTTCAACATTGGGGGTCATCTCGGGGATTGTCATCGGGGAAGCGGCGGTGCAGGCCGGCTTTGTCAGCAAAGTGCTGATCGTTTTGGTCGGCATCTCAACGGTCGCGTCATTTTTGGTGCCCAACTACATCGTCGCTAAAGGGCACACTTTGATTCATTTTACGATGCTCATGTTCTCCGCCTGCCTCGGTTTTTTCGGATTGATCTTATGCTCGCTGTCGGATTGCTGTCACAGTTCAACTTGTACGTGTTGTCCAAATGGCTGTCTTCTCCAGCGGCCGCAAAAGGCTATGAAGGCTTCGCCGCTCTCTTCGGCGAACGCAAGCTGCGCTTTTTTATCCTGATCGGCTTAATTCAGCTCGCGTTAAAGATCGCGATCATGATCACAAGCTACGCCGAAGCGGTGAGACACTTCATCTTTCCCGCCATCAATATCAACTGGCTTGTGATCTTGATTCTGGTGATCAGCGGATATGCGGCCTCCCGCGGCATGGAAAATACGATGCGCTTTGTCATCATTGCCTTTATGTCATCATTTTGGATCGTGTTCATTTTTATCAGGTTTTACATCCCCCCGATCGCTTCCTTGACCGATTTATATCCGTTGATTCCTTTTGAGTGGACTGAACATTCTTGGAAGGCGCTACTCGTCATGTGGTCTTCTTTTTCCAGTCCCGAGTATTTGATTTGTCTGGCTCCGTGGTTCAGCAAGGAAGCAAATGTGCTGAAATGTTTATCGGTCGGTAATGCGATTTCACTCTTCGAATACTTGTTTTTGTTTATCGGTGCACTGTTTTTCTACGGCTCCTCTTATTTGCGGGAAACCATTTTTCCGGTGATGAACATGCTCCGCTATTTGCAGTCACCGATTTTGGAGCGGATCGATACGTTTCTTCTGTCTGCCCATATGTTTCATTTTGCGTTTGTGAACGCAATTTTTTTGCTCTGCTTTTACGGAGGCCTCCGCATTTTGTTTAAAAGGATGGCCAAGCCTGTGACGCGAAGAGGATTTCTGTTCAGCTTTCTTTTGCTCATGGGTTTTTCGCTCGTGTTAAGCACCTGGATTTGGCAATCCGGAAAGCAGCAAGATATGTGGTTTTTGATCGAGGTATCCATCGGAGCCGTCACTTACGCATTGATTCCGACTATTCTTGTCATCGCCGGAAAACGAAAGGGGCGCATGCAATGATCAGCGGAAAACGCCTCATATTAAACTGCTGTATCGCGCTTGGGGTTTTCATGACGATTGAGGGCTGCTCTCCATTTGTTGAAAACAATGAGATTGAAGAAATCTCACCGGTTACCTTTTGGTACATCAAAGAAGGAAAAAAAGGAAAGATCTCAATGAGCACCACCGTCCCTCCGGTGGGCCTTGAAAAAAAGCGGCTGTTCAGCACCGAAGTCGATATGATCAAACAAGTCGGCAAGCGGTTTAATTTAAATTATTTCAACGAACTGAAAAACGGGCAGCTGAGAATGGTGATGATAAGAAAATCTCGCCGACAAAGGCATACTTCCGATTATCAACACGCTTCTGTCAGACCCGAAAATCGGCCCCCGCCTTTATCTCATCGTCGTCAACGGCGATTTTGACAAATATATACTGAGCGAATTGAAGCAAAGCGAGAATTTTGACTTTTATCTTTATCAGACGTTAAGGCATTTTGAAAGAGCCAACCAGGGTGAAATGAGCATCGTCAACCTGCATCAATTCAAAAACCAGCTGTACACCCACTATTCAGATCCTTACGTACCTGTTTTCAGCACCGATGGTAACCAGTTCACATATGAAGGAACAGGACTTTTTCGAAACGACAAATTCGTGAAGACACTGACCGGCATAGATGATCAAATTTTTCAGCTGATCAACAATAACAGGTATCTGAAGTTCCTCACGATTCCCAGCTTGTCAATCGTAATCGGCCAAGCCCGCTCAACCGTCACATTTGACTTGAATCAAAACAATACAGCTTTATCAATGAAAGTCACCATAAATGCGGGCATTGAAGAATACACGGGCGACAAAAACTTGCAGGATCAAAGCGAGTTCAGCGCACTCGTCCATGATGTGGAATCCGAATTGGAAAAGAAAACAGCGGACATGATAAAAGACATGCAAAACATTCGGGTTGATCCGCTTGAAGTCGGCGGTGAAGCGCTGTTTCCGTTTACAAAGCCGATAAGCGACAAAGCGTGGCTGAATCGTTGGGAGAAGATGGATGTCGAGGTCGACTATCAGGTGAATCTGAGACCGAATGTGAATGTGCAATAAGGGACACGCGGTTGATTGAAAACGCTAAAGAGAAAGACGGCAGCGGGCGGAGAAACGCTTCCTTCCGCCCTTTTTTCTGTCGATCCTATTGACCGCAGGATTTTCTTCGGCGTACTTTGTCTGTCTTCACAGCCCGTTTATGAGCGTCCCGTTTTATACCGTAAGCCGTTTCGTCTGATATTGAATCTTGACGGGCTTGCCTGTTGACCAGGATTCTGTGGCCGCAAGCGCGATTTCCAGATTGACCGCCGCATCCGCTTCAGTCACAATCGGTTGCGTTTTGTTGCGAACACACTCGGCAAAGTGCTGCAGCTCCAAGCAGTACGCTTCATGGAACCTCGCCTGGAAATCGGGAATGATATCATAGCTGCTCCCCTGCCCGGTCCGCACGGTAACCGCCGGGTTCCGCAGCGTGCCGATGAAGATGCTGCCGTCCGTCCCGATAATTTCGGCGCGTATATCGTGGCCGTAAGACGAATTTCGGCTTGCTTCCGCATCACCCGCCGCCCCCGAATCAAACTCCATATAGGTGAGCGCTTGATCGACATCATGGCATCCCGGCATGAACGCGTGCTTCAAAACCTTTCCGTGGCCGGAAACCGCAGTAATTTCAGCCCCCATTAAATAACGCGCGATATCATAATCGTGAATCGAACAATCGACGAAAATACCGCCGCTTTTTTTAATGAATTCGGCCGGAGGAGAGCCAAAATCGCGCGTGAACCCTTTATAATAGATCGGTTTGCCGATCTCCCCGGCATCGATCCTTCTTTTGGCATCCGCATATGCAGGATCAAACCGCCTCATAAACCCCACCTGGCAAATCACGCCCGTTTCTTTGACTTTAGAAATGACTTCCATCGATTCTTCAAGATTTAATGTCAGCGGCTTCTCGACGAAAATCTGTTTGCCGCATTCGGCCGCCTGTTTGATCACTTCGGCATGGGTAGATGTCGGCGTCACGATGACGACGGCATCAATTTCTAGATCGCGGAGACATTCAAACGGATCTTCAAACCACTTTTCAACACCCAGTTCAGCGGCAACCTCCCTCGCCCTCCCCTCTGCCGGATCGGCTACGGCGGCGAGCACGACTCCGGGCACCTCGGTTTTAAGGTTTTTCGCATGGTAATAGCCGAGCCTTCCGAGCCCCAATACGGCGCATCTCACTCGTTCTGTCATTTTCTTCTCCCCCTTTGCATCTCGCGAAAGCGCTTTATTAATTAGAGAAAGCGCTTTCTCATTTCAATTCTGATTTTACCCTGTATTTATTTTATCCGCAATATTTTTTAGGATTTCATCAGGTCAAGCGCTTGCTCTTTATAAACGAAAAAAGAGCGTTTTTCTTTTAAAACCCGCTCTTTTCGGCATATGCTTCTTTTTTAAATGGAGAGGCCGTTGACTGTCTGACGACAAGTTCAGGCATGAGAATGATTTTGCTTTTCGAGCTTTTCTTGCCGCTGATTTCTTCGGCCAGCAGCTCGGCCGCACGACGGCCCATTTCTTCAATCGGCTGCGACACTGTCGTAAGCGGCGGATCGGTCATTTCAGCTAAAAACGTATTATCAAAGCCGATGACCGATAAATCCTTAGGAACTTGGAGCCCCCATTCCCTTGCAGTCTGAATGACTCCGCACGCGAGCACATCATTCATGGCGAAAACGGCGGTCGGAATGTTGCTTTCGAAAATCTGAGCAGCTGCTTTTTTGCCGCATTCCAGGGAAAAACCGGTTCCGGCGATGAGCGATTCATCCACTTTGATACCGGCTTCATCCATCGCTTTTTGGAAGCCTTTCAGCCTGTCTTTTTCTCCGGTTGTCGATCCGTCGCCAGCGATGCAGGCGATTGTCTTATGGCCAAGCGAAATTAAATGCCGCGTCGCTAAGTATCCGCCCATAAAATCGTCAATGACCACGACATCCAGCGGAACAAGGGCGCGGTCCTGAGAAATCATCACGAGCGGTATGCCCTCTTTTGCAATATCTTCGAGCGCATCCATGCTCTCCTGATTTTCGATGCCGGTCGCAAAAATGATGCCGTCGACGCTTTTTTGCTTGAGCACCGAGAAATACGTTGTCTCCTTTTTCGGATCGCGGTCGGTACTGCATATCATCATGCTGAAGCCAAGCTCGCCCGCCCGCTCTTCAACGCTTTTGGCAAGTTCTCCGAAAAAAGGGTTTGCAATATCGGGCGTCAACAGGCCGATAATGTTCGTGCGCTTTCCGGTAAGTGCAGAAGCGTGAACATTCGGCTGATAATCGAGTTCTTTCATGACGGCATGCACTCTTTGCCTTGTCGACCTGCTGATTCTCCCGGTATTGTTGATCACCCGGGAAACCGTGGAAATCGAAACGCCTGCCGCTTCCGCTACATCATAAATGGTTTTTTTCATTTTGGTCCCCTCTAGTCCGCTGATAAAAGATATCTAATATTACATTATAGAACGTGTCAGCTACCGCCGCAAATCAGCTCCCACTCCTCCCGCAACATTCCGTATCTGATTGAATCATAATAGACTCCGTCATAATATCTGACTTTGCGAATCCGGCCTTCCATCTTAAACCCGGCTTTTTCGGCGCACCTCATCATCCGCCTGTTGCCGGACCACGTCGTCATTCCGATTCTCGGCACATCGACGTTTTCAAATAGGAAGCCGATCCATAATTTGACGGCTTCCGTGCCGTAACCCCCGTTCCAGAACCGCGAATCATAGATGCCGATCCCGCATTCCAGCCAGCGTGTCGGCCGGCATTCCCAATAGTAAGAAACGGTTCCTTTCAGCTCTCCTTCGATCTCAATCGCCAAATAGCGCGGCGGTTTTTCTTTTAAAGCCGGCACAAAAGAGTCGAGAAAATATTGAAACGGTTCGGGCTGAAGCGGAAAATAAGGGGCATCCCATTTTTTCCATTCAGGGTTTCGGGTTCCGTAAATCATTCTCCATAATCCGGGCAGGTCATCCATTGTGATCGTGCGCAGCTTTACTTTTTCACCATTGATGGATGCCAAACTTTTCTCCTCCTATGCTTTGAAAATATCACTCAATATTTCTCTTCATCATCTTTCTGTACTCAACAGGCGAAATCCCTTCTATTTGTTTAAACAGTTTTGAGAAATACGTCGGATCATCGATTCCGACTTGTTCGGCAATCGATGACATTTTGTCGTTTGTAGCAGAAAGGAGCCGCTTCGCTTCAAAAACCTTCGCCTTATTGGCGTATTGGCCCGGTGTGATGCCGAACACCTTTTGCATGCAGCGGGTAATGTAGTCCTGGTGATAGTGAAGGGCAGCCGCAAGCTGCTCCATGCTGAGCTTCTCCTTATAATGGCGGTCGATGTAATGCTGCGCTTCGGATGCCACACGCTCACTCGCCGAAGGAATGTGGAACGCCTCCTTCTGCAGGTGAATCAGCAGCTCTTCGAACAAGAGCTGCTTCCGAAGAGGCAGGTCGGAATTTTGGGCCGAATCGTCAATCAAACGCCTAAACTGCTGTTCAATAAACGCTTTTTGGTCGATCTTTCCCTTTCTCGGAATCTTTAAATGATACAATGTCGGCGTTTCAAACGTCCCCTTCTTCAGCTTGAGCTCGGTCCAGTTCTCACCTCCCTGCTGTGCGAAGCCATAAGACGGCTCCTGAAAGTGCAGCCAAAAATAGCGGGTATCGTCTTGACAGCCTTGGTGTCCATAATGCTCGAGCCCCGGAACAAGGATGATGTATTCCCCTTCCCGGATCTGATGGGGGTCGCCGTCTTCAGTCAAAAATAGTTCCCCCTGTATTACATATAAGAGATCAAACACGGAATATTCACGCCTCACATGCTTTTCCCCTTTTTTGAACAGTCCTTCTCCGCCGGTAATCAACACAGGGAGCGGCGGAATTGTAAAGATGATATGTTCCATGTTCTCTCCCCTTTTCATCAAGTCGGATTTCTCCAAGAAGTATCGGTTTCGTCTCTTCTTATTATAAGAAAATGGCGTTACACTATAAAACGGATTTTTTAAAAGAAAGGGGTCAAACGCCATGAAAAAAACAGCACCTCAAAACCTCTCTTTATTCGCATTGACCTGGCCTATCTTTATCGAGGTTTCATTATATATGTTAATGGGCAACGCAGATACCCTGATGCTCAGCCAATATTCCGACGACAGCGTAGCAGCCGTCGGCGTCAGCAACCAAATGCTGAACTTGATCATTGTGATGTTCGGTTTTATCGCAACAGGAACAACCGTCATTATTTCTCAATTTTTAGGAGCACGGCAAAAAGCCGAAGCGATGGAAGTCGGCTACGTTTCCATCAGCGCCAATTTTATCATCAGTCTATTCATCAGTGCGGCGATTTATCTATTTGCCAAACCGCTTTTGTTGATGATGGGCCTGTCCGCCAACCTGCTTGCCGAGGCCGGCATCTTTCTCCAGATCGTCGGCGGACTGTCCTTTATCCAAGCGCTCATTATGACGTTCAGCGCCATTTTGAAAAGCTACGGGCATACAAAGGACACAATGGTCGTAACCATCGGCATGAATATCCTGAACATCGCCGGCAACTATCTTGTCATATTCGGACCGTTCGGCTTTCCGGTTTTAGGCGTGGCCGGTGTAGCAATGTCCACTTCAATCGCGCGCATCATCGGCCTTTTGGCGATCGCTCTGCTCGTCAAAAAGCGCGTCGGCATGCCGCTGTTGTCCAAACGGCTGTTTGTCTTAAAGAAAAGTCATTTGAAAAAACTGCTGAAAATCGGGATTCCTTCAGCAGGGGAGCAGCTTTCGTATAACGCGTCACAGATGATTGTCACCTATTTTATCACGCTGATGGGCGCGCAGGCGCTGACGACAAAGGTCTATACCCAAAATTTGATGATGTTCATCATGCTTTTCGGCACAGCGATCAGCCAGGGAACGCAAATCTTAATCGGACGCCATATCGGCGCGAAACAATTTGATGAAGCATACAGCCGCTGTCTGAAGAGCCTCTGGTGGGCTCTGGCCATTACAACATGTACTTCCGTTCTCTTCGCTGTGTTTTCCAAACAGCTGATCGGCATTTTCAGCAGCAATCCCGATATTATCGCAACGGCCAGTATACTGATCCTTTTGACGATTATCCTGGAGCCGGGCCGCTCGTTTAACGTGGTTATCATTAATTCTCTCAGAGCTGCTGGAGACGCGAAATATCCGGTTTATATGGCAATTGTCTCAATGTGGGGAATCGGCCTTCCGATCGCTTATATTTTCGGCATTCAGCTCGGATTCGGCCTGGCGGGAATATGGTTTTCCTTCATCGCCGACGAGTGGGTCAGGGGAATTTTGATGTACAGAAGATGGAGATCTAAAATGTGGCTACAAAAAGGCTTTGCGGCATAACCTGCTTTCAGTTGAAAGCAGGTTTTTTCATGTTATAAAACATTACAACAATTTCATTCTATGAGCACAGACCTTTCGAAGAATAGGTCTAATAGATTAATTTTTTTAAAAATTCGTATTGATTTTCAATTTAATATTACTTATGATAATAAACATAACAACACACGTAATAAAACCTTACACCAAAAGGAGGATTTACATTGTGAAAAAAATCGAAACGATTATACGCCCTGAACAGTTTCCCCGCCTCCGCAAAAAGCTTGAAGAGGTTGGCATAAACGGATTAACGGTCTCAGAGGTTGCCGGCTGCGGGCAGCAGCGCGGGAAACAGGCTTTGTTTCGCGGCACCTCCTACGAAATCAAGCTGCTGCCTAAAGTGAAAGTCGAAATGGTGATTGAATCGGAGAGCGTTGATGAAATTATCCAAATCATCGAAAGCACATGTTCGACAAATACAGTAGGCGACGGAAAAATCTTTGTGCTCCCGATTGAAAACGCGATTCGAATCCGGACAGGGGAATCCGGAAAGGAAGCGATTGTGTAAAACGGCCAATTCCCTCCTGTCTCTTTTAACCGATACTTTAGAAAGGGTGATTCTAATGAAAACCAAAGTATCTTTTCTCCTGTTCCTCAGTTTTTTCCTCGCAGCATCAGCTCTGGCCGCCGAACCGACGGCGCAATCGGTCAATGATTCGGTCAACATGACATGGGTGGCCATCGGCACTCTGCTCGTCTTTTTTATGCACGCCGGGTTCGCGATGGTTGAATCTGGATTTACAAGAGCTAAAAACACGTTAAACATTTTAATGAAAAACTTTCTAACGGTCTCTATCGGCTCCATCCTTTATTTCTTCGTCGGATACGCGTTGATGTTCGGGGACAGCGCCGGCGGGTTCATCGGCACAAGCGGTTTTGCTTTAGCGGGTGATCAGGATGTCGGATTTTTCGTCTTTCAGGCCGTGTTTGCCGCTACGTGCGCGACCATTATTTCCGGTGCTGTCGCTGAACGAATGAAGCTTGGCAGCTATATGATCTTGACGCTGTTTATGACCGGTCTCATCTACCCGGTTGTCGGCCATTGGACTTGGGGAGAAGGCTGGCTGTATGACCTCGGATTTGTTGATTTTGCCGGATCTGCGATCGTTCACATGACAGGTGCTGCAGGCGCAGTTGCGGCTGTCATGTTTCTCGGGCCGCGGATTGGAAAATATGCAAATGGAAAGGTCAATGCCATTCCAGGACACAGCATTCCGCTGGGCGCACTCGGTGTCTTTATCCTGTGGTTCGGCTGGTTTGGGTTCAACGGCGGAAGCACGCTTGCGGCCGATCCCGCCGCCGTCCCGCACGTCATCACCACAACCCTTTTAGCCGCGTCGGGCGGAGTCGTCAGCTCAGCGCTGTTCACTTATTTCCGCTACGGCAGGATCGACCCTTCCCTGACGCTGAACGGCGCGCTTGGCGGCCTTGTCGGAATTACCGCGGGCGCGGACGGCGTTTCATTTACAGGCGCGATTTTGATCGGAGTCATCGCCGGTGTCATTTTAGTTGTCGGCGTTCAGTTTATCGACCAGGTGCTGAAGCTTGATGATCCCGTCGGCGCCATTGCCGTTCACGGTGTTTGCGGTGTTTGGGGGACGCTTGCAGTCGGGCTTTTCAATACATCGAGCGGTCTCTTTTACGGAGGAGGAGCCGCACAGCTCGGCATTCAAGCCGTCGGCATTTTGGCGATCGCAGCCTGGACCCTCGCTGCCACATCGGCTGTCACTGCGGTAATGAAAGCTATCACTCCGATCAGGGTATCAAAAGAAGAGGAAATATCCGGACTCGATTATGCCGAACACGGTTCTTCGGCGTACGAGTATAAAGAAAGCTACATCGATCAGGGCGATGTTGACGTCAGCTCCGCTTTCGGAACAGATCTTGTCTCACGGCTCAACAATTTAAAGCCGGGACCGTCTTCCAAAACAGAACAGGTTTGACTCTCATCCATCCGGCTCTCCGGCCGGTCTGCCGATCATTGAAATCAGCGGCGGTGTTCGAAAAAACGCCGCCGTTTCTTTTTGTCTTCAGCGTGTCGACAAACCCTCGCATCCGTTGTCAGACCTGCAAGGGTTTCGGGTCACGCAGAGGGAATGACAAAATCGCAAAACAAAAAGCCGTTTTGCGATTTTGCCAACAATCTGGAACACCCGGCTTATGCCGGGTGTTTTATGTTATTCCTCGATATCAATTCGATAATTCTCAAACCAAGTATGGATTTGGCCAAGGTGCGCGATCAACTGCGGTCCCTTCATCAATTGTCCGTACCAGGGAACTTGAAATGATGCGCCCTCCGTCTCAATCAGCCGCTCCAATTTTTTCTTGTCTAAGAAAACATAAAGCGCCGAGTCTTTTTGCTCCAGCAATGACTCCAGCCAACGAATGACGGCTTTCGTATAGGCCGGGTGGTGCGTTTTCGGATATGGACTTTTTTTGCGGTACAGCACTTCATCAGGCAAAATACCTTCAAGCGCCTTGCGGAAGATGCCTTTTTCACGGTTGCCATGCATTTTGACATCCCACGGAATATTCCAGACATACTCGACAAGCCTGTGATCCGCAAACGGAACCCTGACTTCGAGGCTCGCCCCCATGCTCATTCTGTCCTTTCGGTCCAAGAGTGTTGTCATAAACCAGAGCATATTTAAGTAAAACAGCTCTCTCCTTCGTTTCTCCGCACCCGTTTCTCCTTCAAGCAGCGGTGTTTCTTTAACCGTTTCCTCGTATTTCGCCTTCACATATTCGCTGAGGTTCAGCTTTTTCTGCCAGCCGTCCTGCAGAAGTCCGTTCCGTTCTTCCATTGATCTCATCCATGGGAAACCTTTCACATCTTCTGCCGAATGGAACCAAGGGTAGCCGCCGAAAATTTCGTCCGCGCATTCCCCGGAAAGGCTTACGACAAAATCCTTTTTAATCTCACGGCAAAACCACAGCAGAGAAGAATCGACATCAGCCATCCCCGGCAAATCCCGGACCAGTACGGCTTCTTCCAAATAATCAGCCAGCTCCTCCTGCGAAATCACGCAGTTGTGGTGAACCGTTTCGAATGCATTGGACATTTTTTTAATCCACGGGCCGTCGGCATTTGGCTGAAATGAGCTTGACGTAAAATATTGCTCATTGTCTTCATAATCGATCGAAAACGTATGAAGGGGCGCCTTTCCTTCTTTCTCGAAATGCTTGGCGGCCGTTGCGGTAATGGCGCTCGAATCGACCCCTCCTGATAAAAACGTACATACCGGCACATCAGACACAAGCTGCCTTGTGACGGCGTCCTGAAACAACGACCGCACATTTTCCACTGTTTCGTCAAAGCTGTCCGTATGCTTCTCGCTTTTCACATTCCAGTAGCGCCAAACCGTTAAACCGTCTTTTGAGAAAATCATCGCATGCCCCGGGCGGATCTCTTTTATTCCTTTAAAAACCCCGCTCCCCGGCGATCGCGACGGCCCGAGGCCGAAAATTTCGGCCAGCCCTGAACGGTCGACCTTTGCTTTCACTTCAGGGTGAGCGAGAATCGCTTTGATTTCAGATCCGAACAAAAATGATGAGCCCTGTTCGGTGTAAAAGAACGGTTTAACGCCGAGCCTGTCGCGTGCCGCAAAAAGAAGATCGCGCTTTTCATCCCATACCGTAAATGCAAAAATTCCGTTCAGCCTGTCGATGCATTCCTCTTTCCATTCCATGTATGAATGAAGCAAAACCTCCGTATCTGAGTGGCTCTTGAATTGATGCCCCCGCTGCCTAAGCTCTTTCCGCAAATCCTCCGTATTATAGAGCTCGCCGTTATAGCAAATCGTATAATCGTATCCTTGGTGTGTGCGGGTCATCGGCTGTCTGCCGCCTTCCAGATCCACAACTGCCAAGCGTTTATGTCCAAATAAAACATGGCGCTTTCCCCAAATGTTCGTATCATCAGGTCCTCTGTTCGAAAGCGTATCAGTCATTTTCTCCATGATGGACTGCTCCCGGACAAGCGGCTTCTTAAAATCGACCCACCCCGTTATTCCACACATTGTCGATCAGCTCCAATTCTAATGTTCTTCCTCTGCTTTAGGCTTCACTTCCTTTGTCACTTTACCTATTTTATGCACCTTAAAATAATAGTTGAATTGTCCAACAGAGTCTTGTATGAGACAAGCCCGTTTTGGAAAAAACGAAATAAGAAAGGAGACCGCCTATGGACACCGAACGCCAAAAACGAATTTACGCGGAAAAGCGCAAATGGATTTACGGCAAAATTTTAATGGAAGACGGGATCTGCCTGATTGAAAACGAAGAAGGAGATTTATTTTTAGTTGAAAGCCTGAACAGCCCCGGAGTTTTCATCAGCATAGACGGAGAATGGCAAAAAGCCGAACTGTTTGATCAATTCGCCGTCACGGAAAAGCCGGAGACCGTGAAGCTGACCGGCGGAGAATCGATCCGTTATCTGAAAACGGTAAAACAGGCATTCCTCGAATTTTTGAACGATCTGGAAGACGGACAGTTCTATTCTTTTTTGGATCAGCTGAACAGCTTCGGCTTCTCCGTCTTTGACTGCGTCTTCGCCTATAACGGCTTGAGCTTTTGGCCCGGGAAAAAGGATGTGAAGGGCGTTTCGTTTTATCAGTTTTCTCATGATATGAAACAATGCGCCCTGCAGCATCATTACGAACGAAAAGAGGAATGGAAGGACAGATTCGAATGGACCGCTTCAGACGGGGAACGGATCGTGATGATTTCAACCTTCAAGCCGCCGACATAAAAAGACACCAGTTCTCATCAAGAACCGATGTCTTTTAATTAAAACACTTTAAAGCCGAGTGGAAGCCGGAGTCCAAGCACAACCGTCAAGAGCAGAACGACAATAAAGCCGATCCAGATCCCGGTGGCCGCTTTTCCGTTTTTCCTGCGAATTAAAAGCATTTCCATGAATCCGATGGTGATGAGGCCGAGCAAGGCCTTCGCTATGTATTCTCCGTTCCATGCCGTGAACTTTAAAAAGAGCTGCGCCCCGGTAATGATCACGATAATATAGAATAAGCGGAGAATCATATGTGTAATTTTTGCGCCTTTGCTGTTTCCAGATGAGTAAAGTCCGTAAGCAACGAACACTAAAATGAGTGCGATCACCCAAGATGTGATATGCATATGCGTCATATTCGTTTTTCCCCCTATCAAATCATGTATCGTTCTTATCTTATCATGAACCGGTCCATTAAACAAAACAATGTGAACGCTGTCATTTCCGCAGCAAAAAAGACGCTGAAACCATTCATCAGCGCCTTTTTATTTATTTGTGTTTGTTCTTTTTCATGCTTTTCGTTATCTGTTTCCACCGCTTTTTTTCCTGCTGTGCCGCCCGTTTATCCGTTTTTCTTTCGAGGTATTCGAGCTCTTTTTTTAATTTCAGGTAGCTTTGGAACCGGCCCGCATCCAGTCTGCCGTCAGCCAGCGCCTCCTGCACGGAGCAGCCGGGCTCTGTTTGATGCAGGCAGTCTGAAAATCGGCAGTTTTTTGCAAGCTGGTCAATATCGCTGAAGCTCTGTCTGAATCCTTCTTCCGATTCCCAAAGCTCCAAGGCCCGCATCCCCGGCGTATCGATTAAAAGTCCGCCTTCAGGCAGCAAAAACATTTCCCTGTGTGTCGTCGTATGCCGCCCTTTATCGTCATCTTCACGGACGGACTGGACCGCCTGTCTGTCTTCGTTTAGAAAAAAGTTGATGATCGTTGATTTGCCGACGCCTGACGACCCTAAAAGGGCGACGGTTTCTCCTTGTTTCACATACGCTTTCAACTCATCCATCCCATTGCCTTCATGAGCGCTGATGACATGAATCGGCACCCCGAATGCCACGGATTCCGCCTGGCGCACCTTTTCTTCAATCCGATCAGCGATGTCGGCTTTGCTCAAGACGATGACGGGATTGGCTCCGCTTTCCCACGCCAGCAGCAAATAGCGTTCGATTCTTCTCACATTAAAGTCCAGACCGAGCGCATTGACGAGAAAGATCGTATTGACGTTTGCTGCGGTGATCTGTTCCTCTGCAGGCTCCCCCGCCGCTTTGCGCGAAAATTTGCTGAATCGGGGAACGATCTCCGTGATCATTCCCTTCTTTTCGCCGCCGCGGGGACGCATATACACCCAATCGCCGACAGCGGGGTAGTCTCCGCGGCTTTCCGCTTCAAACCGCAACCTGCCTGAGATTTCCGCCAGCCATTCTCCATCTTCCGTCCATACCCGGTACAACCTTTTATGCTCAAGGGCGATCCTTCCTAAAATCAGACCTTCCTCGTCCTTTAAAGCTTCCATGATATATTTGATACCTAATGCAGATAAATTCAATGTGGTTTCCTCCTAAAGATCTGATGATTTTTCAAACAAAAAAAGAGCCGCAAATACACGGCTCTCTCAACCTATAACACTCCATGAGCCGCTCGACAGCCCATGGATATATCACCAGATCCATTAGAGGAATACCAGTCGAAATATTACATGGGCTGTGCAATGATCGTTTGTTGGGCAAAAAAGACAATATCCATTCTCATCACACATCCCTCATTTCTAAAAAGTTTGACAGCTTCATTATATGCTAAAGCCAATCTTTTGACAATCCTTTATTTAACTAGATTGGAAAGCGTTCCGATCGGTTCGATCGTAATGTCGACTTGATCACCTTTTCGGAGGAACTTCGGCGGATTGAAGCCTTTGCCGACTCCTGACGGCGTACCGGTTGCGATAATATCCCCCGCTTCAAGCGTCATTCCTTTGGACAGCGTTTCGATCATTTCCGCAATCGGAAAAATCATATCCTTTGTGCTGCCCGACTGGCGAAGTTCGCCGTTCACTCTCGTCTCCACCCTCAAGTCGCCTGCGTCTTCAATCATTGATTTATGTACAAGAAACGGCCCCATCGGGCAAGTCGCATCAAGGCTTTTGCCGATAAAAAACTGCTTGTGCCTCTTTTGCAGGTCGCGCGCCGTCACATCGTTAATGATCGTATAGCCGAACACATAGTCGAGCGCTTCAGCTTTCGGGATGTTCTTTCCCGTTTTGCCGATGACAACCGCGAGCTCGCCTTCATAATCGAGCGCCTCTGTCACGCCTTCGTGGGCATCAATCCCTTCCATGTGGCCGATAACCGAAGTCGGCGCTTTTGTAAACACCATGATATGTTCGGGAATATCTGCTTCACTTCCCATTTCAATCGCATGATCCCGATAATTTTTTCCGATGCAGATCACGTTTTTCCGCGGTTCGGGAATCGGCGCAAGCAAATCAACGTCTGACAGCGGATAAATATACGAACCGCTCTCTTCGCTGTTTTTCTTTTTTGACCATTCCACTAGCTGTTCGACATGGCGGACAAACTTCTCTCCCTCTCTTACGCATTCGATAAGCGTTTCAGGTATCGTTTCAAGCTCAAACAGCTTTTTTTCCGCCTTTTGCAAATCCATTATCTTCTCATCCATGACAAGCCCTACAAATGTACGGCTGTGTAGCTTTGCTGTCGCAAACTTCATAAATATTCCCCCGCAGTATGATTTAAAACTATTCTACATATTCTCTAAAAAAATGAAAATTCCTTTTCGCTTTCTGCAAACAGCTTCTAAAGTCCCTGGCGTTCCTTCCCGCAAAAGAAAATGGCGGCTCACCATGCAGTAAGCCGCTTCTCTTATTTTTTCCGGTAGATGACTTCGGTCAGATTTCCGTCAGACCATTTTGTAATGGTTTCATATCCGCCTCGTTTGTGATGGTGAGTCTTCTTGCAGCGATGATGATCGGGGCGTTTGCGGCCGCATTTATCCCGCTTTTTGCAATCGTGAGGCTCTTTGCTTTTATCCGGTTTTTTACAGTCGTCGGGTTTCTTGCTTTTGTCGGGTTTTTTGCAGTCATCGGGTTTCTTGCTTTTGTCAGGCTTTTTGCAGTCATCGGGTTTCTTGCTTTTGTCGGGCTTGCTTTTATCCGGTTTTTCATGGTCGTCATGCTTCTTGCTTTTATGATGTTTTTTGCTTCTGTCCGGCTCGATCCCCCACCAAAGATCCCAAATGTTATGCGGACGCCGCTCTTTTCCCGAGCCGGCGGATTCTTCGGGTTCCCGGTCTAAATAATGGTCTCTGCCTTCGCTCTTCAGCTGATCTACCGCCTCTTTAATGTCATGATCATGGACACCACTCATCTTGTAACCTCCTGTTCTTCCTTTTTTATGTCCTGATTTATCATACGCACCGTAAAGACGAGTGTACTGAGGCAAATGACTGTTTTTGTTCAAACTTAGGCGGTCCGCTTCCGGGACTGGCTGTTTTCACATATGATATGTCAGCTGAAAAAGGAGGAAATGATGATGAGTGCCACTGCCTTGCCGGCCTTCAGGCTGCACATTCATCCGAAGCATCTGCTTGAGTTGAAAAAAGACGTCTGGAGTGATGAAGCCGTTCCGGGCATGCTCTTGACCGGTTCAGCAAAGACGCCTGTCGCAGTGTCATACAGAGGGGCCCACACCCGCGAACTGACAAAAAAGTCCTATTTCATTCAATATCCGGACAGAAAAGAAAAGGCTGAAGAGGCTGCGCTTCATTTGAACGCGGAATATCACGACCCGTCTTTCATCAGAAACAGGCTGTCCTTTCATTTTTTTGAACAAATCGGCGTTCTTGCGCCGGCAGCATCGCATGTTTTCCTTTATCTCAATGAAAAAAAAGAAGGCATCTATTTAAAAATCGAATCTGTTGACGATCATTTCTTAAAGAGGAGAAATTTAGAAAGGGGGGCCATTTATTATGCCGTTGATGACGATGCTAATTTTTCTCTGCTGAGCTCCTTCGATAAAAAGGCTAAGCAAAATCTCATGCAGGGATATGAAAGAAAAACGGGGTCAAGCCGCCACGATGATTACCTCCAGGAATTTATCTACTTTATTAATACCGCCAAAGACGCCATATTTGAAAAGAAAATCAAACGATATCTCGATGTCAAACAATATTTGCTGTGGCTCATCGGCGCCGTCTGCACCCAAAATTTCGACGGCTTCGTCCATAACTACGCGCTTTATTTAAACGATCGCACAAAAACGTTTCAAATTATTCCATGGGATTATGACGCGACATGGGGACGGAATATTCACGGGGAAGAAATGGAACACAACCGGATTCCGGCGAAAGGCTATAATACACTGTCTGCGAGACTGCTCGACATCCCTGCTTTTCAGTCCCAATACTTCAATTTAATGAAAAACGTCTTGCACCGCCAATTTACAATCAGCCGGCTTTCGCGGTTTGCGGTAGACTGGCATGAGACAATCGCGCCTTTTCTTGAACATGATCCTTATACAACCTTCACATACAGCCGACTCGAAGATGAGCAAAAACAAATTTTCCATTTTATCGAACAGAGGAAGCGGTTCCTGCTTTTCGAGCTTTCCCGATTATAAGCGGGTGCAGTCTTTCAAAAAAAATGTCACATTTTTTGTCATATTGGCGAAAAAAATCCCTTTAACACAAAATAAGGTATACTAGCAATATCAAGGGACATCATTGCTGAATACCTGAAATCACCGACTCAAAATACAAATCGAAAGTTGGAGACTGCCATGATGAACAATAAAATTGAAGCAAAAAGACTGGCCTTATTTGAAGCTGCCGAAAAGTTCGGCATCAACTCCAAAGAGGCCATTCAATGCAGTCAGGAATTGGACAACTTGCTGAACCAAAGAATGCAAAAGGATGAAAACTGCGTGATACATGCGGAAGAAAGAAAAGGCCGCCACACGTCATGACCTCCGACTGCAAGCTGCGCCTGATGCCGGCCTTCCCTCTCCTTCGTTTCATCACCCGTTGATTTCAGGACGCAGCTTTGGCTATTCGGCCATGGTTTTTTGAACATAAATTATCGTGCACACACCGTAGGCAAGAATGACTGAAGGCGTAAAGGACTCTTGATACGGGATATAAACAAACCCGTTCAAGAATAACAAAAATCCGCTGTTCAAAAAGAAATACCCTGCGATTTTGGCCAGCTTATCCTGATCCCTTATCCTTTCCCGGCGAAATCCCCGCAATATCCAGGTTTGTTTTTTTATTCCGACTGCATAGGCGGCTGAAAAGAACAGCAGGGCTGCAGCGATTGACACCGCGTTCAATTGAAAATACATACGTCTCCTCCCCTAATCACACCGTTTTTCTTATTCATACGTTTACCCATCTGATGCGTTTCACCCGCATGTGATCAGCACTCACGGAAAAACTTTTTTTTATCACAAAAGCGCCTAATCAACATAGGATATGGTGTATAGCCCATAAAAAACGTTTGATTACTTAAAGGGTGTGCCATCATGCCAGCTATTGTCGGAGCTTTTAAAGTAAATGCCGTCGGTACGAGCGGCGTTGTTCATGTCGGAGACTGCATCACGATTTCTCCTTATGCAGAAGTTAAAACATTCGCAGGCGCCGGCAGTTTCAATACCGGAGACGGACTCAGCGTATACAACCAGAACAGCATCACCAACACATATGACAACGATATGATCGATCAGCCGGTCGCAGGCAACCTGTAAGGAGGTGGGGGCATGAATTTTTATATCAACCAATCGATTCAAATCAACTATTTAAGAGTCGAAGGCATCAGCAACTCTTCCGTCTTGCAGATCGGGAGCGCGGGCTCCATTAAAACACTTGCCAACCTTTATAATACAGGGAGCTACACGGAAGCAGCCCCGCCTGTTACCGGCGAAGTTTTCCAAGAGGCAGAGGGGCCGTCACCGGTACTCGTTCCTCTCACGGCTCCATCTGTTACAACAGGCTAAACGGGGGTGTGATCACTTATGAAGCAAAACAATCCTTCATATTCTCAAAACTGGTACAGCTATGTGCAGCAGCAGGCTGCTCTGATTGAAAATCTCGAAAGGCGAATGGCCGTATTACAGGCAGAATTGAACAACCTGAAAGAAAATCCCGGCACAAGGATTGACCGGATTGAATACAAATTTGACCAGCTGAAGATCGAGCGTCTTGATGGAACGCTCAACATTGGGCTCAATCCGACAGATCCTGACCAGGTGGAAAACTTTGAAATCAGCCAGCAGCCGCCGGGTATCGGAATGCTGCAGCAGGAGCTCGACGGCCAGCTGATGCAGCAAACAAGACAGCTCGTCGATGCCTACTTAAACGAAGAAACCCCTCGTTTGCTGGAACAGCTGGAAGACCGGTATGACAGTAAACTGGACGATACAAACCGCCACCATATCATCGAAGACATCAGAAAGCAAATCGACAGCCGCATCCGCTATTACGTCAAACATGTGCAGCCTGACGAAAACATCCAGCCCCGCGAGCATGCAGAGCGGCTGGCCGATTATGTGAAACGTGATATCGCCCGGGCAATCGAACACTTTCTCAAATCGATTCCTGATGAAATGAAAGGAAATGAAAACGAATGAATTTTACCGTTGTGAACCGCTGTTTCGATGTAGGCAATATTAATATTACGGCAGTTTCAACATCGTCTGTTTTTTTAATCGGAGATACAGAATGCATTTCCCAGTCGTCAATTTTTGATACACCGCCTGAATCTCTCATTGTCGGGCCGTTTGTCCCGCTGGCGCCGGAATCAAGATGATCAGAACGTCAAAAGTAAAGTTTTTGAAAGTACAATCAGTACTGATCACCAGCACGCTGCAAATCGGGGATGTCGAAGAGATTGTTCCTAAAGTGAAAATTCTCGCTGTCCAGCGCTACCTTTCACTTTTTTTCGGAAATGAAGGCTCATTTAATCAGGAAGATTTCCCTCTTTTTCAGCAGCCGATACCACAATTATTACCGGAAACCGGCGTCTCATCAGCGTTTTTCCATGAGGTTCCCGTCATTCGAGTCAGAGCTGTAAAAATTGCCGGGGTTTCCTCTTCTTCAGTTTTTCAGGTTGGTTCGACGCGCCGAATCATTGCTGAGGCGAGAATCAAACATATCAGAAAGCTTCCTCCTCCAAGGAACTCACAATAGCAGCCCGCCCGACATATACTGGTTCAGAGACTTCTATAAAGGATGTCGATCAATCATGCCAGCCATTGTCGGACCCATTAAAATCAATGAAATCTCAGGAGGAGTAGTGAATTTCGGCGATTCTTTTTATCTATCTCCAAAAAGCTCTTCAAAGTCTGCACTCGGTTCTGGTGCTGGTAATACTGGAGATTTCCTTATCGTCAACAATGGTATAAACGCGACAAATTATATAGACCCGGATGTAAGCGACCAGAATGTTGTCGGAAATGCATAAAGCAGCCTCTTCCTTTAGGAGAAGGCTGCTTTTTGGTTATCAGGTTAAATCATTTCAAGCGATACGGCTGTACCTTTGCCGCTTGGCTCAGCCGGATGGACGATCAGCTTCTTCGGCAGCCTGGCCCGAAGTTCCTGAACGTGGCTGATCACACCGACCGACAGATTGTCAGACTGAAGCTTCTCCAATGCGGTCACGACCGTATCCAGCAAATCCTGATCAAGCGTGCCAAACCCTTCGTCCAAAAAGAAGAATTGGAGCGGATACTCTCCCCGAAGCTGGATCTGTGCCGAAAGTGCAAGCGCAAGCGCCAGTGAAGTCAGAAAGGTCTCCCCGCCTGACAGACTCGTCACAGGGCGCTTGACCCCGCCGTTGGCATCGTCCCTCATCACAAAGCCGCCTTCGGAGTCGACTTCAATCGCATACCGCTGTCTTGTCAGTTCGCCGAGTCTTGCAGATGCGTCTCTTGTGACGCTTTCAAGCTGCTCTTCTGCCAAGTATTCAACAAAGCTGTTTCCTTTAAAGACGGCTTGGAGTTTATCAAGGCGGTCGATGTATGTCTGCCATTCAGCCAATGATGCTTCAAGCTCCTTAAACCTTTTATGGTTCTCGCGGATGACGGCGAGAGCTTTGCCGGCCGCTCCTCTTTCCTCCAAGGCTTTGCTGAATGCCTCCTCCGCCTTGTCCTTCGTGACGGCGGCTTTTTCCCAATTCTCCTCAGAAACCGATCTCCCATCAAGCTTTTCCGTAATCCGCTTGATATTGGACTCGCACTGCTTTGTCTGATCCCAATACATTTGAATGTCTTCTTTCAGCCGGGCAAGCTCATCGCGGTCTAAAATGCTCGCTTTCACTTCAGAACCCTTTTCAAAAGGTGTACCTCCGGCTTTTTCCTGCCAAATGTCCTCCGCTTTCGCAAGCCTTGCTTCAGCTTCACGCAAAGCGAGCTCACACCCTTTTGTCTGTCCTCTTAAACGGCTGACCTCGGATTCGGTCTCTTTGAGCTGTCCGTAAAGCGTCTGTTCCTGCTCATGCAGCTTGGCCAATTGCGTTTTCACGTCTTGAAGCTTTTTGTCGATCGCGGCTGTATCGGGATAGCCCATCAGCTCTTTTTGATAATCGTTTATTTCTTTATTAAGGCTTTCGACCGCATAGCGGAGGTCGAGCTTTTCTTTATCAAGTGCAAACAAGCGCTCGGTGAGTTTCTCTTTTTGCTGTTCATGTTTTGTAAGAAAGTCGATGCTCGTTTCGATTCGCTTTTCAAATGCCTCTGCGGCCAGATCTTTTTCTTCAATCGTTTTTTGCCATTTTTCAGCCTGCTCATAAGAAAGGCCGTCGAATTGTTCGCCGAAGCTTTTTCGGCGTTCATTTAACTGCTCATTTAATTCGCGGACGCGGTTTTGAAGCCTGTTGCGCTCCTTTTCTTCATGGCCGAGGCGCTCGCTGATTTGGTCGCGTTTCTTGCAGAGCTCTTTATATGTGTGAAGGAGCTTGGACATCCGGCTTTTTGTCTCGGCGAGATCCTGTCTGATTCCTTTCCATTCAAAGCTGATGCGGCTGTACCGTTCGGGAATGGTGCCTTCTTCTAACGATGCAGCGGTTTCAGGCAGTTCATGTTTGCTTTTGACTAAAAACGGGCATTCGCTCACCAGGTGGTCAGACTGCTGTTCGAGCGCCACTTTAGCCGAGAGAAACTCCTGAGCCAGCGCGCCGGCTTCCGCGATAATGGCTTCCGTTTTCTCCAGTTCAGATTCCGCCTCTTTAGAGGAATGGCTTTCTGTGCCGACGCGGGCGGGCATTTCATGATGTACAGATCCGCAGACCGGACAAGGCTCCCCGTCTTTGAGCTGCTTTGCCAGTTCGATTGCCAGCTGATCACGGTATGCCTGTTCCCGTTTTGCCGCAATCTCTTCTTTTTTTTGAGAGGCGAGACGGATGGTCTCAGAGAGCGATCTGTCCGTTTCGCAAACGAGCGCGTACGCTCGTTCGACAGCGGCAAACAATGCCTGGATGCGTTCGGTTTCAGCGCTTACCTTTTGATCCACCGCTTGCTGTTCTTGCTGAAGCTCTTTGATCAGCGTCTCCTGCTGATCAAGCCGTTCCTTTTCTAAAGCAGCATCGTTGTTAAGCTGCTGAATGTGAAAAGCAAGCTGATTGGCATTTCGGCAGTTTTTACGCTCTTCGCTAGATACCTGGACAGATTTCAGCTCCGCTTTCAGCTGATTCTGCTTGGCTGTTCCGCGTTCAAGCAGGCTTTTCACCTTGGCCAGTTCGTCTGCCGCATGCTTGATTTCCTCTTCTTTCAAACGCTGTTCGCGCTGTTTTTTTTCGCCTTCGGCCTGTGCGGCAAGCCGCTTGTTTTCTATTTCCTTTAAAGCGGTGAGCTGTTCTTCTTGCTTGAGAAGCTCCGGTTCCTTTTCATTTTTAAGACGCCTGAACTCCTCGTACTCGCGCTCTGTTTTTTTATGAAGCTCTTCATATTGTTCTAATTGTTCCCGCGCTTGTTTTTCTTCCCGGCGTGCGCGTTCGGCATCTTCCCGCGCTTCCAGAAAGGCGTCTGCATAAGGCTTGAGCGTATTTGCCGTTTCGGCGAGGTTCAGGCGGCTTTCTTTTTCCCGAATCTGTTCCTGTTTCTTTAAAAGCTCCGCCTCTTTTTTTAGATAGCTTTCTTTTTCCTGCTGCAGGTTCCAAATCTCCTGATACTCCGCAAAGCGCTGCGCTTCTGCGTCTCGTTCGCGCTTCTTGCTTTGCAAAAGGCTTTCGGCTTCTTCGAGATGCTGTTCCGCCTGTTTCAGCGCCTCTTCCCCCGCATCGCCCAATCCAGCCTGCTCGGCAAGCATCTCATTTTTTCTGGCCTGTGCTGTTTGCGCCTGTTTCTTCAGTTTTTTGACGAGCCTGTCCCCGTATTGTTCGAGGTTGAACAGGCGCTGAAGCATCTGCCGCCGCTCCGCTCCTTTTAAGGAAAGAAATTCGGCGAATTTCCCTTGCGGCAGGACGACTGCCCTTGTAAAATCGTCGATCGTCAAGCCCAGCAGCTCTTCGATTTTCCGGTTTACTTCATTCGCTTTATCGGCTAGAACGATTTGTTCCTCTTTCATTTCAATGAAGCGGCAGATCGACGTCTTAACCTTAACGGCGTCTGTCCGCTTAAAGACGCGTTCCACTTTATAAGCCGTCTCATGGCCTGTCTGCAGCTTAAACGTAAACGATACGGCAAGCTCATCTTCGGCATGATTCAAAATACCGTGCGTATTATTGGCAGCCCGCTCCACTTTCCCGTACAAAGCGAGAGTCATCGCGTCAAGAATTGACGACTTGCCGCTTCCGGTCGGCCCGAAGATGCCGAATACACCGGCATCGCACAGGCGCTCAAAATCGATCACCTGCTCCTGCCTGAAACTGTGCAGTCCCTTAATAGACAGAGAAATCGGCTTCATGTTTCATCACCCTCTTCCTGTTCCGATCCTGCGGCGAGCTCCAGAAACATTTTGACGGTTTCCTCATCGGGAACCGCTCCGCCGGTTTGTCTTTCATAAAACGCTATAAACCGTTCTTCAATCGGCACGTTTCTGGACCGGATCTTCTCTTCATCCGAGGCGGCTTCCTCAAAAACCGGACGAATATGGATGATGCCTTGATGCGCTTTCCTCAAACGGTGAATTTCTTCAATCGACAGCTGGTCTGTCAGTTGGATTTCAAGGTCGATCCACGCGTTTTTGTCCCGCTCTTCCTCCAGCCAGCTGTACACTTGGGACATCCCTTTTTCCGCCTTCCATTTGACGAGCGGTTTTCCACTCGTCAAATAGACCTCTTCCCATGATGCCGTTTGACCGGGTGCGGCTTCGACAATAGTGACCGATTTTGCGTATCCCGCTTCGGAGAAGCTGTAGGCAAGCGGTGATCCTGAATATCTGGCAAGCGTGCGGGCCCGTTTAATCGTCTGCGGGCGATGAAGATGCCCGAGTGCCACATAGGCGGCGCTTTCCGGCAGGCTTTCCGCAGCCACCGTATATGCGCCTCCGACTTCGATCGGCCGCTCAGAATCCGTCTGGCTGCCGCCCGCCACATAGATATGGCTTGCCGCAATCTGCACCGCATCCTTTCTCGCCTTGCCGCACATACGCTGAAAGGTCTGCTTGATTTTCTCATCATACTGGTCGCGCAGCAGTTTTTCGTCAAATGTTTCCGACAGCACTTCATTCAGTCTGGACTCGGAAGGATAGGCGAGCGCTGCGACTGACAGGATCTCCCCACAAGAAGCGACTTCTATATCAACTGGCTCAGTCTTCGGGTACCCGATCAAGTGGATGCCATGTTCTGTCGTTAATGGAGAGGCCGCGGAAAGGCGGTCCGGATTATCGTGGTTGCCGGCAATCACGACAACCGGACGGTTTCCTTTGTCAGACAAGGCAGAGAGGCTTTCATAAAAAAGCTGTTCAGCCAGTGCAGGCGGATTCACTGTGTCAAATGCGTCTCCGGCCATGATAACGGCGTCGATCTTTTCATCTTTTACGATCCTTGTGAGCTCTTCAAGAAAGTCCGCCTGTTCCTTCAGGCGGCTTCTCCCTTCAAGCGTTTTTCCCAAATGCCAGTCCGCTGTATGTAAAATTCGCATGTGTGCCTCACCTCTCTTTTCATTAAAGCTCCCCCCAAATCGTCAGGGGGAAGCCGGTTTCATATTAAAATAAGAGCACGTGTCCTCCGTCAAAAAAGTACAGTGCACGCCCTTTGAGCGGCATTTTAATCATCGTTTCAACGGCTCGTGCATAAAGCTGAATTTGTGTTTCGTAACGCTTCCTTAAAATCGGTTCGGCCCCTTCGAAGCCGTTTCGGTACTTTCCGTGTATCCGGTCAGTTTTGTAATCAAGAAGGTAAAAACCGTCCTCCGTCTCGAATAAACAATCGATAATTCCCTGTATCAACACAGGTTCGTCGGCTGACTCAAGATCCGGATAAACCTCTTTGGCGGACAGCGTCATGTTAAAGGGAACTTCCCGTTCGACGCGGCGGGCGCCGAGAAGCTTTTGTCCGATTTCCGTATCAAAGAATGCGAGAATATCGTCTTCTTCAATCGCTGCCCGCTGGTCTTCTGTTAACAGCTCTTTCTCAACAAGTCTGTCAAGGAGACGGCTGAGCTCATTTATTTCAGGCGTACGGGTCAGCGGAATATGCTGCATGACGGTGTGCATCGCCGTTCCCCGTTCGGCCGCAGTCAGGCCTTTTGCCATCATAAAGGACGGCCGCTTAAACAGGAATGCCTCCTTTGATGGGCGGATCAGCGAGCGGTCGCCGTATTCATCCTCATATTCCTTCTGTCTTTTCATTTCTGAGACAGACTGTTTTGTTCGGACTTTGGCGGCGTCATTGTATGGATATGACCATGTCAGCCGTTCTCTGACTTGTTGCTCATACTCAAACGAACCGTCGATCGGAAGCCCCATTTGAATTTGGGCGAGCCGGCCGTGTCTTTCTTCACCAGCCTGATCAACATCCTCTGCTTGAAGATCCGCGGCGGACAGCCAGCTGACCTGAAAGCGGGCCGGATGTTCACGGATCTCATCAATCACTAGCGGCGCGCCGGATTCATCCATATCTCTGTGTCTCATCAAAGCAGGCCCGATGAAATCCAGGTAAGATTTCGCCTGAAACCGTTCATAATCCGGGAGCAGCCACTCAGACCCTGCCGCTTGTGACCGCCAGTCGGCAAGCAGCTTTTCTTTATCCTTCGCCGTTCCGACCAGGTACAGCTTTTCCTTGGCCCGGGTAAGGGCGACATACAAGACGCGGAGCTCCTCTGATAAAAGCTCGCGGCGGAGCTTTTTCTTCATCGCGATCAGCGGCAGCATCGGATAGCTGATCCGCCACTTCGGATGAATAAACTTCGTTCCGAAACCGAGCTCTTTATCCAGCAGATAAGACTTGTTCATGTCCATCATATTAAAATTCCGTCCGAGACCGGCGGTAAATACGACAGGAAATTCAAGTCCTTTGCTTGAGTGGATCGTCATCAGCCGAACAACGTCTTCCTGTTCACTCAGAGCTCTTGCCGTTCCGAGATCATCACCCCGCTCCTGCATTCGCTCAATAAATCTTAAAAAGCGGAACAAACCGCGGAACGATGTCGCTTCATAGGATCTCGCCCTGTCGTAAAGCGCGCGCAAATTGGCCTGCCGCTGTTTTCCGCCCGGCATTCCGCCGACATAATCCAAATACTTCGTATCCCGGTAGATTTCCCAGATCAGCTCTGCCACAGAGTGGTTTTTCGCATACGCTCTCCACTTTTTGAGCAGGGCGTCAAAGCGGCGAAGCTTTTCGCTGAGCCTTTCATCGCCGTCTGCTGCAGAAAGGTATGTTTTCATCGCTTCGTAAAACGGCGCTTTTTTATCCTTGATTCTGATCAAGGAAAGCTCATTTTCGTCAAGACCTACAACAGGCGATCTGAGAACGGACGCAAGCGGGATGTCCTGATAAGCATTATCGATGATTTTTAATAAAGACAGTGTGACCGATACTTCTGTCGCTTCAAAATAACCCGTTGAGAGGTTCGCGTATACCGGGATCCCCTGCTGTTTAAACTCGTCCATAATTTGCGGCGCCCAAGGCATCGACCGCAAAAGCACCACGATATCACGGTACTGGATGTTCCGCGACGCTTTCGCTTTGGCATCATATACTTGAAATTTTTCTGTTATCAGCCTGCGGATTTGCCCGGCCATCGCTCTTGCTTCAAGCTGGACCGCCTCAAGCTCTTCAGCCTCTTCATCCTGCGCGCCGCTCTGGTTTTCGATGAGCAGAAGCTCCGTTTTTGTCGCTTCGTTCGGCGGGTAAGTAGCGCCAAGCTTCAATTCTGCTTGTTCGTCATATTCGACTTCCCCGACCTTTTCTCCCATGAGCTGCTTAAATAAAAAGTTCGTGCTGTCCAAAATATCTGAACGGCTTCTGAAGTTTTTATTTAAATCGATTTTCTGGCCGGAACCCGAGCCATCGTCTGTAAAGCGTTTATATTTCGAGAGGAACAAAAGCGGTTCTGCCAGGCGGAACCGGTAAATCGACTGCTTGACATCGCCCACCATAAACAGGTTCCCCTCATGCTCCTCTTTGGCGACGAGCTTTAAAATCGCTTCCTGGACCAGGTTCGTATCCTGATATTCATCAACAAGCACTTCATCGAACTGATGGCGGTAAAACATCGCCGCTTCGCTCGGCACGGCTTCGCCGGCTTGGTTTTTCCCGGATAAAATCGCAAGGCAGTCGTGTTCAAGGTCTGAGAAATCGACGATCGCTTTTTCCTTTTTCGCGTCCGCAAACCGCTTGCCATACTCCAACACGAGCTGGACGAGCGTCTGAATGACCGGCTTCATTTCCCTCAGGCTCTCAAGGTGCTGCTCGGGAGTTCGCGTAAAATAATCGCTTTTCAGCTTTTCAAATTGCTTTTTCGCGCTGTTGCGGAGGTCTGCCGCCTCATCAACCAATCGAGGATCGTACGCATCTCCTTTGCACGGCTTCAATCTTTGAAACGAAACGGCCGGTACAAGCTCGTACAGGGCCGAAAAATCATTCTGCTGCTGAATCAGCCTGTCAATCTGTGCTAAATCATCGAGGAAGTTTTCGGCGCGCGGAGCAGGCCCCCCGGGCTGCTTTGTCAAATCAAGCGCACGGGTCAGCTTTTGCCGCATCCCCTCCAGAACGAGTGCGATGTCTTCTTTAATGTAAGAATAAAACGGCAGAGCCTCAACTTTCGTATCTGAAGCCGCGTCATACAGATCAACAAATGTGTGAAGCCAGCCTTCCGGATCGGGATGCGAACGGGAAAACTTGTAGACCCGCTTGACAAGATGCTGCAAATCGAGGTCATGACGGTCTGTCGTATATCTGTCCACAAGTTCAAAAAAGGCCGGATCTTGCTTTTTGTATTCTTCTTCAAACAGCTCGTCCAGCACCTCATCGCCTAGCAGCTCGCCTTCCGTCTGATCAGCGATCCGGAAAGCCGGATCAACATCGATCAAATAATAGTATTTGCGGATGACTTGAAGACAGAATGAGTGCAATGTTGATATGCTCGCTTTATTTAATAAAGCAAGCTGTCTGCGCAAATGAAGCGATCCCGGATTTTCGGCAAGCTCTTTTTCGAGCGCTTCGCCGATCCTGTGCTTCATTTCAGCCGCAGATGCATTCGTAAAGGTGACGACAAGCAGCCTGTCGACATCTACGGGACGTTCCTGATCCGTTATTTTCCGAATGATCCGCTCAACCAGCACGGCCGTTTTTCCGGAGCCGGCCGCTGCCGCAACTAAAATGTCCCGGCCGGATGAGACGATCGCCTTCCATTGGTCATCAGTCCATGTGCTGCCCTTCGGTTTAGAAATCTCCATCTGTCTCATCCTCCTTTTTCAGCCGCTCCAAAATCACGTTGTCTTTTTCCGGTTTTAATATCCGGTATTCGTTTTCCTCAAGCGATTCGTCAAACTGGCAGAATGACCGGTATGAACAATATGTGCACGGTGTCCGGTCTTTTAGCTTGTAAGGCTCGATCGACACTTTGCCGTCTGTGATCTCCTCGCCGGCCTTCTGAAATGTCCGGCGGATATGGCGCCTCAACACATGAAAATCCTCTTCTGCAATAACGTCAGAATCCGAACGGAGCGAACCGTCTTTTTTCAAACCGGCGCTAATCATGTCCGACCTGCCTTGTTCCAGTGTGGTGTCCATCAGCTTGATCGCTTCCTGGTCTCCCAAGAGCAGCCCTTTCATCTTGAACTTTTTGAAAATCTCTTTTTCTATTTCATCAAGGCCGAGCGGCACCGAAGCCTGGATCATCGGATCGTGCACATGAAAATAAAGCACGCCTGCCGGGGATGCCTTTATGCCGAGCCAATCGGTTGAATGTGTGATCGACAAATCGAGATATGTCAGCATTTGCAGAGCGAGGCCGTAATACACCTCGGCCAAATCGAGGCCTTTATCGCTTGATTTATAGTCGACAATCCTAAGCAGCAGCCCTTTTGAGCTCTCCGCTTTATCCACTCTGTCGATCCGGCCGACAAGCTCCATCGTGCAGCCGTTCTTCAAGGTAAAACGCATTGGAGGAAGCGGGCCTTTCCCCCCGAATCCGAGCTCTATACCGACGGGGGCAAACCCGCTTGCTTTTGCATGCTCACTTAAAATGCCCGATACCCTGGCAATGATTTTTTGCAGCTTCTGCTTCACGTAATGATGACGGTTCGAACTGAGCAAAATCTCTTTTTGCAGCTTTGGCGCGAGCCGTTCAACTGCATCACCTGACAAAGTCTCGCATTGGGCTTTCGTTAAGTCGCGCCAATCCAGTTTAAGCTCGTGAAGCCGGTCTGAAATCAGCTTCAGCGCCGAGTGAAACAGCTGGCCGATATCCGGAGCTTCAAGCTTGAAAAATTGGCGTTCTTTCAGCTTTAAACCGTGCGAAGCAAAATGGGAAAACGGACAGGCTTTGAACGTCTCCATCCGCGACACGCTTCCCTGAATGTGCTCCCCATATAAATCGCGGCTCACATGCCGGTTCAAGTTTTCGACCTTGTTTCTGAAAAACAGGCTGGACAGGATATTTTGAGAAAAAATGCGGTCAGGCTCATTCATTAAAAAATTGTATGTACTCCACCATACATCGCTGATCGCATACTGCCTCGTCCAGATGCCGAGCTGCCCTGCCAAATGACTCAAGGCGGCGCCTTTATTCACGAGAAATTCAAGCTGGGCATCATCGTTCAGCTGCTCGGGTTCATGAATCAGCATCTTCTCTTCGCCATCCGGGAACAGTTCATTCAGACGTTTCACCACTGTTGAAGGAAGCAGCGTCTTCCCTTCCGAATCCGCGATCGGATAGGAGACATAGAGCTTTTCAGACGGGCTTGAAAGCGACATATAGATCAGAAAATTCTCGTCCAAAAGCTGCTCTCGCCCTGTTGCCGCAAGCTGTGCGCCGTTTCGTTTCAGCCACTCTCTGTCATCGTCTGAAAGCACGCCGTCATCCGCAGGCCTCGCCGGAAGTATGCCGTCGTTTACACCGATGAGAAATGTGCATTTCGTGCCGTACATCCTTGAAAGGTCCATATTGCCGATAAACACTTGATCAAGAGCGGGCGGAATCAGCGCGAATTTCAAAGACTCCAAGCCGGTTTCAATCATTTGCTGAAATAAAGCAAACGATATCCGCTCTGTGCCCATCATTTCAACAAACTCGTCCAACAGTTGAATAACGGCATCCCATACTTGCTCATGCTGGCGCGACTCGGCAATCATACCGCTTTCTTCGGCCAGCCGCCTTTCCTGTTCAAGCTTCATCGGAACATCGGCTTCTTCAAGATAAAGGTAGACGGCTTCGGCCATTTCCCTGACTGTGTCAGCTTTTTTCAAGCGCTTCTGCAGCCTGTGGACCGGCGGAACGATCCAGCCCTTTAATTCGTTGAGCATATTTTCCGTTTCAATCTCTTTATCTGTCTTGGCGAAATCCTCATCAAGTGAAGCGTATCTTCTGTAAACAAACGGATCTTTGCTTGTCCATCTGTCTCCTTTAATCCCATACGCAATACAGTAGTTTTCAAGCTGGTCAATCTGTTCGCGCAGCCTTTCCTTCGGCTGTCCCTCCGGGAATAAAAGCTCCGTTTTGACACAGCGGAACACCGCTTCATACCGCCAGTTTCCTTTAATGATATCAAGCGTCGAACGGATCAGCTCAACAAGCGGATGATTTTGCATCGATTCTTTGCCGTCTATGAAAAAAGGAAGTTCGCAGTCTTTAAAAACTTCTTTTATCGTATCTTTATAATCTTCGACATTGCGGGCGATGACGGCGATATCCCTAAGCCGGAAGCGGCCCTGGCGGATTAAAGAATGAATCTCGCGCGCAATTCCTTCAATCTCGGTTCTTCTGTTCGACGCCTGCATGATGCGGAGCGATTCCGTCCGTCCGCGATACGGTTTCGCAGGACGCTCGTCAAAATAGCGTTCAAGGTGCCGGAGCTCCGGATGTTGCTGGTGCCGTTTCGTTTCTTCCAGCCGCACTTCTGACGGATCAAGGCCGAGTTCCTTCGCCTTCTGGTAAAGGTCATAGTACGCTTTCCCGGTCATTCTGAACAGATGGAGCTCATTCGGGCTGTTGGCCGTAAACGGCTTATCCGCCGTCAGCGAAAAAGTGATCTCCTCCGCATGGACCATCAGCTGTTCCAGCACGTTCATCTCCTGTGGCGTAAATTGGTGAAATCCGTCCACGTAAACGGCAGCGTTTCTAATCTCATCCGCATACGGAATCTGCTCGGCCAAAAGTGTCAAATAATCCTCAGATTGAACATATTGATTCTCCAGATTTTCCTCAAGCTTGCTGTACAAAATATATAAGTCGTGCAATTTATCGGAAAGGATCCGTTCATCTTCGTATTCCGATTTGCCCGTCCCCTCTATCATGTCCCGGATGCTTTCAGGCGGCAGACAATGCCGTTTAAATTCGGTCAGCATCCGTTCCACCTGCTCCGTAAATCCGCTTTTATCGCTTGCGTTTTGATAGACTTTAAACTCGCCCTTATGCTCTTCAATCAGTCTCCGAAGCAGCATCTGAATGCCCGTCCCCGTCAAAAACGGCCGGTTCATGCCTCCTGTGTGCTGGAGCACTCGCCAGGCAAGCCTTGAAAAACTGTACACTTGGGCGCGGATGGTGCCGCCCAAATCGGGTGTTTTGCTAAGCTCGTATTCCATTAAAAACGTCATTTGATCCGGGACTAGAAAAATGATCGGTTTTCCGAGCGGTTCATCGCGAAGTTTTTCTCTGATTTCATTCAGGATAAAGGTCGTTTTCCCACTCCCGGATCTGCCTGATAAAAATACTGCTCCCACTAAGCTCGTCTCCTTTCTGTTTCTTACTCTTTATTCTATCGAAACATCTGCAAAATAACCATTCTCCAAAACTGGGAAAAAACCGTATGAGCACTTGCACCCCATACGGCTATTTTTGCTTGAACTGCACAAAAAACAGCATCAAAAACGAGATGATCGCGATAGAGACGACCCACATCCATGCCAGCGTCATATTTCCCGAATCGATCGCCAAGTATATCGCCGTCGGCACCGTCTGCGTCACCCCCGGGATGATACCCGCAAACATCAGCGTTGCGCCAAACTCGCCAAGCGCCCTCGCAAAGCTGAGCACAACCCCCGTCATGATTCCATTTGATGCAAGGGGAACGGTGACAAAAAGGAACACCCTCCACTCGCTTGCTCCATCAACCCTCGCGGCATCCTCGATGTCGCGGTCGACAGCCAAAAATCCTGATTTTGCTGACTGATACATTAACGGGAACGCGACAACCGCAGCGGCGATCACGGCTGCCCACCAGGTGAAAATAACCGGTGCTTGAAATACGTTTTCTATCAAGCGTCCGATCACGCTCTGCCTTCCGAAGATCACGATTAAAAAGAATCCGACAACGGTCGGCGGCAGTACGAGCGGCAGCATCATCACCGTCTCGATAACGGACTTGCCTTTAAAGTTTCGATTCGCCAGGAGCCTCGCTGCAGCAGTTCCAAGCAAAACAGCGATGATGCCCGCTGCAGCTGATACTTGAATCGAAATTTCAATTGGGGAAAAGAATTCCTCAAGCATAACGGCGATCAGCCCTTCTTAAATCCGTACTTTTCCATCGCCTTGACGGCTTGGTCGCTTTGCAGGAATTGATAAAATTCCTCAGACTGTTCCCTGTACTTTGTATTTTTTACAATTCCGAGCGGATAGACAATCGGTGTATGCAGATCGCTTTTTGCCGTCTCTATGGTCTCGACCTGATCTGATGAAAGGGCATCCGTCCGGTAAACAATTCCGGCATCCGCGTTGCCTGTTTCGATATAAGAAAGGACCTGCCTTACATCTTTGCAGTAGACGAGTTTAGATTGCACTTTAGACCATACGTCAAGGTTCGTCAACGTTTCTTTTGCATATTTTCCGGCAGGCACTGATTCGGGTTTGCCGACCGCAAGCTTTTCGACTTTGTCATCCGCCAAATCTTTGAAGCTGTTGACATGCTGATTTTTCCCTTTCGGAACAATCAGCACCAGACTGTTTTCGACCAGCTTGACAGAGTCTTTTTTGTCAATTAAGCCTTGATCAACTACTCTATTAAATTTGTCTTCAGCGGCAGAAAAAAACAAATCAGCCGGAGCGCCCTGTTCGATCTGCTGCTGCAATGCACCCGATGAACCAAAATTAAACTTTATGGAGACATTCGGATGATCTTTCTCAAATACAGAGGAAAGTTCCGCTAATACATCTTTGAGACTCGCAGCCGCGGAAACCGTAATTTGAACTTTTTCAGACTTCCCCTTGGCTGATCCCCCTTTTTCCGCCTGGCAGCCGGCGAACAACACAACCGACATCAAGACGGCCACGGCCCTCAATATTACCTTTTTCAATAGTCTCACTCCATTTTGATATGTATATCACCAATTCGGCACTAACAACCATTTTACGTCAAACTTCATTTTTTTAAAATAGATTGTACTCACCGCACATCATTTTGACACATGTTCGAGGCTCAAACTTTACCATAGGCACATGCAAGCGATCACATACATATAATGGCAGGACGTCAAATATAAAGTGTTGAGGTGAAAAACATGTGGTATGTTCAGCCGTATCATCACGCCTATCCCCTTAGGCAAAACAACAGACTGATCAAAGATCTTGAAAAAGCGATAAACGGAGAGCACAGCGCGGTCGTCTGCTATGAAAAAATCGCCCAAAAGGCGCCGGATTCCGAAACAAAAAAGCAGATTTTAGAAATCAGGCAAGACGAAATCCGCCACTTTAATGCGTTCCTAACATTTTATACGTCTCTTACCGGCCGAAAGCCTGACATTTCCATAACTGAGCCTTGTCCGGAACAGTATCGAAACGCGCTGGAGTCCGCATTTAAAGACGAACAAGAAACGGTTGATTTTTATTTGGACATCGCAGACTATGTGAAAGACCGGGCGATACGGGAGGCGTTCAAGCGCGCGGCAGCTGACGAACAAAACCATGCAGTCTGGTTTTTATACTTCTTGTCAAAGAGGTGATCCCGTTCCTCCCGCCTTGATCAATATACCCTTATAGGGTATATTTTTTTAAGTAGCGGACTTTTATTTTGACTAAAGAGGTGCTAAAACATTGAACGTGCTGCTTGTCGATGATGAAATCCGGATGCTCGATCTGCTGGAGCTTTATTTAGAACATTATTCATGCACAAAAGCCGCCACCGGAAAAGAAGCCCTGGATTTAATAAAAATGAGCCATTTTGATCTTGTTATTCTCGATATTATGATGCCTGAGATGGACGGATGGATGGTTTGCCAAGAGATCCGAAGATTGACAAGCGTTCCGATTATCATGCTCACCGCTAAAAACGGGCAGGATGACATTGTGCGCGGACTGAACTGCGGCGCAGACGATTATTTAACAAAACCGTTCAGCGAAAAAGTGCTGCTTGCCAGAATAGAAGCCGTCCTGCGCAGAACCCGCCGGTTTCATGAAATCCGGTTCCGCGGTTTAATCTGGAATAAACAGCATCATACCTTGCATGTCAATCAACGGGAAATCGGCATTACGCCAAGTGAATTCGATCTGCTCGGAACGCTCTTAAACCACACGGATCAAGCGCTTTCGAGAGACCAATTGATTGAGAACATCTGGGGGTTCAACTCTGATATCGAGCCCCGAACCATCGATTCGCACATGAGAAATTTGCGAAACCGATTGAAAAAAGCGGGCTTTCCGGTTGAAGATCATCTCCGGACCGTCTACGGCGTCGGCTACAAATGGACAAGCAAAGGAACCGGTGCATGAAAAAGATTTCATTTAAGCTCGCAGGTTCATTTTTCATTTTAATCCTTTTCATCGAAGCCATCCTTTTTGCGGCGCTGTCTACAACGATTATCAACACAAGAATAAACGAAGAAATCCGCGCGCTCCAACTAAGGGGCAACAGCCACAGAGACGTCCTCGAAAAACATTTTGACAAAAGGACGATAGACCACGTCACCCTGATGGAAACCGAAGCCCGGACAAACGTGATCATAACGGACCATAATAGACGCGTATTGGCGCAGTCTGCCCCGGGAGACATGACGGAACACCTTCATTTCGAAGAAAAAAACATCCCGAGGAAAGGGGCCGCTTTATCGTCCCATTGGAATACATCAAAGTACATTTGTACGATCAGTCCGATCATGAACGGGCGGGAAACGGCCGGCTACGTCTTCATGTATTTGGAGACCTCCTCGATAAAATCCTTGG
The DNA here is from genome assembly GCF_030449715.1 of Bacillus sp. LB7. Lineage (NCBI taxonomy): Bacteria > Bacillati > Bacillota > Bacilli > Caryophanales > Bacillaceae > Bacillus > Bacillus sp. LB7. The sequence goes on from NZ_JASGCA010000008.1 coordinate 135,807, forward strand.
TGGCAAGCATTACGAAGCGGTTTTTCCTCAGCTTCGGCGTAACCGGCGTCTTAACGGCCGCAGCTATTCTTTGGTTCAGCCGTGTATTAGCGAAGCCGATTATTAAACTGAAGGAGGCAACCGAAGGCATCAAAAACGGTCAAGCTTCGATTCCGCTTGATATCAAAAGGAACGATGAACTCGGCGAGCTCGCCGCATCGATCGAAAGCCTTTCTTCAAATCTCAGCAGGCTTCAAAAAGAACGAAACGATTTTCTGTCAAGCGTCGCTCATGAGCTCCGGACTCCAATTACATATATAAAAGGTTACACAGATGTCGCGATGAGAGATAAACTCGATCAACAAGCCAGAAATCAGTACTTGTCGATCATCAAAGAGGAAGCGGACAATTTAAACACCCTTGTTGACGATTTATTTTTGCTGACAAAACTGAAACAGCCCGGATTTCAAATTAGTAAGAAACAGGTTCACCTGCACACATTCATAAAAAAAGAAGTTCAGAAAGCGGCGGTAGCTTTTTCGGAAAAACGAATCAGACTTTCATTCGACATCCCGGCGGCTCTTTACGTCTCAGTCGATGAAGTCCGTTTTTCACAAGTGATCTCAAATTTGCTGAACAACGCCCGCCAATACTCCGATCCTGATTCAACAGCGGTCGTCACCGCAGCAAAAGCAGAGGACCAGGTCAAGATTACGGTAGCGGACGAAGGCTGCGGCATTCCGGAAGAAGAACGGGATTATATTTTTGAGCGCTTTTACCGGGTCGATAAGTCGAGATCCAGACAAACCGGCGGTACCGGGCTGGGCCTGGCCATCGTGAAAGAAATCATCGAGCTTCACGGCGGGCAGATTGCAGTGAAAAACAGAACCCCGAAAGGAAGCGAATTTATCATCACGCTGCCTTCTAATGTGTAACAAATGTCGAGATGTCTGCACCAGTTTTGCACATTTCCCGGGTATACTACTCAGTAATCTGAACCAAAAAGGAGGAAAACACCATGAAATTGAAATCCGGTTTACTTTTTGTCATGCTTGTTTTCGCGCTTCCGCTCGCAGCATGCCAAAATTCCGGCTCGGGAAACACGGGCGGACATGAGGAGCAGCATACGAAGAATCATTCGGAGATGAAAGAAAAAGACGCCGCTTCTCTTCCGAATGATTTCAATAAGCGGGCGGAAGAAGGGCTTCTGGTAAAAAACACAAAGAACACGACAAGACTTGACGCGAATACCCCGGAAGAAATGAGCATCAAAACCTCTCAAACGATATGGCCGGCCACGCATAAACAAAACAGGCCGGGCGCAGTGATTTTAGTTTCGGGCGGATCATGGCAGGCAGCTCTTGCATCAGCTGATCTGATCCATCACCCGAATAACGGACCTGTTTTAATCGCGGAAAAAGGGAAAATCTCCGGGCAGATTCAGAACGAAATCAAGCGCTTGAACCCGACGGGCACTTCAGACGGAACGCAAATCATGGCTGTCGGAGAATTCGATTCAAAAGCGCTTCAAGCTTTGAACTCTTTTAAAATAAAAGAGCTGAAAGGGAAGAACGCGGCTGATCTGGCAAAAGAGATTGACAAAGAATACGCGGATGCAGCCGATGAGTATCCGAAAAGCGTTATCATCGGATCATCTGAGGAAGATGCGGAACTTTATTCGCTCCCGGCTGTAAACTGGATCGCCCACATGCCTGAGCCGATCCTGTACGTGAACAAAAAAGGCATTCCCAAAGAGACGGCCGAAGCATTAAAGAAAAGGGACGGCAAAGCAAACATCTATATTCTCGGCCCTAAAAAAGCCATATCGGAAAAAACGGAGGATGCATTAAAGGAATACGGAACAGTCAAAAGAATTTCCGGAGATACTCCTGTCGCAAATTCGATTGCGTTTGCGAAATTCAGCGATAAAAACACCGGTTTTGGGTGGGGAATCACAGATCCGGGACACGGACTGTCGTTCGCATCAACGTCTGCGCCCGAGCTGGCGCTTGCCGGAGCGCCATTTTCCCATTTGGGAAAACACGCGCCCCTGCTTTTACTCAAAAATGGACAGGCGGACAGTACGATGTACAGCTATTTATCCGAGATCGAGCCTTCTTTTCGGGACAGACCGCAGGACGGCCCTTACAACCATGCATTCATTCTCGGATCAGAAAATGAGATTTCATTTCGAACGCAAGGCATTCTTGATGACATACTGGAAATTAAATCAGCGGATGGAGGACATTCCGGTCATTAAGAAACCCAATGGAGAGGCTCTTACAGAAGAGCCTCTTTTTTGTACCAGATGCCGTAAAAATCAATCCATCCTTCTTCGTTAAGCGCAATGCCTTGAATGGCTTCCCCCGCTTTGACGCGAATATTGTTTTGATAAAGCGGAATCGTGTAAACATCTTCTGTCAAAGCGCGGTCCGCCTCACAAAGAAAGCTGATCCGCTTGGAATGCTCATCGATGAAACGAAGCTCATCCCTCATCAAGGCGGATTTCCTCTGCCATTCCCCCGGCAAATGGACATGTAAAAAGCTGTTTTCCGTTAAAAGGAGGTGAAGCCAGCTCATTTCTTCCGAACGCCCGAATGTCGCACTGTCGTGAATCAAATCGGCTTTTGCGATCACTTCTTCCTTCATGAGCTCATCCGCTTTCATATAACAAACCTCTAGTGCGATGCCGTACCGCCTACACCTCTTTTGGATCCATGACGCATCCTCCCGGTGATCCGGTTCGGAAAACGTATAAAGCAGAAGCGGATCGTCTTTGTAATCGCCTTCCGTGAGCAGCTTGCCGATGTCGTCGTCCCCGGATTCAGGCGGAAGACCCTTGTTTAGAAAGCCACCCGCCGGAGCCGTCCGTTGTCCGGCTAATTCACTGACCATATCTGAAGGAGAAATGATTTGCCGCAAAGCCTTTCTGAACGCCTTATGTTTGAGAGGCCCCGATTTGTTTGCATTCAACGAGAGGTACTGAACATTCCTTTCCTCGTGCCATTCATCGAAAACCCGGCTTTGTTCTTCTTTTTCCATATAAAAACCGTAGTCGACAAAAGAAAAATTGCCATCCATATACCATAGTTCGATCCGGTCTAAAAAAGCCCGCCCTTGAAAATATCGCTCATGCGCTTCAAGCGCGAGAATCCGGTCATCCCGGCGGACAAGTCTGAAAGGACCCGTCCCGATCAACAGCCCGTCATTCTGATGGCGGTTTAAAATAGACAGCCTTTCATCGCAAAGATGATGCAAAAACAGCGAGTTTTTCGCCTTTAAACAAATATCAAAGCTATATTCATCCCTGACGGCAACGTTTTCGATATCCTCTGCGAGCCATTTGCATTTATTTTCATCATCCAGCTTAAAACGCTCAAACGAGTATTTAACATCTTCGGCTGTCAATGTTGAGCCATCATGGAAATAGATCCCTTTCCTCAAATAGAACGTCCACGTTTTTTGGTCAGCGTCACATTCCCAGTGATGGGCAAGATGCGGCATAAAACCTCCTTCCTTTTCATTAAAACGGATCAATGTATCACATACCTGCTTCACGATATGGCTCTCTGAACGCAGATAAATACGGCGCGGATCAAGACGCTTAAAATGATCCGGCTCCATCGCGGTCATGAGCCTCAGCACATCTTTTTGCCTGCTGCCCTCCGATTCGGTCTGAAAGCCGAAAACGCGCTCGAGCCACTCTTTATATGAAGGCAATGCGCCCGGACACGAATGCTGATATGCTTCGAGAAGGTGTCTCGCCCGGTCGATTTTCCCTTCTTTCGTATCATTTTTCGCCGTTTCAAGCAGCAGTTCACAAGGTTCTTTTAAAAAGCGGATTTCTGATTTGTTTCCTCTCCCCCTTCCCCTTTTCCAAGCAATCCACTGCAAACCTTCAAGTTTCGCTAAAATCAGTTTTGCGTTCCTCGGTGTGCAATACAGAATATCCGCGATTTCATTAACTGAAATCTCTTCTGCCTCCCCTTCGCTTTCGCATTTAATTGCCGCGGTGAGTTCCATGTAATGTTCGATCGATTTCATTTCCGTTATCCCCCGCTTTTTAAAAGGGGAAATTTCTCCCCTGGTTTTCTGTCCTTTTTACTGATGATTTTACATTTTACACTAATTGCACTGCTATGTTGAAGGAGGAAATGATATGAACCGTTTAAAACAAAGGTACGGTTCCCCCGTGCTGATTTGCTTCTTCGGAGAGTTCCTGACCGGAATAACGGGAGCCATGCTGGCCCCTTTCCTCCTTTTTTATCTGTATGATGTGCTTGGAACCGGCATATTGCCGGTTATGCTCGTCATCGGGGCAAGACCGCTGACGGAGGTCGCGGTGACGCTGGCCGCAGGAGGACTGACGGACCGGATCGGAAGACGGAAGGTCATCCTGGCAGCGCTCGCCTTTCAGACCGTCTCTGCCGCCGGTTTTATGATGGCGGATCACATTTGGCTGTTCGCTTTTTTTTATGTACTGAACGGTATCGGGGGAGCTTTGTACATCCCTGCACAGCGGGCCCAGATAACGGACAGCACCGAAAGCGGGCGTCGCTCTGAAGCGTTCGCTGTCCTTCATGCCATTGAAGGGTTGGGCGCCGCGGTCGGTCCGGCCGCCGGCCTTGCAGTCTATTCCTATCAGCCAAGCCTGATGTTCGGCTTTCAGGCATGTGCATTTTTTCTCTATTGGCTTGCTGTTTATTTTAAAATGCCCGAGGTATGGCGGTCAAAAAGGCAAAAGGAGATTTTAGAGAGGGAAAAACTTCTTTCCGCAAAAAAGGTATTTCTTCAGCACCGTCCGGTTCTGTCCTTGATGTTCTTGTCGGTCCCCGTCAGCCTGTTCTATGCTCAGCTGGAGTCAAACTACCGCCTTTATCTCGAAACTCTTTTTGAAGATTTCCTATTCACCTTGACTGTTTATACAGTGTGCCGCGCCCTTCTTAGCATTACGATGCAAATTCCGCTCGTCAAATGGACGGAAGGACTGAACATCAAAACGGTCGTTTCCATATCATACGTATGCTACGCTGTGGCAGCGATTGGTTTCGCTTTTTCATCATCGATCTTTTGGCTGCTCTCGACTGCCGTTTTATTTACGGCGGCAGAAAGCATGCTGCTGAATCACATGCAAACCTTTGTCTCGCGCCTTGCTCCCGATCATATGCGGGGCAGATATTTTGCATTTTTCGGCCTGCATTGGGATATTTCCCGGACAATCGGTCCTTTTATAGGCGGGATGATGTTCATCAAGTTCGGCGGGGCAGCGCTTTTTCTTGCCATTGCAGGAATCGTGGCTGCCAGCGGGATTGCACAATATCGAACAGTGTTAACATTATCTTCCCGGCTAAGAAAAAACTAACCCTTTTTAGTACCTGGTATTAGAACAAAGTGCTATAATAGAAACAGTTTTTATTCGGGAGGCAAGGAGGCATTATGATTACATTAAAAAAACAAACGATCGGCGGGCTTTTAAAATCAACCGCCGGCCGGTTTCCGAATCATGAAGCGGTTGTATATTCTGAGCTCGATTTAAGATATTCGTATCAGGAGCTTGTTGAAGAAACTTCTAAAATTGCAAAAGGGCTGCTCGCGCTCGGCATTCAAAAAGGAGAGCATGTCGCCATCTGGGCATCCAATATTCCGGAATGGATTCTGCTCCAGTTTGCGACGGCGAGAATCGGCGCTGTGCTCGTCACCGTCAATACAAGCTATCAGGCGAGAGAACTTGAGTACTTATTGGTACATTCCGATTCCACCACCCTCTTTCTAATGGACGGCTACAAAGGGACATCCTATATCGATATGGTCGACGAGATCAAGAAAAATCCGGAAAAGCTGCCGAAGCTGAAAAATCTCGTCTACCTTGGCAAGAATAAAATCCCTGAACATATGACGGCTTTTGCCGACATCGCCAAACTGGGCGAAACGGTCTCTGATGCCGACCTTTTCGAAAGAGAGCAGTCACTCACACACGATGATGTGATCAATATGCAGTATACATCGGGAACAACCGGCTTTCCAAAAGGTGTTATGCTGACTCACTACAATATCGTCAATAATGCGGCGATCGTTGCCGACAGAATGGGGCTGACGAGCGAAGACAGGCTGTGTATTCCGGTTCCTCTGTTTCACTGCTTCGGCTGTGTGCTAAGCACGCTTGCCTGTGTCGCGTCAGGCGCGGCCATGCTGCCGATCATCGAATTCAAACCGGACATCGTCCTGCAAACGGTCGAAAAAGAGCGCTGTACAGGACTGCAGGGTGTGCCGACAATGTTTATCGCCGAGCTCACCCACCCCGATTTCGCAAACTATGACCTATCTTCTTTGCGGACCGGAATCATGGCAGGCTCCCCGTGTCCTAAAGAAGTCATGAAAAAAGTGATGAAGCAAATGAATATGACGAATATCACAATCGCATACGGACAAACGGAGTCTTCACCCGTGATTACGCAAACAACGGTCACCGACACGATCGAACGCCGCGTTGAAACCGTCGGTAAAGTGCATCCGCATGTAGAAATGAAAATCGTCGATCCTGATACGGGGGAAACGCTCGGCCCGGATGAGCAAGGCGAACTGTGCACAAGAGGATACCTCGTCATGAAGGGATACTATAAAATGGACGAAGCCACCAAAAAGGCCATTGATGAAGACGGCTGGCTCCATACCGGCGATTTGGCCGAAATGGACCGGGACGGATACGTAAGGATTACCGGGCGTTTAAAAGATATGATCGTCCGCGGCGGTGAAAACATATACCCGCGTGAAATAGAGGAATTCCTTTATGAACATGAGGATATTGTCGATGTACAGGTTGTCGGCGTTCCTGATGAAAAGTACGGGGAAAAAACGGCGGCCTTTATTAAATGCCAGCCGGGCAAAAAGCTGACGTTTAAAGAGGTCAGAGATTTTTGCAAAGGACAGCTTTCGTATTACAAAATTCCGGAGTACGTATTTCTGGTCGACGAATACCCGCTGACCGCATCCGGAAAAGTCCAAAAGTATGTGCTGCGCGACCGCGCAGAAGAGCTGCTTGCGAGCCCTGTGCAATAAATAAAAAGCCGAAAATATCAATCGTATTTTCGGCTTTTTGCTGTTTAAAATACTTTTTTACGGTCGCGCTCTTCCTTCAAAATTTCGACAGCTTCGCGGAAGCGTTGTGAATGAATGATTTCCCTTTCCCGTAAAAACGCCAGCCCGTCATTTAAATCAGGATCATCCGACATGTCAATCAGCCATTGATACGTAGCCCTCGCTTTTTCTTCAGCCGCTATATCTTCATATAAATCGGCAATCGGATCGCCTTTTGCCTGGATGTATGTAGCGGTGAATGGAACGCCGGCAGCGTTATGGTAAAACAGGGCTTTGTCATGGTCTGCGTAATGATCGCCGAGACCGGCTTCCTTCATCTGTTCGGGTGTCGCGTCTTTTGTTAATTTATATACCATCGTCGCAATCATTTCAAGGTGAGCAAACTCTTCCGTACCGATGTCCGTCAGCAGTCCGACGACTTTATCAGGTATGCTGTAGCGCTGGTTCAAATAGCGGAGTGCCGCAGCCAATTCGCCGTCCGCTCCGCCGTATTGCTCGATCAAAAATTTGGCAAGTCTCGGATTGCATTCTCTCACCCTAACAGGATACTGCAGTTTTTTCTCATAAAGCCACATGAACCTGACTCCCTTCCTCTATTAAACTTGCCACGGCCAAGGACTTCTTTTCCAACTCCAATAGGATTCCGTCTGATCCGGGCTCCCTTGCGTCAAAGGGCCGTATTTTGATTCAAACTTCGCTTTCAGTTTTCTTGAATATCCAGCATACTGGTTGTATTGTCTGATGGCGTCGGTATCATCGGGATGTGTGTCAAGATAAAGCATCAGCTCAACGATGACAAAATCGACGGCCTGAATTTCATGGAGCCTTTGATAATAGTCTTGCGGTAAAGAGTTCGTCACCCCCCTTACCTCCCATCTTCATACGGATTTTCATAATGATCGTAAAATACGGGCCAAAGCGTCCCTTTTTGCAGCGCCTCCATCGGGGAAAACTGCGGAAGGCCGCGGGGCTGAAAACCTAGATATAGATTTGGAGGGGTTCTGTAGTATTTTTTACCGATCGGAGGACACGGATCAAAAGCGCTGTGAAACGGACGATACGATTTGACTTTGGTGAATGATTCCTTGGAATGTTTCATATCGGTTCACCTCTATTTATGATCGAATCTAATTTAATGTATTCATATGTTCGATCTGTTATGTTCAAAAATGAACGATCAGTTTTTCTTATTAATCTTTTAAATAAATTCGTATTTTACCAATCACTAAAATTATTATATAGTGATATAGAGAAATATTTTACTTAGTGAACAAAATGATTGCAGTAATCAGGAAGAAGGTTTTTCATTTGAGGGAAAAAAGAGATTTCCTTCGGGATATATTATTGATATTAATCAGCAGCTTTGGGGGATTTCTTCTCTCATTGACCGGCATGACGATCGGCTGGATGGTCGGCACAATGACTGCAGCTGCTTGTCTGTCGCTGTTTCGCCTGTCACCGTTAAAGGCTGCTGTCAGACAAAACGGCATCCATCATGGCTGGCTTCAGTTCGGCCAAATGCTATTGGGAATTGAGCTCGGCCAGAAAATCAACATGTCCGTGATTTCGATCTTTAAGGAAAATTGGCTGATTGTCGGCATTATGCTCCTCCTTTCCGTCGTGTTCGCCATGCTGTCGGGCTTTGTCTTGTGGAGGTTCAGCAAGACCGATATGCTGACGAGTTTTGTGGGAACGGCCCCCGGCGGGCTTTCCGCGATGCCGGGCATCGCTCAGGAAGTGGGAGCGAACACGGCAATCGTCAGTCTCGTACAGATGATACGTGTGCTTCTGGTCGTCATGACCATTCCCTTTTTCGTTTTTTTCATAAATGCGAAGCAGCCTGACGCCCATGCTGCCGGCAGTCAAGTGATCGCCGCGGGAACATCGGCATTTGAAGCGCCTCATCTCGCATGGACTGCGCTGATCGTGCTGGGCGGATTCGGGGTATGCAAAGCGATGAAAGCACTGCGGTTTCCGGCGCCATGGCTGCTCGGAAGCATGACCGGTGCGGCCGTTCTGCAAATCGCAGGCGCTTCAATGACCGGGCTCAGCGCAACAGCCTGGTGGCCCCACGGCTTTTCAGTGCTGTCGCAAATTTGTCTCGGCGCGACGATCGGTTCAAAAATCAGCAAAGAAATGTTTATCGGTGTCAGAAAAACGCTGATCGTCGCACTTGCCAGCTCCGTCGGACTGATCATTGCGATGATTTTAAGCGCCGCCGTCACCGCTAAAGCGGCAGGCATTTCGCTGACAACGGCCATATTGGCGTTTGCTCCGGGGGGAATCGCGGAAATGGCGACAACATCTGTCACGCTTCACGCCGACTCTACGTTCGTCGTCGCCGTCCAAGTGTTGCGGGTCGTGCTCGTAATCGCGATGCTTCCTCCATTCTTCCGATTGCTTCATCAAAAGTCGGAAAAATATTCACACCCCCGCCTGAAAAAAGCCCGAGCTGAAGGCTGATTCCTTCGCTCGGGCTTTATTTTTTTATTCAAATTCCGGCAGCCAGTCGCCGTGTGCTTCGATCAATTCATCGCACATGCTTACGATATCATCCATCGATAATTCCGCAGCCGTATGCGGATCAAGTAATGCAGCATGGTAAATGTGCTCTTTTCTTTTTGTTATTGCCGCTTCAATCGTTAACAGCTGTGTATTGATATTGGTGCGGTTTAAAGCCGCCAGCTGTTCAGGCAGCTCGCCCGCGGCGCACGGAGTGATCCGGTTCCGCTCAGCGACGCACGTCACTTCAACGACGGCTTTTTCGGGAAGGTTTGTAATCAATCCTTTATTCAAGACATTTCCGCCGAATGTAAACGGCTGTCCGGTTTCCATCGCTTCGATGATTCTTGAGCCGTATTCGTTTGACCGCTCGTGGGTTAAGTTCCGGTTACCGACGATTTCGCCGCGCATCTTTTCCCAGTTTTGAATCTGCTTCTCGCACCTTCTCAAGTATTCATCAATCGGAATATTCAGCTCTTCAATCAGTTCGGGATAATGGCTTTTGATGAAATAAGGGTGGTACTCCGCATTATGTTCGGACGATTCGGTCACATAGTAGCCGAATTTATCCATCAGTTCAAATCTGACCATGTCATCATGTTTCATTTTCTGTTTTTCTTTTGCCCGTTTTTTGATTTCTGGATACAAGTCTTTTCCGTCTTGCTTGACTTCAAGAAGCCAAGCCATATGATTAATGCCGGCGATTCTTTCTTCGATTCGTTCATGCTTCATGCCGAGGGATTTGAAAAGGTCTTTTGTGCATACTTGTACGCTGTGGCAAAGACCGACCGTTTTCACGTCCGTGTAGCGAAGAAGCGCACCGGTTAAAGAAGCCATCGGGTTTGTGTAATTTAAGAGCCAGGCGTCGGGCGCCGCGCTTTCGATGTCTTTTGCCATATCCAATAAAACGGGTATCGTCCGCAGCGCCCTGAATATCCCGCCGATTCCGACCGTATCGGCAATCGTCTGCTTGAGGCCGTACATTTTCGGGATCTCAAAATCGATGACTGTGCCCGGTTTATAGCCGCCGACCTGAATGGCATTGATCACATATTTCGCCCCCGCCAAAGCTTCTTTTCTATCGTCATAAGCACGGATCGATACCTTGTTATTATAGCGGTTTTTTAAATGCTCAAGCATGTCTTTAGATTCTTTGAGGCGCTTCGGATCGATATCATACAAAGCAAATTCAAATCCGTTGACCGCCGGAACCATCAGACAGTCCCCCAGCACATTTTTCGCAAAAATCGTGCTTCCGGCTCCGATAAAAGCAATTTTAGTCATTCATATCTTCCTTTCCCCGTGAAATTTCCGCTAACCTTTTAGCGCTCCTGCTGATAATCCTTTTATAAAGTACTTTTGCAGGAATAAAAATAGAATCGTCATCGGCAGCATCGCCATCAGCGAAGCTGCAGCCACCAAGTGCAGGTTGTTCGCATTTTGCCCAAAAAATCCGGCAATCGCCACAGTCAAAGTCTGCACACTTTTGTCTTGAAGGAAAAAGATCGAAAACTGATAGTCGTTCCAAATGAATACACAGGCAATAATGCAAATCGTCGCAGTCACCGGCTTTAATAAAGGAAAGACGATTCTGAAGAAAATGCCCGCCGTGCTCGCCCCGTCGATTCTCGCCGCCTCTTCAAGCTCTTTCGGAATCGTCGAGCGGATAAATCCGGCATACAAAAAAATCGTCAAGGGCATATAAGCCGCCGTATTATTCAATATCGCGATCTCGAGCGTATTCAGCATGCCGAATTCCACCACCATTTTGTATAAAGGAACCATGGATGTCAGCGGCGGAATGATCATAATGCCAATAAACAGGAAGTATACGGCTTGATTGAGCTTTGTTCTGCGCCTGGCGAGGGGATAGGCCGCCAGAGAGCCGATCACAATCAACAGAGCCGCCGAAGCAAGAGTGATCGCAGCGGTATTGAAAAACGAGCCGGCCAGACCTGCTTTATCCCATGCTTCTGCGAAATTACCGAGGCTGATTTCGTCAGGGAACTTCCATTTCGAGCTGAAATCCCCCTTTGCTTTCAGCGCGGTCGTCAGCAAAATATAAAACGGAATCAGGTGGAAAATGGTAATGCATGCCGCCAGGGCCGTCCACAGCGCCCGCTTCTTTTTCTCTTGGTGATTCATCTAGGCTTCGACCTCCTTGCGCTTAAAATAAATAAGAGCCGTAAAGCTGATCAGCAGTATCAACGCCGCCATGAAAACCCCCTGAGCGGCTGCATAGCCGGCATCCTGCCTTTTAAAATACAAATCATACATAAAAGTCGACATCGATTGCGAAGCATTTCCCGGACCGCCTCCTGTCAGCGCTAAAATGACATCAAACAGCTTCAGTCCGCCGATGATATTGATGACCATATTGATTGTGACAGAAGGCATCAACAGCGGCAGCGTAATCTTCCAAAACTGCTGAAAACCGCTTGCTCCATCGATTTGCGCTGCTTCATAAAAATCTTTCGGAATGCTTCCGAGACCTGCTAAATAAATGACCATCGCAACACCGACAAACTGGTACGAATTGACAAATACAATAATCCACGGATTGATTTCCGGGCTGCTCAAGGCGTTTACAGGACCTGCCCCGAATAATTTCAGCACATCGTTCAAGGCGCCTCCTTCATAGGAGAAGAAAAAATACCAGATATACCCCATGATCAGCGGGCTGATGATGACGGGCAAATAGACAACCGTACGTGTCAACGCTTTCATTCTGATGCTTTTAAACAGCAGGAGGGCATAGAGAAGACCGATGACATTTTGCAAAATCGTACTGCCCAGTCCATACAGGAGGGTGTTTCTGACGACAAGCCATGTGGCCGGGTCGGCCAGCATCCGTTTATATTGGGCAAAGCCGATCCAGTCATACGACTGTGAAAAACCGTTCCAGTTCGTAAACGTGATTTTAATGCCGCTCGCAAACGGATAAATTATAAAGATGGATACAAGCGCTAAGGCGGGAAGATACATCCACCAGAGCGATCCATTTTTTCTCACAAATCCCCTTCTATTTTCCGCAATAGTCAGACTTTTTTCTTTAGCTAATTCGCTCATCATTTCACCCTTCTTTTTTCATCATGATGATAACGATCCTTTCTATTGTTCTTGTAATCTGCTGTATTCCTGTTTCATTTTTTCCGATACCTGCTTCGGCGTTAACGTACCGGCCAAAAGTTCCTGTCCCGTCGTCCCCATGACGTCCCACATTCCGCTCGGGAGATAGACGCGGTCAAAGTACGGTTCGATTTCGATTTCTTTATATTGATCATAAAACTTAGAATAGTAGTTTTCTGCTTCTGTGTTGGTTAACGCTTGAGGAAATGAGGTGGCTTCGGTGATCTTTTTCGCATATTTGGGCTGTGCGGCAAATTCGATAAACCGCTTTGCTTCTTCGAGGTGTTCTGAGTCTTTCCAGACAGCAACGGTATGACGCTCTCCTCCAATCCAGCTCGGTTTGTCGCCTTCAAAAACGGCTGGCGTCGGCATCACGCCTAACTGGATATCGGGGTTGACTTCTCTCGTATCAGGGCCGATCGATGTGACTGAGAGGGTAAAGCCGATTTTTTCTTGTGCCATTAGTTCGACCAATTGCGACGGTTTTGCCGTCAGGATATCTTTATTGATCAATTGCTTTTCCTGCATTTCTTTAAAGGTTTCTGCGAGAAGTGTGTAGTCGGACCAGTCGAATGTGCCGTTTTCCAAAGCTTTTTTTTCATTGCGGCGATCATCTGTGATGAGAAGCGGGGTGGCAAACTGATCATAAAACTGAGCTAAAGCGCCTTTATCTGAACCGGCGAACCAAAAAGGAATGACATTCCCATTGCTTTTTTCTTTGATCGTTTCCAGCGCGTGCATCAGTTCGTCCAACGTGTGCGGGGGCTTGAGGCCGTATTTCTTCAACAAACCGGCATTGTAGACGATTCCGTCTTTTGCCTGATTGAAAGGGTAGGCATATACTTTTCCTTTTTCATCCTTCAAAATCGGATCGAGGTTTGGGTCGAGATGCTTCACCCAATCCATGTCTTTTAAATCTGCGGTGTATTCCCCGTAGCGGATCTTCGCCCAGCCGTGCGTATCGAACAAGTCAGGCATGTCATTTGCCGCCATTTTGACGCGCAGCATATTTTCATAGTCCGGGCCGGGGAAGCTGATATCGATTTTGATGCCTTCATTTTCTTTTTCAAAATCATCTGCGATGCTTCTGAGCGTGTTTTTTTCACTGTCGTTTGTCATTGTCGAAAACATTGTGAGCGTGACGTCTCCGTTCTTTCCGGCATTCTTTCCCGAGCAGCCCGCTGCTAGTGCAGGCAAAATGATCAGAAGAATAAAAGAGAAAATGATTTTTTTCATCAATTTCACTCCAATTATGAAATTTTGGCGAGGGGTAAAAAGCGCTTTCATTTTTTACTGTAATTTAGTAAACCTGATCGCCTCACCTCCTTGAAAAGCGCCTGATCCTTGCCATTAGCTCCGCTTACTGAATCCGCAGCTTTCCCGAATAATCAGCTCTGAAGGTATGGTCACTTTCAGCGGCAGTTCCCTTCCTTTCATCCTGTCGAGCAGCAGTTTTACACCCGTCCGGCCCATCTCTTCTGTATGAACCTTTACGGTAGTCAATGGCGGATTAGCAAATTCGGACGCTTCAATGCCGTTGAAGCTGACGATGGCAACATCTTCGGGAACCTTGAGTCCCGATTCGCGAAGAGCCCGGAGCGCGCCGATGGCCATCGAATCGCTGGCGATAAAAAAAGCTTCGGGAACGTTTTTCTCAAGAAGCGCTTTTTTCATCAGCTCATAGCCTTGCTGCATCGAATACTCGCCGACATAAATATGCTTCGCGTTTTCCGATCCGGCCATCTCCAGAAACGCAGTCAGCCGTTTATCTTCGATTTCAATGGCGTTTGTTTCCTGATCGCTGATTCGAAAGTGCTTTTTTTCTCTTCCGCCGATATAACCGATCCTTGTATAGCCGAGCGATTTCAAATGGTTCAGCGCCCTCCCCGTCGCCTTCTCAAAATCGACGACAACCGAGTCGCGCAGTTCTTCATTATCAGTATGGTTGATGTACACGACGTTGTTGAGCGCCCCCATGCACTGCTGCAAGCCGGCAAAATTGATCCTTCCGATGACGATTAAGCCGTCGATATCGCCTGCAGGCTGATTAGAGCGGATGCTGCTCAGCTGAATAAACTTCGTAATAAACGCTCCTCTATCAAAACACTCGCTTTCAATTCCTTGCCTGATGGAATAAAAGTATGGATCGTTCAGTTCTTCTTCCTGTGATTGGCAGACAACAATGCCGATGCGCGGGCTTTCCCCGCTTTCTGAGACATATACGTCGCGGCGCCTGCGCGGGCTCTTATAGCCGAGCCGGTCTGCAATATCCAAAATCCGCTGCCTTGTTTCAGGAGCCACTGCTAATGACTGGTCATGGTTCAAAACCCTTGAAACCGTTGTGCTTGATACTTTAGCCTGAAGCGCAATGTCTTTAATCGTCGCCATTTTCATCCCGCCCTGTCTTTAAAATCCATATTCACTAAACTTTACTAAAGACATCATAGCAAACGGAGAAAACGTTTTCAATATTTTAAAAAATCAGAAATCAGATTTCTCTACAAAAAAACCCGCCCCATAGCTCAGGAGCGGATGTTAAATATTATTCCGGGTATCCGATTTAACCGACCATCTTTTCAGCAATCTGCATGTCGCCGGATGGCGAATGAGTCTCTGCCGCAAACCATCCCGAACATACGACGGCAGCAATCGCAGCAGCAATGAACAGTTTTTTCATCACATTCCCTCCACTTTTTTCATTTTTTCTTCCGCTTTAATCGCTTCCAAAAAGAAATGTGCGGCCTCTTTATAAAGAGACTTTGATCTGTAAACATTGGCCGTTAAGAGTGAAAGTTCTCTGGCGCTGTCGTATTGCTTTGCTTGAAACAGGATGTCTATGTTGTCTTTGCAGACTTTAACCGCCTGTTCACCATCTCCTGTATAAGCCGCATATAAAATATCGATTTTAGCGTCAAATATTTCATTCGCCGCAGATTGCGATCTTTCCTTCCCTTGCTTGTAAAAGGCTGCGGCGCGTTCATAGTCTCCGGTTTTAAACAGCTCTTTGATCATTAAAAACACGGCATTGAAATAATAATCCGATGCAGCATATGCATGATCATTCAAAACGATTTCCAAAAATTGAATGCTCTTGTCCGATTTGTCCATCGCCGCATAAAGCAAGGCAAAATTATGAAGGAGCTGCATTTCTTTAAAATGGTCGCCGGCTTTTCTGACAGTATGGATTGCTTCTGTTAAATATTCTTCCGCCTCTGTATATTTCCCCATCTCGGTATAATTTCCGGCCATTGTAATATAAGTTGAGACAAGGTTCATGTCATGGTCGCCATGTCCTTTGAAAATTTCCATCGCCTGCCGGGTATGGTTTAAAGAGACGATATTCTGGCCCAGGTAATAGTAGAGCTTTCCGACTTTATCGTGAAATTGGGCAACTTCAATTTCATCATGTACATGAGCAAGCTTCTTCTCGGCAATTTTATAGAAGCTGATCGCCTGCTCATAATTTTTTTTATACACTTCATAAGCTCCTGAAAACAGGTAGTAGTAATAGGATGTCATATGTGATGCAGCACTGTCGCCGGCCGTTACGTCGTGCTGCTCTATCTTTTTGCCTCTCGCATCGTAGAGCATAATTTTATGCCGCAGTTCCAGCAGGGAATAGTAGATCAAAACTTCCTGATCTTCCTCCATGTCTGCCAGCAGCGGTTTGATTTGTTCAAACAGCCTGATCGACTGTTCAGCATCGCTTCTTCTAATGGCGCGGTACCATGTATTGAGCATGTTGGCGACTTCTTCCGCGGCGATTTTGTTCATATAAGACTCCTTTCTCCCGATATTCGATTTTATATTCTTTATCCAACATCATACTATAATTTTTCCAATCTATAAATTAATAGTAATGGTTCTTTATTCATATCCCTCTCTAAAACCGGCCTGTCCAATCATTATTACAGGTCAAAGGACTCCTTTTAAAACAGGCCAGCCGCAGCAAAAAAGCACCCTCTTTAATGAAGGTGCCGGCTTTTCAATTAATATGAACTTGTATACGCGTAGGTTAAGGCGCCGGTTGACGGGTTGTAGTATTTGCCCATCGCATACGCTGATCTTGGATCAAGATCGTAAACCATCGGCGTATAACAGGAAGTTTGCCCCGGCAGCACTTTCCCGTTTCCTCCAGAGGAACCGCAGTTCAGTTCTTTCCCATCGGTGTTTCTCTTCACGTACGCATTTGCCTCCCATCCTGAAAGCACAGGTTTATCAAGCGTAATTTTAGCCCAAGCGGTTTTACAAACACTGCTGAATTTTAATTCTACGATTCCGAATTGTTTATTGCTTGAGTCGATCAGCCTGGCCGTTGCTTTTGTCGAGCCGCTTGAAGCGCAATCATTATAGTAAGGACTTTTCCCGTCGTACGAATGGTCCTCGGCGTGCACAGCCACTCCATTCGTCATGAAACACAAGAGAACAACCAGACACACACTCCAAAACGCAGCCAGACTTTTTTTCATCGAAACCCATCTCCCCTTCTTTTCATCTCAAACCTCCGGCGCCCGTATGTAAAGCGCACATTTGAGCATATTACGTTTTTAAAATTTTATGCCGGCTATTTCCCGCAGGAGCTCGTTTTTCTCTTTGAAAATTCAAAAATTCTCCGATATATATAGCGAATGCCGCTAAATAAGGAGGAGAGCCGGATGAAAAAGTTATGGAAAATCGCGGTGTCCGCTGCAATGTTCGTCGGTTTTTTCGCAAATTCACCCCGCATTCAAGCGGAAAGCAATAAGCAGGAAAACGAAGTCATTGTCGTATATAAAAATGCCAGCGGAAAAGAAAACGTCATCGAACAAGCAGACACGGTAAAACACGTTTACCGGCACATTCCCGCAGCCGCTGTCACTGCGGACGACAAAACAATGCGGGAACTTGAACAAGATCCCGACGTCCTGTATGTCGAAGACAACCTCCCGGTAGCTGCTGCCGACAGCACCGTTCTAAAAGCTGTCTCCAGCAGTACAGCGCAAACCGCCTCGGCGTTTTCACAGTGGAACATCAAGCCGATTCAAGCCGCACTGGCTTGGAGTAAAGGTTTGACCGGGAAACAGGTGAAAATTGCGATTATTGACAGCGGGATTTCCCCCCATGAAGAGCTGTCAATCGCAGGCGGTGCATCGATGGTCGGCTATACCGCTTCATACCGTGATGATAACGGCCACGGAACCCATGTTGCCGGAATCATCGGAGCGAAGCATAACGGACGAGGGATCGACGGCATCGCGCCCGGCGCGCAGCTCTATGCCGTCAAAGCGCTGGACCGGAATGGTTCGGGGGATCTGAAAGGCATCTTACAAGGCATCGATTGGTCGATCCAGCACGGAATCGATATCATCAATATGAGCCTCGTCGTTTCAGGCGACAGTCAAGTTCTCCACGATGCAGTAGATAGAGCGTACAAAAGGGGAATGATTTTAGTCGGCGCGAGCGGAAATGCCGGAAACGAAAAATCCGTTTATTACCCGGCCGCCTACAGCAGCGTCATTGCCGTCTCGGCCACCAATGAAAAAAATCAGATCGCCTCATTTTCCAACACCGGCAGCGCCGTCGAGTTTGCCGCTCCCGGCACATCGATTATCAGTACATCTTCCGACCGCGGCTATGCAATCGGAAGCGGCACTTCACAGGCAACGCCGCACGTCGCCGGAATGTTTGCTCTTTTGAAACAGCTGTACCCAACCGCTTCAAATGCTGAGCTGCGCAAGAAAATGCAGATTTATACAAGCGACTTGGGCGCTCCCGGCCGTGATCATTTGTTCGGCTACGGATTAATCCGCTTCAAAGAGATCACACAGCCGTTGGAGAAAGCGCAAAAAGCAGTCGGACAAGCGGAAAAGACAAAGAAAAAAGCGGACATTCAAACCGCGCAAAAAGCGATCGAACCGCTGCCTGCAAACGCCGATAAAACCGCTTTAAAAAAGAGGCTCGATGCTGTTAAAGAGCAGCTTAAAAAGACAGTCGAAAGCAAAGTGAAACTCGCAGAGAAGCAAAAAAAGAAAACGAATGCCGACGCAGCCCAAAAAGCGGTCAATGAACTCGACAGCGGCACTTTCAAAACAAATTTGCAAAAACGGGTCAACGCGGTCCGCTCAAGCCTCTTGAACACCGCAAAGCAGGCCGTTGCCAAAGCTGAAAAAGCGGCCACAAACTCAAACCTTGGCAAAGCGCAAAAAGCGATCAATGAGCTGCCAGCCGGAAAAGACAAATCAAATCTGCAAAAAAAGCTGAACACCGCAAAAAAGCAAGCCGCAGCAGCCTATAACAAAAAAGTGGCAGCGGCGAAAGCCAAAGTTAAAACGGCTGAACAAAAGAGAACGAAAAAAACAAAATCGGCAGCACAATCAGCGGTCAGCAAGCTGAAAGCATCCGCCGAAAAAACGAAGCTGCAAAAACGAATCAATGCGATCAAACTGAAATAGCAAGAAAAAAAGCCCGGAATCCAGGGCTTTTCTTGCGAATACGTCTTTTTTGATGCTGTTCTGCAAATTGACATTTTCGGACACGACATCTGCGAAATCGTATTCCTTTCGGCCGGCCGCTTGCTTTCCGCCGCATTCTCCAATCACTTTTTATCAATTCTTTCCGTCACAATCCCGACGATGTCCCGGTCTGAAACAAAGCCGAAATGGCGGCTGTCAAAGCTGTGGATCCGGTTGTCCCCGAGGACGAAGTACTCGTTTTCAGGCACCTTTTCTTCTCCGGTCACTTCCTTCAGCGTAAAATCCCCTGTCAAGTCCCCTCCGGCAGTGACGGCTTTTAAATCGTCCAGATAAGGCTCTTTGATCTTTTCTTCGTTGATATACAGCTGATCATCTTCATACCGGAGGGTTTCGCCCGGAAGCCCGATCACCCTTTTAATGAATATATCTTTGTCAGGTCCTTTAAACAGCACGATGTCAAATCGGCTGATCGTTTTAAAGTGGTGGGCGAACCTGTTGATCAAAAGTTCATTGCCCTCCTGAAAGGTCGGATTCATGCTGACGCCTTCTACTTTATATTCAATGAAAACGGCATTTTTGACCTGAATCCCGATGACGATGACAAGCAGCACCCCGGCTATGACCAAAAAACGCTTTTTCAATTCTGTGTCCCCCTAGTCTTTCTCTCTCTGGCTGAATCTCACGTTCAGACGATGTTCAACCCGTTTTCCGGCGTACCATAAGATCAGCATGACGATGATCACGGCAGCTGTCCGCAAAGGCTGGGTAAAAAGCGCCTTCAGATCATGGCCGACAAAGCTCACCATAAAAATCATCACGAACTTGCCGCAAAGCACCGCCAGTGAAAAAGGCAGCAGGCTGACTCTCGAAAGTCCGGCCACAACATTTACCGCCGCCGAAGGCGTGAATGGAAAGCAAAGCAGGAGAAACAGCGGACCGAAGCCCCGTTTTTCCACCCAGATCATCAGTTTTTTTACGGATGGATGCCTGCGGATAAAACCGAGTGCTTTTTGCTGGCCGAAATGGCGGATAAAAAGAAAAACCGCTATAGAGCCTAAAGATGCCCCGATCCACGTCAACAGGAACCCCTGCCATAAACCGAACGAATTTACATTGGCGACAACAAACACGAGCAGGGGTAAAAACGGGAGCAGCGCTTCAATAAACGGCAGCAGTACGGCTACAAAAGGACCAAAAGCCCTGTAGCTCTGAAAAAACTCTGTTAAATTCTCTTCTGTAAAATAGCTGAATAATTGCTCCAACATTGATTCTCCTCAGGGCGGTTGTCTACTTCTATTCTACACTTTAAATCAAAAACTTTAAATCATCCGTCTCGGTGTTTTCTGTATTAGTCTGAAACAACTTGATCATTTTAGTCATTTTTTCCCGTTCTTGATTAAAAGGCCGTCTTTCGTGTAAAATAAAAACAGAACAAACGTTCCTTATCAACAAAAGAAATGAGGAGAAAAGCCATGACAAGAATTCCCGCCGAAGCCAGGGATATGATTGAAAAGGCAATTTACCTCCCGATGACCGTCAGCATATTAAACCGGGACATGAAAATCATCCAGCAGGGGCCGTTCAAGCTGAAAGACCCTTATCAGCGTCTGATCGAACAGGCGTTAAAGCTTGCCCAGCGCGATCTGTACGACGTAAAAAATGAACTGCGCCGGCGGAAAATCAAGGTGCATGAAGTGTCACGGGATGAAGCCTTTACGATGTATTCCTTTATATATGAGGGATACGAAGAAGAGCATAACTATTTTAATCCCCGCATCCGCAACCAGGTATCCAAGCTTCTTGAGCACTATTTATTCAAAGCCGCTCCCGATCAATAGCGCTTTTTCAGCTCCCTGAGGATGAATTCGTATATCAGCTGATTCCTGTCTTCCTTCGGATAGAGCATAAATTCCTGTTTCTTCTGCATGGCGTTCCCTTCAATCCGGTCGATAAATTTTGTTCTCAGCCATGCCGTTCGGTAAACCTGGTTTTCAAAAGATGTGATGGATACGGGCAGCTCCAGCGTTTCCCCGTTGACAAACGTGACAAACGTGTTGTCATACTTTGCCGCGCAAAACTCGTGAACATGCGCATGGGAAAGCCACCCGCACTGAGGACGAGTTGAGGAAAATGTGGGAAAAAGAAAAATATTGTTTGAGTGATCCACCATGATCGGCGGTTTATGGGAAACTTTAATGACTTCATATGTGCCCGCTTTTCTCCCCGCATAGCTCGATCCGAAATAGCGGCAGCTTCTTTCGATGATCTGAAACGGCTTCATATTGACGCGGAAAGTCCTGTCGGTCTCGAGTATTTTTGAGGCGGGTTTCTCCCCCTCTCCCAGAGGCAGGACAGCCATTGTCGAACTGTTTACTTCATACGTATCTTTTGTCATATCCTCTGTGCTCATCATGATCCTCCTAATCGTTAGTAAATTTATACTATTAATCTAACATTATCCTTTACAAAACGACAGGATTTTTTCCAATTAATTTGAAAATATGTTTTTTAAATTCCATTTTTATGTTTTGTTCGATTAAATCCGTGTTTCTTTGTCCAAATATACAAACTTTTATTCTCATAAACATGCATCTTCGAATAATTATCTAAAAATTATAAATACTTATTGATTTTTTGCTGCGTAATCCATATACTATAAAAAAGGCATCAGGGGGAATCTTTATGAAAGAGAAAAAGTCGTACGCTGAGCTCATGAAGTCCCGCAATACCCAAAAGGTGAAAGAACTTGATGTAACCATCACGGATATCTACATTCAAATGGTCCTTGATGAATCGCTTTTTAAACGGCGTTTGCACACGCTGAACAAGAAGATTAATGAAGCGTTAGACAAAGGAGATAAGCAATCTTTCCTTGAACTTTCAAGAGAATATACAGCGCTGAAAAAGCACGCATAACGGCCAATCCCTCCCGGATTGGCTTTTTTACGCAAAAAAGAGCCGGCTTATGAATAGTCCCGGCCCTTTTATCCGTTAATAATCGTTCCGCCGTTGACATGGAGCACTTGGCCCGTCATGTAAGAAGAATCATCGCTGGCTAGAAACAAATAGCTCGGCGCCACTTCAGCAGGCTGTCCGGGCCGTTCCATCGGCGTTGTTGAACCGAATATTTCGACCTCTCTCTCCGTAAACGTCGACGGAATCAGCGGCGTCCAAATCGGACCCGGCGCCACCCCATTCACACGGATGCCCTGATCGACCAGCGACAAAGCGAGCGAACGCGTAAATGATGTAATCGCTCCTTTCGTCGAAGAATAATCGATCAGCCTTTCATTGCCGGCATAAGCCGTAATCGAAGTGGTATTGATGATTGAGCTGCCTTTTTTCAAATGCGGCAGCACAGCTTTTGTCAAATAAAACATGGAAAAAATATTCGTCTGAAACGTACGGATCAGCTGATGGCTCTTAATTTTTTCGATTCCCTTTTGCGGATGCTGTTCAGCCGCATTATTGACGAGTATATCGATCGTTGGGAATGCTTCCTTTGCCTGGCGCACCACATCGTTGCAAAAAGCCTCGTCTCCGATGTCTCCTGCGATCAGCTTGCATCCGACCCCTTCTTTTTCCACATACCCCTTCGTTTCTTCTGCATCGCGGTGTTCATTTAAGTAAACGATGACAATGTTCGCGCCTTCCTTCGCAAACAAAACGGACACGGCACGGCCGATTCCGCTGTCTCCACCCGTAATAATCGCGGTTTTCCCGGCCAGTTTCCGCTCTCGTTTCGGCCGGTCAAAAACGGGCCGGGGATCCATCAAATACTCCAATCCCGGACGCTGCGTTTGGTGCTGGGGAGGCAGAACTTTCTTCGGCTGCTTGCTCAAAACGATTCCCTCCTTCACATCGATTCAACCTTACTATTTTATGAAAACGCCCCTTTTTTATGACAAGCCGTTTCACATGCATGATTATTTCTCAATTGGGAAAATTTAAGAACAAAACAGATGCATGATGGAGGGAATTTTGTGAGCAATCAAGAACGAAAATTGCCGGACTCGCCTGAATCGTATTGGAGAAACAGTACAGACCTTCCTTCGTTCGAGGAACTGTCTGAAGATGTCAAAACAGATGTTGCCGTCATCGGGGGCGGCATGACCGGACTGACGACTGCTTATTTACTGACGAAAAAAGGCTACAGTGTCGTCTTGATCGAATCCGGCCGGATACTCGACGGAACAACCGGCTATACGACAGCGAAAATCACCGCGCAGCATGATCTGATCTATGATGAGCTGATAGGTCATATCGGAATGCCGAATGCGAGACTGTATTATGAAGCAAACCTCAAGGCGCTGTCCTTTATCAAAAACCTCGTGCTTGAGCAAAAGATCCCGTGCGATTTTGAAGAACAGGACGCGTGCATTTACACAACTGAAGAACAATCAGTCCAAAAAATCAGAAAGGAATATGAGGCATACCAAAAGCTCGGGATTGACAGGGAATTCATCAAAGATCTCCCCGTACCCATCGATATGAAAGCAGGACTTGTCATGAAAAACCAGGCCCAGTTCCATCCGCTTCACTATTTGAAACACCTTGCAGAGGCCGTCCGGGAAGCCGGCGGAAAAATTTACGAAAACACGGCGGCTAAGGAAATCAAAGAAGGCGACCGGCCGAAAGTGCTGACAAGAAACGGGCATCAAATCTTCAGCGATTATGTCGCGTGCTGCACGCACTTTCCGTTTCATGATAAAAAAGGCTTCTATTTTGCAAGGCTTGAGCCGAGCCGGTCATACGTGCTCGCCGTCAAGCCAAAAACGCCGTATCCAGGCGGCATGTATTTAAGTATAGATCAGCCTTCACGCTCGCTCCGTTCGGTGACGATCGACGGAGAAAAAATGGTTCTTGTCGGAGGTGAAAGCCACAAAACCGGCCAGGGAGAAGATACAATCAAGCATTATCAGGCGCTTGAATCATTTGCGGAAGGCGTGTTCGGCATTGAATCGATCCCTTACCGCTGGTCAGCGCAAGATTTAATCACGCTTGACAAAATTCCGTATATCGGGCCGATCTATCCGAAAGAAAAGCGCATTCTCGTCGCCACCGGCTTTCGAAAATGGGGCATGACAACGAGCACCCTCGCCGCGCAGTTGATGACAGACCATATCGCAGGCGAAGACAATCCTTATCAAGCCGTCTTTCAACCGGCCCGTTTCCACCCTGATCCAAGCATCAAAAAAGTCATTTCCTATAACGCGGATGTTGCAAAACACTTTGCCGAAGGAAAACTCGAACAGCCGATCAGGAAGCCGGAAGACCTTGTCAACGGAGAAGGTGCGGTCGTATCACATGCCGGGAAACGTGCGGGTGCTTATCGCGATGAAAAAGGCGAGCTTCATCTGGTTGACACAACATGCACCCATATGGGCTGCGAAGTCGAGTGGAACGACGGAGAAAAGACGTGGGACTGTCCGTGCCACGGCTCAAGGTATTCGGTCGACGGCGATGTCATCGAGGGTCCTGCCGTAGAACCTTTGAAAGATCCGGAAAGCTGAGGTGTACAAGTTAAAAAGTAATGAAAAATTGCCGATAAAAAGATAAATGCTGGAAATTTCATAAAAACGGCAGTTTTATCATTAACGATTACAGGGGGATACGATCGTGTTATTCAAAAAGGATAGAAAGACAGAACGATCATTTTTTGCTGAAGAAGGTCCTGACCAAACAAAAAGAATCAGGCTCAATCAGCACGCAGAATTTAAAAAACAGCTAGCAATGGTCGATTTGACGGATGAGGATCTTTGGGTGCTGAGCAGGCTGAAGCCTTTAGTCACTGAACATATCGAAACCATCGTCACCCGGTTTTACCAAAACCTTGAGCATGAAAACTCTTTGATGGAGATCATCCATGACCACAGCTCAGTCGACCGTCTCAAAAAGACATTGACGATCCACATCCAGGAAATGTTTTCAGGTGTCATCGACGAAGCCTTTTTAGAAAAAAGGATCCGGATCGCCCACGTTCATCTTCGGATTGGGCTCTTGCCAAAGTGGTATCTGGGGGCATTTCAAGATCTCCTTCTTTCCATGCTGTCAATTTTTGAAAACGCATTATCCGATGAGGAATACAGGCGGTCAGTCAAAGCCGTCACCAAAATTCTCAACATCGAACAGCAGATCGTCCTCGAGGCCTTTGAAGACGAGCATGCAAGGCTCCGCAGACTTGATGAAGAGAGCAAAAATGACCTTCACCGGCAAATCAAAGATACTTCCGGTTCTTTGGCCGCTTTATTTGCCGAAACAACGGGCGCTGTACAGGAATTGGTCGACAAATCGTCCGAAATCGCCGAAACGTCAAGAGCCGGAACGAAGACAGCTGTTTCTGTCGAACAAAAATCGATCGGCGGAAAAAAGGAGCTTGAGGAGCAAGAACAGCAGCTCAATCAAATGGGAAGCAGCATGACGCAAATCGAGCAGGAAATTAAAAAGCTGGAAGAAATCGCGCTGCAGATCGAAAAGATTTTCGGAATCGTAACAGGCATTGCCGAGCAGACGAATTTGCTTTCGCTCAACGCCTCGATCGAATCGGCAAGGGCGGGAGAGCACGGCAAAGGGTTCGCAGTCGTCGCAAACGAAGTCAGAAAGCTGTCCGATGATACGAAAAAAACCGTCTCCACCGTATCTGAGCTCGTCAATAACACAAACGCGCAAATCTCGATCGTCACGAAGCATATTACAGATGTAAACGAACTCGTGAACGAAAGCAAAGACAAGATGTCGGAGATCAATCATCTATTCGATGATATCGTCTCCAATATGAAAACGAGCAAAGAGCAAAGCGGCCGAATCGAGGGCGATCTGCAGGCATTTTTAAGCGGCCTTCAAGATGTGAATGCCGCCGTGTCACAAGTCGCGGTTTCAGTCGATTCTCTCGTAGAGCTGACAAAAAAATAAGCCGCTACCGTACACAGGTCAATTCATGACCTGTGTATTTTGCTTTTGCAACCTGATTCTATTACGTTATTTGAAAGTCTGCTATGCAAGTCAAAGATATATTCACAGCCATAATGGCAACGCTCAGTGATGTTTTCAATTCCGCAGAATCGGCGCTACGCTCCTGTTTGAAAAAATCGTGTAAATGTTGTTCTGTGCCAGTCATATTTCGTGGTTCTGTTTTTTAAATTTAGTATAATAGCCATATCACCGAAAAACGCGAAAGCCGACATCGAAAGGAGATTTTTCAGAATGACTGCGATTTGTTTGATCCGGCACGGCGAGACGGACTGGAATGCTTTAGGAAAACTGCAGGGAAGAACCGATATTCCTTTAAATGAAACAGGTCAAAAACAAGCAAAAGAAACCGGGGCGTTTTTGAAAGGGTCTGACTGGGACGTCATCATTACAAGCCCTTTAAGAAGAGCGAAAGAAACCGCTGAAATCATCAATCAATACCTGGGACTTGAAATCATCGAAATGGAAGATTTCATCGAAAGGAATTACGGAGACGCAGAAGGGATGCCATTCGAAGAAAGAACGAGGCTCTATCCAGATAAAGAATATCCGAATCAGGAATCAAAAGAAGCGCTTGCCGAACGGCTGATGGCCGGCGTTCAAAAGGTGAGCGAGCGGTATCCGGACAAAAAAGTGCTGATCGTCGCACACGGAGCCGCGATACACACTCTTCTGTCAAAAATCTCAAACAGTGACATCAACCTGGAAAATACGAAGCTCGTCAATGCCTGCCTAAGCAACATCAAATTCCATGAAAATAAATGGCATGTGAAGGATTACAATCTTTCACACCATTTGTCAGATTAAAAAAAGACGGCATGGTTGATGCCGTCTTTTTTTATGCTCTCCCCCGCCTCGCTTCGCGGCGCAGCAAATAGATAAAATACGGACCGCCGATAATGGCTGCGATCAATCCGGCCGGGATTTCAAGCGGCGGAACAAGGCCTCTTCCGGCGGCATCGGCTATCAAAAGAACGATGCCGCCGACGAGAGCTGAAACGGGAATCAAGATCCTCGTTTCAGCCCCTGCCAGCTTTCTTGCGATATGGGGCGCCATCAGCCCGATAAAACCGATTGTTCCCACGGCGGTCACAGCCGCAGCTGTCAGCAGAACCGCGCCGGCAAGCAGCAGAAACCGCGTTCTTTCAAGCCGGAGGCCGAGGCCGACGGCAATCCCGTCCCCTGATTTGATGATATCGAGCGGTTTTGCCGCAAACCATATCGGAGGAATCACCAGACAGCACCATATGAAAAGAGACAGTACATCATCCCAGCCTCTCCCCCACAGACTTCCGTTCAGCCAAATTAATGCGTTGTTTACATTCGGGCTCCCCCTTGAGATGAATAGCTGAATACCCGAATGGCAAAAAGCATTGACCGCGATCCCGACAAGCGCCAGCCGCACAGGAGAAATCCCGTTTCGATAAGCCAATAAATAGACGAGAGCAGCAGCCAAAACGCTTCCTGAAAAGGCGGCGCCCGTCAGGAGAAGCGGACTTTGCTGTGAAAACAAGACCGTAACGATCACAGCGCCCAATCCCGCTCCTCCTGTAATTCCAAGCGTGTCGGGTGCGGCCAGCGGATTTTTCATTAGCGATTGTGCGACTACACCCGCGATTGAAAGCGCCCCTCCCGCAAGCACAGCGAGAAGGATGCGCGGCATTCGAAATTCCATCACCAAGAAGCGGACTCCCGCATCCCCTTGCCCTGCCAGTGATTTCATTACGTCCCACAGTCCGATGTTTTCATCGCCGATCGCCAAATTGAGCACAATGAGCATCAACAAACAGGCGCATAACGCAGAGAGGACAAGCGCCGATTGCCCGCGCCGTCTTTTCGTTTTTCTTGCCGTATTGTTCATCATGCCGCCCCCTTTTTCCGTCTTCTCGCCAAACAGATAAAAAACGGCGTCCCGATCATTGCCGTGACAACTCCGACCGGCGTTTGGTACGGAAAATAGACAAAGCGGGACAGAATATCGGCAAACAGCAAAAGAACGGCTCCAAGCAATGCCGAATACGGAATCACTAACCGATAGTCAGCCCCCATCAGATACCGGATCATATGAGGAACCATCAAACCGATGAAACCAATCGGTCCGGCAGCGGAAACGGATGCTCCCGCCAGCGCGACAACAGTGAAGGCGATGAACAATCTGCTGAGCCATACGTTTTGTCCCAGCCCATGTGAAACATCATCTCCGAGACTCATGACGGAAGCCGCCCTCCCTAAGGCCAAAGCCGTCAACAAACCCGCAATGCTTACCGGAATCAACAAATGAAGCTTATCCCACGAACTCCCCGCTAAAGAACCGGAAAGCCAAAACAACAGCGTTTCCGTCGACTCTTCATGAAAAATAAGCAGCATTTGCGTCATCGAAGCAATGATCGCCTGAATGACGACACCGATCAAGGCAAAGCTGATATCCCTGTCGTGTTCGCTGAATACTGAGGCAACCGCGTACACTACGAGCGCGGCCGCGGCACCGCCGGCAAAAGCGGCTCCCATCGCTGTCTGGGGAGCGGCAAGCGCAGGAAACATCACCGTCAAGCATACGACAGCAAGAGAAGCCCCTGCATTGATTCCGAAGATGCTCGGAGATGCGAGTGCATTTCTTGTCACCGCCTGCATCAGTGCGCCCGCGGCCCCTAGATTCGCGCCGATGAATGCGGCAGCCAAGGCGCGCGGAATTCGGATGGACTGAATAATCGCGTGCAATTTTGAACCGTCGTACATAAACACAGCTGCCCAAATGTCGGACAGCGCAATCGTTGACGAACCGATTGAAACAGAAAGCAAAAAACCCGCGAGCAAAAGAAAAACAAAAATGAGCGGTGCAAAACGTTTCATATATATCAAAACAGGTCACTCCTTTAGAAAAAAACAAGCGCATGCTTTTGTAAAAAGCATGCGTCAGATTGTTGACAAAATCCCAAAATGGCTCTTAGTTTTGGGATTTTGTCATCCTTTCAGCGTGATTGAAAACCCTTGCAGTCTAGGAAGGCCGAGCATCGGAGCGGAGCGAATGTTGGAATTCGTGAGCACCGACGCGCAGGCCTGACAACGAATGCGAGGGTTTGTCGACACGCTGGCGCATGCTTTTGTAAAAAGCATGCGTCATCCCGTCCAGCAAGCCCGCAGGGTCTTAAGATTTCTTTTGATCCTTAGACAGAAGATGCTGACCGATTTCATCTATCAGCGCATCTGCTCCGTCAATACTGCGGCGGAGCGACCAGGCGAATCTGTCGGCTTCATAAACCTTGCCGTTTTTGACGGCGCTGAGCTTTTTCCAAAGAGGGTCTTTTTCGATCGGTCTTTTCCCGTCTTCATCGACTTTATCTTTTTCTCCCGTCATCAGGACAATGGTGTCGGGGTCTTTCTCAAGCAGCTGCTCAAGCGTCATTTTAATATTGACGGATTCACCGTTTTCGGCATCGTCTTTGCCGCTGTCTCCGACACCGTATGTATAGCCGATTTTCGTCAGAAGCTGAGACGTGAAAAAGTTTTCGTCGCGCACGGTGATTGCTTCATTTGTGTTTCCGAGCAGAAGAATGCTCTGTTTCCGGCTGCCGAATTTCTGTTTCAATTCATTCAGCTTTTGTTTATGTTCAGCCAACTTTTTCTCCATTGCGCTTTCTTTGCCGACGGCTTTCGCAATCGTAAGAGACGCGTCAAGCGTGTCCTGATAATCGGCATTCAAGTTTTTCAGCGCGATTGTCGGCGCAATGCTCGTCAGTTTATCATAGACACCGCTGTGTCTGCTCGAATCGGCAATAATTAAATCGGGCTTTAAAGAAGCAATTTTTTCAAAACTTGGCTGGGCACGCGAACCGACTGAAGTATACCCTTTGATTTTTTCTCTGACCTTCTCGTTAATAAACTTAGGTTTGCCGTCGTCCGCAATCCCGACAGGCTTAATGCCCGCGTCAAGGAGCGCATCAATAAAACCCAATTCAAGAACCACAACTTTTTTCGGGTTGTTCCGCACTTTCGTTTCTCCTAGGTCGTGCTTAATTGTCACGGAATTCTGACTGGAGGTTTTCGTACTTTCGCTTCCTCCCGAGCAGGCTGTCATCACTGATATCATCAATAGGAATAAAATAGCAAAATATTTGGGCATATGTATCTCCTTTTCTGGTTGTAGACGAAATTATTATAGCAACACTTCATACTAATAACAACGATAATCATTATCATTATAAAAAAGAAAGGAGCCTCCTTCTCCTTTCTACACCCGTTCGTTCACGGAATCCCCCGCTTTGCTTTCTCTGCTGAGGGAAAGGATGATGACCGTGATGATCACCATAACCGTACCGGCACCTTGAAATGCATTGAACGGCACACCCAGCCAGACCGCCGACGACAGAACGGCCGCTAGCGGTTCGGCGCAGCTCAGGCAGCTCGTTTCTTTTGCGGAAAGATAAGAGAGGCTGCCGATGTATAGGGCAAACGCCAAAGCTGTGCCGCACAATACAACAAACAGAATAGCTGCCGCCTCCCCTGCCTCAATGTGCGAAAGGTCAAACCGGAACGGCGGAAACAAAAAAGAAATTCCGGCCCCTCCGATGAGCATACCCCATCCCGTAACCGTCAAAGCACCGAACGATTGAATTAATCCTCCTGCAAAAACCGTATAGAAAGCAAGCGCACCGCCGGACAAAATGCCCCAAACGGCGGCCTCGGCCGGAATATACAAACTGTCCGGCCTTCCGCCTGTCAACAGAAGAAACACGCCGGAAAGCGCCAATAAAGTAAGTACGGCATCTTTCCACTTAGGCGGAAGTTCTTTTTTAACATATAGGTAAAACAATACGAAAAAAGGCGCCAAGTATTGAAGAATTGCAGCTGCCGCGGCATTACCCTTTTCAATTGAAGCAAAAAACGTATATTGAACGGCAAGCATTCCAAAAATGGAAAATACTAAAATCGAACAAATATCTGTTTTTTTCTTCCATATCTGACACACATGTTGAAAACCGTTTTTCATTGAAACATATAACAAGAGAATGACTCCCGATGCCAGAAGCCTGACAGAGACAAGGGAGCCGGCTTCAACCGCTCCCCTTTCAAATATGTACTGTGCAGCGCTTCCCGATAATCCCCATAATGAAGCACCTGCAAGCACCATCAATACGCCTTTCACATGAGCTGATTTCATATCTTTCACCCGTTTCCGTATGCGATATATTGCATATTCTAATAGATGGTCGACAAGTCCGCAACCTCCTTCGGCAAAAAATTATCTCATAAAATAAATAAATAGTATTTTCATAAAATGAATCAGATGAAGCAATCTCCTGTCATTCGCGGTCTCCGGGACCTCTTCCCTTGTCAGACTGGGCGATCTATTCATACTTTCGAACTGAGTTTTTTTCTAAAACAGTTATTAATAACCAAAAATTTTAAATTGGTCCTTCAAAAAAATAGGTCTTCCATATAATTCATTTTTTTTCTATAATAAATTAACAGAATAATTAGAATAGAGTATATTATTACTCTATTTCAATTATTCTGAATAAATGGAGGAGAGTGAGTAATGATGAGGAAAAAGAGTTTTTGGCTTGGGATGCTGACGGCTTTCATGCTCGTGTTCACGATGGCCTTCAGCGATTCCGCTTCTGCTGCTCAGCCGGCGAAAAATGTTGAAAAGGATTATATTGTCGGATTTAAGTCAGGGGTAAAAACCACATCCGTCAAAAAGGACATCATCAAAGAGAGCGGCGGAAAAGTGGACAAGCAGTTTAGAATCATCAACGCGGCAAAAGCGAAGCTAGACAAAGAAGCGCTTGAGGAAGTCAAAAATGATCCGGATGTCGCTTATGTGGAAGAGGATCATGTTGCCCATGCCTTGGCGCAAACCGTTCCTTACGGCATTCCTCTCATTAAAGCGGACAAAGTGCAGGCTCAAGGTTTTAAGGGAGCGAATGTAAAAGTAGCCGTCCTGGATACAGGAATCCAAGCTTCTCATCCGGAATTGAACGTAGCCGGCGGAGCAAGCTTTGTGGCTGGCGAAGCTTATAACACCGACGGCAACGGACACGGCACGCATGTTGCCGGTACAGTAGCTGCGCTTGACAATACAACGGGTGTATTAGGCGTTGCGCCGAGCGTATCCTTGTACGCGGTTAAAGTGCTGAATTCAAGCGGAAGCGGATCATACAGCGGCATTGTAAGCGGAATCGAGTGGGCGACAACAAACGGCATGGATGTTATTAATATGAGTCTTGGGGGAGCATCAGGCTCGACAGCGATGAAACAGGCGGTCGACAATGCATATGCAAGAGGGGTTGTCGTTGTGGCTGCAGCGGGGAACAGCGGATCTTCAGGAAACACGAATACAATCGGCTATCCTGCGAAATATGATTCTGTCATCGCAGTTGGTGCGGTAGACTCTAACAGCAACAGAGCTTCATTTTCCAGCGTGGGAGCAGAGCTTGAAGTCATGGCTCCTGGCGCAGGCGTATACAGCACTTACCCAACGAACACTTATGCAACATTGAACGGAACGTCAATGGCTTCTCCTCATGTAGCGGGAGCAGCAGCTTTGATCTTGTCAAAACATCCGAACCTTTCAGCTTCACAAGTCCGCAACCGTCTCTCCAGTACGGCGACTTATTTGGGAAGCTCCTTCTACTATGGGAAAGGTCTGATCAATGTCGAAGCTGCCGCTCAATAACATATTCTAACAAATGGCATATAGAAAAAGCTAGTGTTTTTAGCACTAGCTTTTTCTTCATTCTGATGAAGGTTGTTCAATATTTTGAATCCTTTCCATGATCGTCGGATGTCCGTATTTAAAAATCTTGACGAGAAACGGCGGGTTTGCCTCGCTCAGCCCGGCTTTTGAGAGCTCTTGAAACGTCGAAACCGCTGCATCGCTGTTTTTCGTCAGTTCAATCGCATACTGGTCAGCGGCTTTTTCCTGATGCCTCGAAACCGCGTTCGTAAATGGAGACGACGCGAAAGAGATGACCCCCATCAGCATCAGAAGAAGCGGAAGCGCTGCTAGATCGGATTTTCCCGCAATACGAAGACTTCCCCCATAGCGGGAAATGATCCGCTTGTACAGCTTGTCGATCACATAAAAGACGGCAAGGGATAAAAGCAAATACCCGCCGAGTCCTATGTAAACATGCTTCATCACATAATGTCCCATTTCGTGCGCCATGATGAATAAAATTTCCGGCTCATTCAGCTTGTTCAGCGTGGTATCCCAGAGCACAATCCTTTTATTGGCGCCGATTCCTGTTACATAGGCATTTAACGCATTCGTTTTTTCAGACATGTTCACTTCATAGACGTGATTCGCAGGAATATCCGCCTGATCGGCCAGCTTCAGAATGCTTTGTTCAAGATCTTTATTTTTCAGCGGATAAAAGTCATTGTATAAAGGATCGATGACAACCGGCTGGAGAAAAAATAAAAACAGCGTAACCGGAACCGTCAGGCACCAGGCATAAAACCACCAGCGTTTTTCATGCCTTTTGATCAAATAGTAAAAGACGATCACCGCCGCAGCCGTGATCGGAAAACTGATCCAGAAGTCGATCACCTGGTCTTTGATCCAGCTTGCGGTTGTCTGGGTTGATATGCCGTAGTCAAGCGAATATTGATAGCTGATCCAATCAAGCGGCAAAGAAACGATCGTGATGATCAGAAACAAAGCAAAAACATATGCTGTGATTTGAATCGTTCTCCGCTTCGACGTCTGCTCCGCCCAATTCTTCATTTTCCTCGATAAACCGGCAATCAACAATATAAAAAATAAAAACCACTCAAACGGAATCCGGATAAAAAACAGAAAGTCCTTTATTTTCGAGTACTCTTCCGTCAGCATAAGTTCCCTTTCGTTCATAAATGCCGCCGGGTCTGCGCTTGTCCCTTTCAGCGCCTCGGGAACGGAAGGTTCACCGGCCATAAAGAGATACCAATAGAAAAAAAGGCCGTACAGCACATACAGGAGACCGGCTCCCGCGATCCATTTCCGCATGGCGAATCACTTCCTCTCACATAGCAGTTACTTCTATTGTAAGCTTTTCCTGCGAAAGTTAGAACCAAGCCTTACAATGAGAGCAAGAGGCCGGCGCCTGCGAGCGTCAAAATCGTCCCCATCACGACGACTATGACGCTCGCTCCAAAATAGGAAAATAAAAATGCGATAAGAGCGCCGGCAAGTCCGTAGAGCATCCCGCTTTGCACGAAAAAAATCCCCGGAAAAATGAGAGCCCCTAAGACGGCGTACGGCACATTTTTCAGCACGCGCTCCAAAAATCCGGGAAGCTTCAGGCTTTCAAAAGCAATGAGCGGCACCATCCGCGGCACATATGTAACAGCAGCCATGCCGATAATCATCCAGATGATCGGGCTAAACATAGTTTCTCTTCCCCTCTGTTCTAAATTGGTACAGCCATTCGATCAGGACGGCGGATAAAAGCGTAGCGCAGACGATCGACCATCCTGCCGACAACATGCCGTTCATTTGGAAAACCGTATTGAACAGCGCAGCCGCCCCCGCCAGCAGCAGGACTTTTCGCTGTTTTTTCAAAGGCGGCACCAACAATCCGATGAACATGGCATAAAGGGCGATGCTCATGCTTTCCTGGAGAACAGCCGGCATAGCGGCACCTGCATAATGCCCGGCCGCACTCCAAAAAACCCAGCTTACATAGCCGATCGAACCGAGTCCGATCATATAACCGGTCGTCAGCTTTTCCTTTCTTAGAGCAGCGACGGCAAACGATTCATCTGTCACCGCGAAAAATGAGTAAAACGCTTTTTTCCAAGGCGAATCTTTTTCCACCAATTGATTCAAAGTCGCTGAAAATAAAAAATGTCTGATATTTACAATGAACGTCGTCATCACGATTTCGATGATTCCCGTCTGAACGGCGAGCATGCTTAAAGACATATACTGGGACGCTCCTCCGAAGACAAGGGCGCTCATCAAAAACGTTTCAAAAAGCGACAGCCCCGTTGTTTTCGCCAAAAGCCCGAATGTCAAAGCGACCGGAATGTAGCCGACGGCAAGGGAAACCCCTGAACGAAGCCCGTCTAGAAAGTTGAGTGAATCCTGCTTTTCCATCTTGACACCTCTTTACGGATAATAAATGAGTGTATAACATGATGCCGTTTGTTCCGTGTTGTTTTCGTACGTATGCACGGTGTTTGCGGTGAAATGCATCGCATCGCCTTCGTTTAGACCGCAGGTGTAATCACCCGCCGTCACCGCGATCGCTCCTTTAGAGACGAGCACATACTCTTCAATCCCTCCGTGGTGAGGCTCTGATTCGTGTACACAGCCGGGCGCAAGTTCAATATAAAAGATTTCAAACTTCTTTTTCTGATCGAACGGAAAATGCGGAAATGCCGCATATTTTTCCTCTCCGGCCATAACGGGCGTTTTCTCATGCTTTCTGACGACCGTCGGCTCCCCCGCGGGCTTTTCTGCCAAGGAAGTAAATGATACTTGCAGCCCGTTTGCGATCTTCCACAAAGTTGTGATCGTCGGACTTGAAGCGCCTTTTTCAATTTGCGCGAGCATGCCTTTGCTGACGCCGGTCATCGATGACAATTGATCAAGGCTGTAATTGCGGACTTTTCGCAGCCTCTTGATGTTTTCTGCGACTTGTTTTTCAATCGAATTCATCTTCCGCCTCCTCACAATAAATTAAACATTTGTATAATTTATTGAACATTATAGCATAATTTTTTAGGATGAAAAGCCATTAAACTGAGAAAATAAATGCCTGGGGTGATCATTCTGAAAAAAATAATGGGGATCATACTTTTTTTCGGTATTTTATCCATCACTGTCTTTTATGTATTCCACTTGATGGCAGAGCCTTTCGACTCAAGAAATGCCGAAGAAATCATCTTGAAGCATGCGGATGACAGCGAAAAAACGGTCAGCATCAAAGACAGGCACAACATAGACGCCCTGCTTGATACATTTAACAAAGGGAAAAGAATGAAGGAAAAGACGGCACGTAGCCTGCCTTCCCCGGCGTATCACGGATACATCAGCATGACCGACACACATCGCGTTCACTTCACCGTCTGGCTGAAGAAAGATGAAGCCGTCATCCTGAAAGAAGAGGAGGGCACATATTTTGTTCTCCGCCAAAGGGAAAAAGACGCTCTTCTCAGAGAACTGCAGAAAAGGGACGCGGCAGGCGTCCCTTTTAACGAGTCAAGATTGATTTGTCAAAATGTCTTTTAAAGCGCGTCTTAAAATTTTGCCGGTCGAATTTTTCGGTATTTCATCCATGAAGACGATCGCCGCCGGGCGCTTGTATTTGGCAAGATGCTTTTTGCAATGCGTCAAGACATCATCCTCTGTCAGCGTTTTATTCTTCGGAACGACATAGCAGTGGACGGCTTCTCCCGTATTCGGGTCGGGCACTCCGATGACCACCGCTTCTGCGATTTCCGGATGAAGGTAGAGCACTTCTTCGATCTCCCTCGGATAGACATTATAGCCGCCGACGATAATCATGTCTTTTTTTCTGTCGACGATATAAAAATAACCGTCTTCATCCCGTTTTGCCAAATCACCTGTATACAGCCATCCGTCTTTAATCGTATGGGCCGTTTCTTCCGGCATGTTGTAGTACCCTTTCATAACATTCGGCCCTTTAACGATCAGCTCCCCGACTTGACCGGCAGGCAGCTCTTCCCCGATTTCATTGACGACTTTGTTTTTCACATTGAGAATGTTCGTGCCGATCGATCCTGGCTTGCGGCCGGTGCTGAACGGGTTAAAGCATGTAACAGGAGAAGCCTCCGACAAACCGTAGCCTTCTAAAACGAGGACGCCGAATCTTTCTTCAAAGCTTTTCAGGAGAGCGACAGGCATGGCTGCTCCGCCTGAGATGCAAAGCCTGATGGATCGAAAACCTGCTTCATCCGCCCCTTCATACTGGTACAGGTAATTGTACATTGTCGGAACGCCTGAGAAGATCGTCGCCTGATACTTTTTAATCAGCTTGAAAACTTCGGCGGGACTAAATTTCGGCACGATCAAAATCGCCGCGCCGTTCATGAGCGGTGCATTCATGCAGACCGTTAAACAAAAAACGTGAAACATCGGCAGGGCGGCGACGACAAGGTCAGATTCATTCATTGTCAGATAGCGGGCTGTATCATTTGCATTTGAAAATAGATTTTGATGTGTGAGCATCGCCCCTTTTGGTCTTCCCGTGGTTCCTGACGTATAGAGGATGGCGGCTGTATCTTCGGCGTCGATTTCAGGAAACGGCCGGACAGGAGGTTTCATGATGCTTGTAAACGATTTCAATTTCATCTGAACCTCGGTGCTTTCCGCTTCGCGTAGCGGCTCTCCCGTTTCGCAAAGCACGACGCAGCTGACTTTCGGAAGGGATTCATGCACCTTTTCGTAAAGCGGAAGCAGCTGTCCCAGAGCCACGATCACTTTTGCGTCGCCATTTGTCAGCATATAGCCGATCTCAGTCGGCGTATAAGCCGGATTGATCGGTATGACAACGGCTCCGGCCTTCAGCGCACCGTAAAACGCAATCACAAAATGAGGTGTATTGCCGAGAAGCAAAGCGACATGATCTCCCTTCTCCACGCCGATTTCGCGCAGACCTTCGGCAAAGCAATCAATTTTCTGCTGCAATCCCCCGTATGTTTCCGTCTGTTCCCCAAAAATATAAGCGGTTCTGTCAGGCTTTGATTGAGCTGTTTCCCCTAATTTTGAAACTAAATTCATTCTCCCACCCCTTAAAAATGAATGAATGACCATTCATTTTGTGATAATCAAAATCTATTCCCATTATAGTAAATGAACAGAAAACACTCAAGGGCTGCCGGGAAATATCTTCCATTCCTCTCATGTTAAAAAGGGGCCGCGGAAACCGCAGCCTCTCTTTTAGTAGACAAGATCCAAAAATTCTTCTTTTTGAATATTGCCGAAGTAATGCTTGATGTCGACGCCTTGAAGGGCTTCTTCAATCGCTTTTCTTTCATACTGTACGCCTGTCAGCTTCTCTTCAATGTCGCTGACATCGCCGACTCCGAAAAAGTCACCGAATATTTTGCACTCGCGGATCACGCCTTTTTGCACTTCCAGGCGGATGTCGACCGATCCCGCTTGAAATCGTTTTGAATGCTGAAGATTGAATTTCGGAGACTTCCCATAGTTCCAATCCCAGTTTTGATAGCGTTCCTTTGAAATTTGATTGATGATTTCCCAGTCTTTTTCTGTCAGCTTATACTCCGGTATTTCCCCTTCAGTATCAAAAATATAGCGGAGAAGCATGCTTCGGAATCCCACTGTCGTCATCTTCTGATCGAGAAACTCGCTGATATTGGCTACACGGCTCCTGATTGATTTGATCCCTTTTGATTCAATTTTATCTTTTTTCACTTTTAAAGCCGATACGACATGTTCAATCTCAGAATCGAACAACAGCGTGCCATGGCTGAACATTCTTCCTTTCGTAGAGAACTGGGCGTTTCCCGAAATTTTCCGGCCGTTTGCCATCAAGTCGTTTCGGCCGCTCAGCTCCGCATCGACGCCAAGCTTCTTTAAAGCGGCCACAACGGGCTCCGTAAACTTCTTAAAGTTGTGGAAGCTGTTGCCGTCGTCTTTCGTAATAAAGCTGAAGTTCAAGTTGCCGAGGTCATGGTAAACAGCTCCGCCGCCTGACAGCCTGCGAACGACAATGATCCCGTTTTCATCCACATACTTTGTGTTGATTTCCTCAATCGTATTTTGGTTTTTGCCGATGATGATCGACGGCTGGTTGATATAAAACAGCAGATACGTCTCTTCAGGATCGAGGTGCTTTAAGCAGTACTCCTCAATCGCCAAGTTGATCCTCGGATCTGTAATATTTTGATTATCGATAAACAGCATGTTTGTCAGTTCCTCCTTCTATTCTCCCCACACATAACCAGTGCGCGCCAGATCAACCGCGCCTTTATAAACGGTTTTGGCCTCTTCTGCTAGTTTTTGATGTTCCCCGAAATGCGGGAGGTGCGTCAAGAGCAGATGTCCCGCACCCGCTTCCGCAGCGATGCGTCCCGCTTCGAGGCTGTTCATATGACCGGCGCTTCTCCCATCCTGATCCGCATAAAAATTGCACTCCGAGATCAATAGATCGGCTCCTTCGCTGAACGGGATGAAAGCTTCCTGAAAGCTCGAATCGGCTGTATAAACGACAGAATGAACACCGTCCGTCACCCTCATAGCAAAGCAGTCAACAGGATGAACCGTTTTTAAAAACGTGAACGTAAACGGTCCGATTGCCAAAGACTCTTTCGGATCATAGGCCAATCCAGCGGTATGCGTTTTATATGTAAGCTTTGAAAACTGCTCTTCATCAAAAGGATGTCCATATATCGGAAGGGCATTCGCTCCCTTGCCGAGGAATGAGCCGACCAGTTTGGCAAATTGCAAAGGGCCGACATCCGCAATATGGTCATGATGATAATGGGATAATATAACGGCATCAAGCTCCTCAACGGGCAGAAACAGCTGAAGCTTCGATAAAACGGCACTGCCGCAGTCGATTAAAACGGAATAATCCCCGGATTGAAAGAGATAGCCTGAAGTCGCTTCATTTGCAGCCGGAAATCCTCCGCAGCAGCCGATGACTGTCATCTTCATATATACACACCTCTTTTTTGTGTCTATCGTCCCCCTATTCAATATACCCATTTTTCTTAAAAATTGCATGTTTTATATTTTGTCATAAAACAGACATTGATTTCCTGGACACTGTTATAATACAATGATGACAACAAATGAATTGGGGGAATCAACATGCTCGCTAAAATCACCGAGTTCTTCAGAAATTTGCCTTCCAAAAAATGTTCAAAATGCGGCCACGATATTGATGAGCAGCACGAATGCTACGGAAACACTTGCTCTAAATGCTTAAATGTAAAAGATATATAGACGTCATTAAAAAATGCCCCGGCGGATTCCCCGGGGCTTTTTTTTGTCATAAAGTTAGTTATAAAGAGAGAGATTCTTGTCAAAATTCATTATTTTAATAACATTTTACTATTTCACTTAGGGAAATATACACCGATGAACGTCCCGATTTGAATTTAAGCTGGGATGTTCATCTCATATTTGAATTTTCGATATATTCAGACGTTATTTTTTTAATGGACGAGCTGCATTTTATTTCGCTATACTTAATTTACGATCTCAAGTTTAATATTCTAGTATAAAATTAAGCATGCGTTGGGAGGGCATCTATGAAAAGACTTAAACTCGGATTAGCCACACAAATTTTCCTCGGGCTGATTTTAGGTGTTGCAGCAGGAGCGATTTGGTTCGGAAACCCTGCAGTCGCAACGTATCTGCAGCCCGTCGGTGATTTGTTCTTAAGATTAATCAAAATGATTGTGATTCCTATTGTCGTTTCAAGCTTGATTGTCGGGGTTGCAGGGGCCGGCAGCGGCAAAAAGGTTGGCAGGCTCGGTTTTCGGACGATTCTGTACTTTGAAATCATTACGACTTTTGCGATCGTGCTCGGACTGCTTCTTGGAAATATCATTCAGCCTGGACACGGCGTAAACTTTTCTGGTGCTGAAAAACAGGATATCAGCCAATATGTAGAAACGGAAAAGGCGGCAAGCACCAAATCTGTCGCAGACACGTTCCTGCACATTGTGCCGACAAACTTTTTCCAATCGCTCGCTGAAGGCGATCTGCTTGCGATCATTTGTTTCACTGTTCTGTTCGCACTCGGAGTGTCAGCCATAGGCGAAAAAGGCAAGCCTGTGCTCTCCTTTTTTGAGGCAACGTCTCAAGCCATGTTCCACGTCGTGAACATCGTCATGAAATTCGCGCCGTTCGGCGTTTTTGCTTTAATTGGTGTAACGGTTTCAAAATTTGGTTTTTCTTCGCTTTTATCATTAGGAAAGCTCGTTTTGCTTGTCTATCTTGCTCTTGCTTTCTTCCTGATTGTCATTTTTGGGATCGTCGGCAAGCTGTGCGGTATCAATATATTTAAATTTTTGGCCTATATGAAAGATGAGCTTCTTCTTGCGTACAGTACATCAAGCTCTGAAACTGTGCTTCCGCGCGTCATGGAAAAAATGGAGAAAATCGGCTGTCCGAAAGGCATTGTGTCGTTTGTCATTCCGATCGGCTACACATTTAACCTTGACGGCTCTGTCCTGTATCAGGCGATCGCGGCGCTGTTTTTGGCGCAGGTCTACGGCATCGATCTGTCCATT
This sequence comes from Bacillus sp. LB7, assembly GCF_030449715.1. Lineage (NCBI taxonomy): Bacteria > Bacillati > Bacillota > Bacilli > Caryophanales > Bacillaceae > Bacillus > Bacillus sp. LB7. Next base: position 177,152 of record NZ_JASGCA010000008.1, read on the forward strand.
GGACAGCAGCTCACGCTCATCCTTGTTCTGATGGTCACTTCTAAAGGAATGGCTGCCGTTCCCGGCACATCATTCGTCGTTCTTCTTGCGACTCTGGGCACGATCGGCGTTCCTGCTGAAGGGCTGGCCTTCATTGCCGGAGTCGACCGGATTATGGACATGGCGAGAACGGTCGTCAACCTGACCGGAAACGCTCTTGCCGCTGTGGTCATGTCAAAATGGGAAGGTGAATATGACGCCGTTAAAGGACAGGCCGTCTTAAATCAAAGGGAGCCGGCAGATATAGAAGTATCCGGCTGACAGCTCGCAAAAAAAACGTATGTTTCCCGCCTTTGGAGAAACATACGTTTTTTTAAAATATGCATTTTGTTCAAGAAACCTGTCCAAACAACTTCCTTTCCTTTACATACGATGTACTGTAGTTAAATTAGAAAAGAAAACTGGAGGGAAGTTTAATGTATTATTACCATGACCATTGCAAGAAAGATTATTACTATGACTACCACAAGAAAGACCACGACTGCAAGAAATACTACTACTACTATTATTACTACTATTATCCATGCTATAAGAAGTATGATTACGACTATGACTACAAAAAGTATGACCACTATGATCACTGCAAAAAGAAAAAACACTATGATTACTGGTAAGTAAACGTCATCCTTTACGGATCGATGACTTCCACTCTTTTTTTACTCCCAAGGGACCGGGATCCTTTGGGAGCTTTTTTATGCCATGTCAGACAGGACATAATGATACAGCAGCTTTGCCGTCTGCTCCAAGGACGATTGATGCGTCCTTTCAAACGCATGGGATGCGTCAATTCCCGGGCCGATCAGCCCGTGGACGATATCATGGCCCGCTTTGACGGCTGCTGAAGCATCTGAGCCGTAATACGGGTATATATCAAGCTTATACTCGATTCCGTGTGTTTCACAAAGAGCGGTCAGACGCTTTCGAAGCCTGTAGTGATAAGGCCCGCTGGCATCTTTCACACAAATGGATACCGTATATTCGTCGGTTGACTGTCCATCGCCGATCGCTCCCATATCAACAGCCAAATATTCCACCGTTTCAGGCGGGATATTGGAGTTGCCGCCATAACCGATTTCTTCATTGTTGGAAATTAAAAAATGTGTCGTGTAAGGCAGTGTCATCCCTTCTGTGTTGATCGTTCTGATCAGCTCGATGAGGAGGGCGACGCTTGCTTTATCATCAAGATGACGCGATTTGATAAACCCGCTCGGTGTGATCTCAACGCGCGGATCGAAGGAGATAAAATCGCCGACATTGATGCCGAGCACCCGAGTTTCTTCTTCACTGCGGACCGGTTCGTCAATGCGGACCTCCATATTCTTCTGGTTCCGCTCGGCTTTTCCGGCGTCTTTGTAAACATGCACTGATGTCTGATGCATTAAGATCGTGCCGGTGTATGTTTTCCCTGATGCTGTTTCAATTTTGCAATACTCGCCTTCAATCGAGTTGTAGTTGAACCCCCCGATTAAGTCAATTTTCAGCCTTCCGTTCGGTTTAATCTCTTTCACCATCGCGCCGAGGGTATCGACATGAGCGGTGAGCATCCGGTGCCGGGATTTGTCGCGACCCGGTATCGTCGCGATCAGGCCGCCCTTACGGTTAAACTTTGTTTCGACTCCTTCTTCCTGTAATAGGCGATTGATATAGTCTATGATGTCATACGTATTTCCGGTAGGGCTCGGGATGGAGACGAGCTCCTTGATGAGCTCCAGCGTTTTCTGTCCTGACATATTTCATTCCTCCCAACTTGTGATGTTTATAGTATACATCAGATCAATATTTCAGTACCAGATACTAATACTAGGTGTTATAATAAAAAAAAGGAGAGTGAATTTCATGAAAACTTTATCAAAAGCGCGAATTTCCGCCATAGGCACCTATGTTCCCGAAAAGCGCATGACAAACACAGACTTTGAAAAGATCGTCGATACTTCTGATGAATGGATCGTTCAGCGGACAGGAATGAAAGAAAGGCGAATCGCGGGAAGTCACGAATTCACATCAGATCTTTGCATAAAGGCCGTTGAAAATCTACAAAGCAGATACAACGGCACGCTTGACGATATTGACATGATCATCGTCTCTACCACAACGGCGGACTATGCTTTTCCAAGCACGGCATGCCAGGTTCAGGAGCACTTCGGATGGAACGAAGTCGGCGCGGTGGATGTAAATGCGACTTGCGCGGGATTAACATACGGATTGCATATCGCCAACGGCCTGATCACTTCCGGACTGCATAGCAAAATTCTTGTGATCAGCGGTGAAACTTTATCAAAAACAACCGACTACACAGACCGCGCGTCTTGCATTTTGTTCGGCGACGGGGCGGGCGCCCTGCTTGTCGAACGGGACGACAAAGCCCCAAGCTTCATTACTTTTGCCCAGGATACGAAAGGTGACGGAGCCCGCCATTTATACAGAACCGGCTTGCGAAGCGACCTTAAAGGGGAGCCGCTCTCAGGTGAAGGAAAAATGGTTCAAAACGGCCGCGAAGTGTATAAGTGGGCGGTCAGGTCCATTCCCGAAGGCGTCAAAAAGCTGCTTACCCAAGCTGAAATGGAGCTGAAAGATATCGATTGGTTCGTCCCGCACAGCGCGAATTTGCGAATGGTCGAATCAATTTGCGAAAAAACCGGAATTCCCCTCGAAAAAGCGCTGACGAGCGTCGAATGGTTTGGCAACACCTCATCCGTATCAATCGTTCTCGCCCTTGATGAAGCCGTCAAGAACGGAAAGTTGAAAGAGGGCGATACCTTGATTCTGTTCGGTTTCGGCGGAGGTCTTACATATACGGGACTGATTGTAAAATGGGGCACGCCAGCTTCCTGATTTCAAAAAAAACATCTTTTCTTGCCCTTGCCGGGCTTGAAAAGATGTTTTTCTTTTATGCGTGCTGCTCTTCAATTTTTCCTTTTCTCAGCAGCACTTTAAAATAAATCAGCGTCAAGGCCATCATGACGATCGCAACACCGCCGAGCACGGCAGCCTGCTCCCACATATACGCGTAGTCTCCGCTTGAAATCACCGCTCTGTATCCCGCAATGCTGTAGGTCATCGGCAGTGCGGAATGGATGACTTGGAAGAACTTAGGAACAAGTGCAAGAGGGAATGTTCCTCCGCTTCCTCCAAGCTGAAGCACGAGCAGAATGACGGCAATGAAACGTCCCGGATTTCCCATGGTCGCAGCCAAAAACTGAATGATCGCAAGACATGTAATGCTCATGATCATACTGAACACATAAAATCTCCAGACACTTTGCACTTCAAGCCCGATGCCAGAGAGAATGATCGTGCAGGCGATCGCCGCTTGAAGAATTCCCACTGCAAAAAGTACGCTGAATTTGCTCATAAACCAGCCGAAAGCTGATTCAGGCCGGACGGCCGGTTCTTTCACATCGAAGACGACGGTGATCATTAATGCACCGACGAACAAGCCGAGCGACAAAATATACGGGGTTAATCCTGTTCCGTAGTTGGAAACCGGATCGATTTTATCGCCTTTCACATCGACGGGATCTGAGAACATATTGTAGTTTTCGTCTCCCGCTTGAATATCGCCGGTCTGATCGGCAGCGTCAGACAGCTTGTCAAACAGCTCCCCGCTTCCGTCAGACAGCTTGCCAAGACCTTCATCAAGAGATTTAGCTCCTTCTGCAAGCTTGGAAGAACCGTCTTTCAGTTTATCAGCCGCGCTTTGCAGATCGCCGAACTTCCCGACTAACGTCTGGCTGCCTTCGGCGATTTTGGATGATCCGCTTTTTGCCTCCGCGAATTTTTCGTTGTAAGCACCCAAACCGTTTGTCAGCGCATCGAGCCCTTGCTGAACCTTCTGCGATCCTTTATAAAGCTTATTCACATTCGAAGGAACTTGCTTCAATTCCTCGAGCTTCTGTTTCAGCCCGGATAAATCGGGAAGTTCGCTGACATCCGGAATTTGCGCTTTCAACTTGTCAAACTCAGGCAGCTTCACCGTTCCCATTTTTTCATCGACTTGTTTCATAAGCGCGGCTTTCTGTTCTTGTGTCAGCATGTTGCTGGATTCAATAATTTGTTTGACTTCACTGTGCTGGTTTTTCAATGCCGCTTCAAGCTCATCAATATTTTTTGAAATCTGGCTGATTTCTTTTTTCGCCTTTTCGGCGTTTGAAAGCGCCGTTTCAAGCTGCTGAATCTTTTCATTTGAAATGGCTTCTTCGAGTTTGCTCATTTTCTGCGCTTCTTCATTCATCTGCTCCAATCCCGCCACAATCTGAGGCATGCCTTGTTGGAGCTGTTGAGCACCGCTGTGCAGCTGGCCGCTTTTTTCCAAAAATTGCGCAAGCCCTGAATCAAGTTCATGAATTTTGTCGTTCAGCGTATTGAATGCCGCGCCGAACTTCTCCATTCCGTCTTTGTTGAACTGAATTTGGCTTTTCGCAAGCTTTTCAAGGTTCTTTTTCAGCGTTTCGCTTCCTTCTTTCGCATCTTTCAGTCCTTTATCCAGTTTTCCGGCACCTTCGCTTGCTTCACCGAGACCTTTTGCGATTTTGCCGAAATTGTCAAAGATGACTTCAGCATATTGCTCCGTGATTTCAGAACCGACTGAACGCTGAAGCTGTTCAATCGCTTTATCGCTGATCTGGGCGCCGACATAGTTTCGTCCGGCGTTGGTATGATAAATCAGATTCAGCTTTTTCGGATGTTTATCCATCACCGTGCTGGCATCCTTCGAAAAGTTTTCAGGAATTTCTACAACCATGTAGTATTCCTCATTTTGCAAGCCTCTCAGCGCTTTTTCCTTCGTCGTAAAATGCCAGTCGAATTTATCGTTTTTTTTCAGTTCTTTGACAAGGTCGTCGCCGATGTGAAGGTCTTTTCCTTCATATGTCGTTCCCTTGTCGGAATTCACAACCGCTACGGGGAGCTGATCGACGTTTCCGTATGGGTCCCAGTACGCCGCCAAAAATATGCTGCTGTAAATCAGCGGTATAAAGAGAACCCCGATCACGGATATCAGTAGTTTTTTATTGGTTATCAGTTCTCTCCACTGGTTTTTGAAAACATTCATGTTGATACGCCTCCTAGTTAGTAGCCGCTCTCTATGCGGATAAGCACCCCTTTAAACAAAGAAAGGATAATCTAACGAGATAATCCTTTTAAAATATACATTTTCAGCATCTCTGCCAACTCTTCATCTTTCAGCGGTTTATGGTTTTTTTCCCAGTCAAAGATGAGCGCGATGTAAAGCTTGAAGATGACAAACGCGTTCAGCTCGGGGTCACACGGTCTAATATCGTCATTTTTAATCGCTTCTTTAATCTTTCTCTTAATATAGCTGACGACCATGCGTTCCAGCTTTTCAATTACTTCGCGGGCCGCCGGTGTGCCGAGCTCCGCACCTTCCTGAAAGATTTTAATGGTCAGCTGGTGCTTCTTTCTGTACTCCAATATCGCCATCATCGCGCGATGGGCATTTTCGTGAAAAGGCAGATCAGGATCAATCGCTTGATCAGCCGTTTGCTTCATTTCAATTAGAAGCGAAGAGAAAATGTCGTCGAACAGTTCCTCTTTATTCTTGAAAAAAGTATAAATCGTACCTTTGCCGACATTGGCAAGCTTCGCCACCAGATCCATCGTCGTCGCTTTGTAGCCGAATTGTGTAAACGATTTTGTCGCCGCTTCTAAAATCAGTGCTTTTCGATCTTTGCTCACGGTTTCTCACCCCGAAATTGACTATTTGAACATTTTGGTCAGTAAGTACAAAAAGTAATGTAACACACCTGAATATAAAATGCAATAATTTAAATGTTATCTTTTCCATAAACAAACTTTAAAATGATGAAAGCTAGTAAAAAGAGTGAAAATAAAAAAAGCCGCCGAATGGATTCGGACAGCTTTATTTGCTCTTCTTTATTCGAAAAGGTGTGAGAGTACATCGGCTACGGCCTGTTTGCCTTGGTCGATGCAATCCGGAATGCCGACCCCTTCAAAAGAGGCCCCCGTCATGAAAACGCCCGGATATGACGCCTGTAACCCTTCCCTGATCTCTTTCATTCTTTTCTTATGGCCGACATGGTATTGCGGCATCGCTTCATGCCATCTTGTGATGCAGGTCATTTCCGGCTCACCGTCGATCTTCATAATCCGTTTTAAATCGTCGAGGACGATTTTCACCATCTCGTTATCCGACTGTTCGACAACGGACTCATCGCCGGCTTTCCCCACATAAGCCCTTAACAGGATTTTTCCTTCAGGCGTTGTACTCGGCCATTTTTTGTTTGTCCAAGTGCACGCCGTAATCGAAAAGTCGCTGTTTCTTGAAATGACAAAGCCTGTTCCTTGATGCTCCATTTGGACGGCTTCTTCCGGAAATCCGAGCGCCACATTGGCGACAGATGTTGACACCATATCTTCTAAACCCTTCAGCCAATCCGCTTTGGGAAACATCGCGGCAGCTGCTTTATGGGGAGCGGTGACCACGGCCGAATCGGCGTAAAGCAGCTTGCCGTTGTCAAGCTTCATGCTGTAGCCCGAGCCCGCGCGCTCAATGCTGACAACCTTTGTGCCTTTATAAACCTTTGTGATATCGAGCTGCTTTTCCAGTTCTTCAACAATCGTCTGCAGGCCGGTTTTCACCGTCTGGAACTGGCCTTTCTTTTTGTTTGCAGGCTTTTTGGCGCTCTGGGCGCCGCGCGATTTTTTCATCCCGATGATCAAGCTTCTGTACTTCTGTTCTGTCTGGTAGAATTGCGGGAAAGTCGACATCAGACTGAGGCGGTCAATGTCCCCGGCATAAATGCCTGACAAAAGCGGTTCGATCAGGTTCTCCACCACTTCACCTCCGACGCGTCTTCTGAAAAATTCTCCGAGCGACTGGTCTTCCTGCGGCTTGCTCGCCGGAAGCAGCAAATCCATTCCGGCTCTCAACTTCCCCGGCAAGGAAAACAAGCCCGTTGTCAGAAAAGGGCCGATTTTTGTCGGCACCCCCATCACGGCTCCTTCCGGAATCGGATAGAGCGTTTCGCTGACAAGAACATAAGACTGGCCTGTAGCGTTGTTCACGAGCAAGTGCTCCAGCCCGAGATCCTTCACGAGCTGAGGTGCGCTTTGCTTCCGTTCCAAAAATGAATCCGGCCCCCGTTCAATCACATAGCCGTCTTTGTGTACCGTCTGTATCTTTCCGCCCAGTCTCGGACTTGCTTCAACAAGCGTGACTTCGGCCGGGAGATCGTTCTTTTTGATTTCCTTCTCCAAGTAGAAGGCGGCGGCCAATCCGGTAATACCGCCGCCGATGATGACAATCTGCCTGCGTTCTCCACTCATTTACAATCGCCTTCTTTACTGTTCTTTCTCCAATTGTTTTAATACAACATCCGCTAAAGCATCGATAAACTCATGTTTTGCATTCGGCATTTCAGGTCTGTAATAGCTTGCTCCGATATCGTCCGTGACGACTTTGCATTCATAGTCGTTGTCATAAAGAACTTCCAAATGGTCGGCTACGAAGCCGACGGGAGCATAAACAAAAGCGCTGTACCCTTTTTGCTCTGACAAGTCGCGCGTCAAATCCTGAACATCCGGCCCAAGCCACGGATCAGGGGTGTTTCCTTCGCTTTGCCAGCCGACGGCGTAATCTTTTACACCCGCCGCTTCGGCAATCAGCTTCGCTGATTCTTTAAGCTGTTCAGGATATGGATCACCCATTTCGACGATCTTTTCGGGAAGGCTGTGCGCCGAAACAATCAAGACGGCGTTTTCCCTTTCTTCCGAAGGCATTTCGTCATAGGTTTTTCTCACTTGATCCGCCCAATATGCGATGAATTTCGGCTCATCATACCAGCTGTTGATCGATGTGATCGACAATCCGCCGAGCTTTTCAGCCTCGTCTTTCGCCCGCTTGTTGTACGACTGTACGCTGAAGGTGGAGAAATGGGGCGCGAGCACGATGCTGACGGCTTCTGTAATCCCGTCTTTATGCATCTCCTGAACGGCATACTCAATGAAAGGTTCGATATGTTTGAGACCGATATATGACTTGAATACCACATCATCCTGAAGCTCGTTTAAGCGTTTTTCCAGCTGCTTCGTCTGCTCTTGCGTGATCTTTGCAAGCGGAGAAATTCCGCCGATCGCCTTATAGCGGTCTTTTAAGTCCTGCAGCATGTCAGGCTCAGGCTTCCTGCCTCTTCTGATGTGTGTATAATAACGTTCAATGTCTTCCTCTTTGTACGGCGTCCCATACGCCATCACAAGAAGCCCCATTTTCTTTTTACCCAACGTGAACACCTCTTTAAAGATCATGATCTATACGTATTTTGACAGTTTATATTGAAAAGACCAACTGAAATGCTCATGTGATCAGGCTCGATTTTTTTGAGGCGGAATACTCATGAACAAATGCCGTCAATTTTTTCAGTGTGTCTGGACTGACTTCGGGAAAAATCCCGTGACCGAGGTTGAAAATAAACCGGTCCGTCTGCATGCCCTGATCGAGAATGGCTTTCGTCCTCTCTTCAATGACTTCCCACGGGGCAAGCAGGATCGAAGGGTCCAAATTCCCCTGAAGCGTTTTTGTCAGCCCTTTATCCCTGGCTTCCTGCACGCTCATCCGCCAGTCCAACCCGACGACGTCGAGGTCAAGATCGTGCCATTCAGTCGCAAGGTGGCTTGCGCCGACTCCGAACATAATCAGCGGCACGCCTTCTTTTTTCAGCTCTTTGAAAAGAATGTCCATCGTCGGCTTGATATAGCGGCAGTAATCACCGGCATTCAGCGCGCCGACCCATGAATCGAACACTTGAATGGCTTTGGCGCCGGCGCGGATTTGGGCTTTGACGTATACAGCCGCCATCTTCCCGAGCTTATTCATCAAGAGATCCCATGCAGCAGGCTGGCTGTACATAAACGCTTTTGTTTTATTGTAGTTTTTGGACGGGCCGCCTTCTATCATATAGCTGGCCAGTGTAAACGGCGCTCCTGTAAAGCCGATCAGCGGAACGTTCAGCTGTTCTTCTGTCAAGAGCCTGATCGTCTCCAGCACATATGGAATATGCTCCTCCGGCTCGAGTTCGCCGAGTTTTTCAACATCTGTGAGAGATGTGACCGGCTGATCGATGACAGGACCGATGCCGTTTTTAATTTCGACGTCAACGCCAATACCTGGAAGCGGTGTCATTATGTCTTTATAAAGTATTGCCGCATCGACACCGTACTGTTCGACGGGCAGTCTTGTCACATAAGCGCACAATTCGGGCTGATGGGTAATGTCAAACAGTCCGTACTTTTCCTTGAGCGCTCTGTACTCAGGCTGTGATCTTCCGGCCTGCCTCATGTACCATACCGGTACATGGGCGGCCTTTTCTCCTCGGCATGCTTTTAAGAATGTGTCATTAAAAGCCTTGTCGTTTTTCATCATGATATCCACCTTTCAAGCTGCAACCATACGTTCGCAAAATTACTCCTTCCAATATACCGTTTTTTTATTGAACGGTATACTCATGAGACTTATTGTTCAAGAAATTGATGAATTTCGGGTACCTAATGACCCGAAGGAAACACTTTCGGTTCGACATAATCAGTCCCTTTCCCCTCTGTTTTCGTCTGCGGATTGTACGGAACAATTTTATAGGAAGCATTGGAAAAGATGTTTGCATAAGGGATTGAATAGCTTCCTTTCCCCTTAACCGTATCGATGAGCGTTTCTTTTCCATTTTTCCTTTCATATATTCGGTATTCAACTCTTTTATCCTCTTGTTCATGCCATTTTAATGATACCGTAATCAGCCCCATCGGCGTAAAGGAGTAGTCTGCTTTAACACTTTCCAGATCTTCGAGGCGGATCGGCCTGTCCAGATCTTTTACACCTTCAGGCGCCTTAAATCGTTCAGGCTTATGGTTGGAGCGTTTTAAAATGTCTTTAAACAGCCTTGTCGGATAAGCGCTGCCGCCTTTTAAATAATGGGATTCATCCGTTTTATCGTAACCCATCCAGACAGCTCCCGTCACTTCGGGCGTATACCCCGCAAACCAGGCATCTTTTGTTCCGCCCTCTTTTCCGGTATACGTGGTCGACCCCGTTTTTCCTGCAATCTCTCCGGAAAAATCACCTGCTTTTCCTGTTCCGCTCTTCACGACCTCCTCCAGCATTCGCGTCATGTTCCAAGCTGTTTGTTTGCTGAATACCTTTTCTGATTTTTCCTCGTGGCGGAATATGACATCCCCGTTTTCGTCCGTGATTTTTTTAATAAAGAACGGCTCGGTGTATTGTCCTGAATTTGCGAAGGTTCGGTATGCCCCGGCAATCTCAAGCGGCGACACTCCTTTCTCTAAGCCGCCCAGCCCCAATGCCAGGCCCTCATCCGGCACGTTCATGCCTAAGCGGCTCAGATAAGGCTTCACCGTTTCGATTCCGATCTCATTTAACGTCCATACGGCAGGCGCGTTTTTGCTGTAAGTCAGCGCATCCACCATTGAGACCTTGCCCTCATACTGGCCGTCATAGTTTTTCGGCGAGTAGCCGCCGTATGACAGCTGTTTATCTTCAAGCATGGAGTACGGCTTGAACCGCTTTTCTTCAAGAGCTGGGCCGTAAACGGCAAGCGGTTTAAACGTCGAACCGGGCTGACGCGGGGCTGTTGCCCTGTTGTAGCCTTTCGGAGCGTATTCCCGGCCTCCGAGAGCGGCTACTACGCCGCCTGTCCGGTTATCGATAAAAACGGCGCTCCCTTCAGCTTTATTGTCTGTTCCGGGAAAATAGCCGTCCTGCTTCATCAGCGTGTAAGCCGCTTTTTGAATCGAAATGTCGAGCGGAACACTAATCGTGTATCCTCCTTGAAGAAGCTGTTCGCTCGAAATCGAATATTTGTCTTCTGCTTCTTTCATGACCAGATCAATATAGCTGTCAAGCCACGGATTTTTTGATTTTTCTTTCACATGGAGACCCAATGTGCTGCCTTGGGCTCTGACGGTTTCCTTTGAGCTGATATATCCCTGCTCATTCATCATGCCGAGAATGACATTGCGCCGCTCACGGCTTTTTTCCGGATTGAGAATGGGCGAATACGTGGACGGCGCTTTAGGAATGGAAGCAAGCACCGCTCCCTCACTGACCGTCAAGTCTTTCACATCTTTGCTAAAAAAGTAGTTTGCCGCCGCCTGGATTCCATAGACGCCGTGCCCGAAATAAAGCTGGTTCAAATACATTTCCAAAAGCTTGTCTTTGCTGTAGTCCCGCTCCAAGTTGATCGCGATAATGACTTCTTTCGTTTTTCTTAAAAACGTTTTGTCGTGTGTTAAAAAAGTGTTTTTTGCAAGCTGCTGGGTGATCGTACTTCCACCTTCCACTTTCCCTCCCGCTAATATATCTTTATAGACCGCACGGCTCACCGATTTAAAATCGATGCCGTGGTGCTCATAAAAGCGCTTGTCTTCAACCGCGATAAAGGCATTTTTTACGCCGTCCGGCACCTCGGCAATTGAAACAGGTCTTCTGTTTTCGGTATAGAGGCTTGCGACTTCTTCTCCATTTTGGTCGACGATTTTAGAAGAAGCATGGAAAATCAGTTTCTTTTCATCAATCACATAATCCCCCAGAAACAAAATCGTAATATATCCGATTAACGATAAAAGGAATATCGCCGCTGTAATGATGATTGGAATGAAAAATCTCTTTCTCATATGGTCACCTCATTCCTTTCTATAGCTAGTATGGGAATTTTTTCTTCAAATTATGTTGCAGCATTTATAGCGGGTAATAGATAGAATTTTAAATCGTCCTTTTGTTATACTATCAAAAAAGGGGTGATGAAATTGAATTTTTACATTACATACGGAACTGTCGAGTTTTTAAAAAAGCTCGCCAAACAGCACGGTCTTGAAAACATGTTATTTATGAAAAGCCACGATTCCGCCATTCTCTTTCACGAAACCGACGGAGAAAGCGTCTTTCATTCTCCGCACCGCTACGAAATCATCGATCAGTCGGGAACTTTGAAACATTCCGGATTCGCCGTCCTCAACAACATCCCTGTCACACCGGAAGGAAGACCGCTTTTCGAAACCCGTTTTAAAAACAGAGCCGGAAAAATCGAAAATCAGCCCGGTTTTAAAGCCCTCAGGGTGCTGAGGCCGAAAGACAGCGATACGTATATCGTCCTGACGCTGTGGGACACAGAACAGTCATTTCAGGACTGGAAAAGCTCCAAATCGTTCGGCGAAGCCCATCAAAAGAAGGAATCTTCAGCTGGAATTAACCAAGGCGGAACGATTTTTTCCCGCCCATCCTATATTTCTTCGTATCATTCTGTCGAATAACTGCCTTTTAAGGCAGTTTTTTTATTTCCGAGGAAATGAGCCCTTCCTTCACACTCTGACAGCCCAGGAATAAGCTGTATGAGGCTATGTTTTGGACAAGTGCGGTATTTTAATATCTGAAACATTTATCCCTCTCGAGTTCTAACAAACTCATAATGGTCGATACTTATCTGCAGAAGTGCCTTCATTAATTTATCGTCTACAGGGTTCGCTCACTTAATAATAAATAGAATATGAATTCAAATTATCAATGAAATTCAAATCATTTTTATGCTATTATTACGAGTTAATAGTAAATTAAGACTAGGATGATGTAAATGAAAAAGAAAATCGCTGTATTTGGTTCCTGTATTTCAAGAGATAATTTTAATACTCAATTTAATCCAAATTACAAAATGTTTTTTGATCTCGTTGGTGATCAACACCAAACTTCTTTTATAAGCATCACATCAAACCCCATTCCTTTTCAAGAGGATGATTCTATAAAAGAAATGGATGACTTTAACAAGTCCTTACTCAGATCTGAGTGTACTAAAGAATTTTTAAATAAACTTGTTGAGAATAAACCCGATTATTTATTAATTGACTGTTATTCCGATGTCTATAATGGTGTTATGGAAATAAGCGACGAAGTATTTATTACAGATAGCCCTAAATTTCAAAACCTTCCTTTATTTAAGCAAAATAAAAATCGTTTAAGAATTGATATTTCACCTAATGATTATTATTTACTTTGGGCATCACGGGTCAATCAGTTTTTTAAATTTTTGAAAGACAATTTGCCTGAATGCAAAATAATTTTGATTAAAGCAAGATTTTCCGACAAACTTCAGGATGGCAAAAGCCTGAACGAGGTTCGGAAACATTACAAATTCAGAACCATAGATGTCGAATTGCTGAATTCCTATTGGGATGTGTTCGATTATTATATAAGAGATAATTTCAATGTGAAAATAATTGATATGACTGAGAAAGAGTATTTATTGTCTACTAACCACCCCTGGGGTCGATATTACTGCCATTATACGGTTGACTTTAACCATGATATCTTTAATAAATTACAAAAGATTATTATTGAGGATACGGAAAAAGAGCTAAATGATTTAATAAAGAATCATACAAAATTGCAAGTATCTCATCAAAAATCACTTAAATTGACTAAAACTTTAAAGAAAAAAATTAATTTTTTTGAGAATGAATCTTTTCAACATGCAGTCAAAAGGTATTTATTGAAATATGAATATATTAGAAAACTCAATGATTTAATGAAAGGAAGAAAGCTGTCTAAAGACATTTGAAATATTTTTAAACAAGTCCTTACAAGGGTTTTTTTCGCAAATCTTAAATGTCTAGATGATTTGTTCAATATACTCTCCAGCGCATATGTCATAAACGCAATACTTATTGATAAAAAAAGCAAAGGTGTTGAACAGCGGCTTCAGTTGTCATAAAATTATAAAAACTTACCATTCCTAAAAGGAGGAATTTTTTTGAGCGCATCCGCATTCATCCGACAAATCAATGAGCAGCTTGATGCCCACTACGATGAAATGGTCAAATTGAGGCGCCATTTTCATCAGCACCCGGAGCTTTCTTTTCAAGAAAAGAAAACAGCCGCATTTATCGCTTCTTACTATGAAGCGCTCGGTATTCCTATCCGCACCAATGTCGGCGGAGGCGGAGTTCTCGCACACATCGAAGGCGGAGCGCCCGGCCCCGTCATTGCGCTTCGAGCCGATTTTGACGCGCTGCCCATTCATGATGAAAAAGATGTACCTTACCGGTCGACGGAGCCGGGAGTGATGCATGCCTGCGGACACGACGGGCACACGGCCACCCTGCTCGTCCTCGCGAAAATTTTGAATGAACATGCCCACCGTTTAAAAGGAAAGATCGTCCTCATCCATCAGCACGCCGAGGAATATTCGCCGGGCGGAGCCAGGCCGATGATTGAAGACGGCTGTCTTGACGGTGTTGACGTGATTTTCGGAACCCATTTGTGGGCTACAGAGCCGACGGGAACCGTTCAATATCGAACAGGACCGATCATGGCCGCTGCGGACCGTTTTACGATTACGATTAAAGGCAAAGGCGGGCATGGCGCACAGCCTCATAAAACAAAAGACGCCGTGTTGATCGGATCGCAGATCGTCGCTTCACTCCAGCAGATTGTCAGCCGCAGGCTCGATCCGACTCAGCCGGCAGTCGTTTCGATAGGTTCATTTGTTGCCGAAAACTCCTTTAATGTCATCGCTGATAAAGCCGTTTTAATCGGGACGGCGCGTTCCTTCAATGAAGAAATCCGCACCTTGATTGAAAACGAAATTGAACAGATTGCAAAGGGGATATGCGGCATGCATGGCGCTGACTGTGACTATTCCTTTGAAAGAGGCTATCCGCCTGTCTGCAACCATCCGGAAGAAACGGCTTTTCTCGCAAACATCGCCAAACAGACAGAAGGCGTCGAAAACGTCGAGGAAAGCGGCATGCAAATGGGCGGGGAAGATTTCGCTTACTACCTGGAGCACGTCAAAGGGACATTCTTCTTTACAGGCGCCCGTCCTGAAAATCCGGACGCGGTGTTTCCCCATCACCATCCGAAATTCGATCTTGATGAAAAAGCGCTGCTGATCGCAGCCAAGGTGCTGGCAAATGCCGCGATCTCCTATCAGGAGAAAGAGCAGGCGCTCCGCGAAACGCCTGCAATGTAACAGCCGAAAAAGCAAAAAACAGCCGGATCATCAATATCCGGCTGTCTCATGTATCAACCTCATATGGAAAACGTGCCTCGCTGTTTCCCCAAGATGCCCAAGCAGCTTATAGTTAGCCGTTCCGCCTATGACCGCGCCGAAGCCCGGCACAAGCTGAAACAGCTTGACAAGATCGAGATAGTCCCGGTATTCCTGCTGAAAAGCCTGCCAATCGATTTCGCGCTTTTCGGTTTCCCAATGTTCAATCATGCGGAAAATTTCTTTTCGGTGCGCTTCCCCGGAGAAGGCGAGCTGAAAAATATACAGAAGAAACATCCGCTCTTCTTTCTCCTTAATATCGTATCCGTAAATCGACGCCAATTCAAACAGGCATTTCATTTTGATGCCAAGTAAAAGCGGAAAGTCCGCCAGTCCGAGAAAAATCCCGCCTGCGCCTGTTCCGACCCCTTCAACTGCAGCCGCCTTTTGATACTGGACGATCGTCTTCTGAGCCAGCTCATCTTTTTCCCTTAGCGAAAGCGCGCCTGTTTTCTTGTCAAAAGTCGTCAAATTCGAGCCGAGCAAAGTGGCCTCGACCATCTTTTTAATGCTTTCTGTTATCGCTTTGTGAACTTTGGCGGGAATGCGGGCGTTGATTTTCGACTGCACGCTTTTCGACATCCGCTCAGCCATCGACGGCTTTCTGAGAAACTTCATTTTCCAGCGGATCGCTTCCTCCAAATAAAGCTGGTTTTCATTCATGCGCCACTCACCTCTTCTTTCATGATACTTGCTTAAAAAGAAAAGGATTCATGATCTCTTGGCATTTTTCTTTAATCTGCTGCTGAAATAAGGCTTCAAAATTACAAATATAAGCAATGTGGAGCCGGCCAGTCCGGCGAGCATCCCGATCCACTGCATCATGGCTCCGGCAACAGCAGACAAAACAAGCGCCTGGACGCTCAGAACAATGTGAAGCAAGCCGAAAAAGCTCTTCCGCTTTTCTTCCGCTTTGACGGGATAAAGCTCCTGCAATGACAAGTGTGAGAAATGATCAAACAGCGGCATCAGCTGAATTCCTGTAATGAATACGGTAAAGACGATGAGCGCGGCAGAAACCCACTCATATGTCGAAAAATAAGCGATGATGATACCAAAAATTGCGGTCAGTCTGACGACGATACCGAAATAGTCGTTTGATCTGATAAATGTCCTTCCGTACATATATGTAAATGTCCGGCGCTGTTCATACGGAATAAACCGGAGCATCCAATCGAGATATGCTCTTCTTTTCGCCTGCTTTCTAAGATGGGGAACGTCTGTGAATAGGTTCGCAATTCTGTAGAACCGCTGCTTTCTTCTGATTTCGTCTTCAATATGCAGCTCCCATTTAAACGATTTTTTCTTATCAATCATTTTAAAATACACATACAGGGCGGCCATGATCAGGTAGACAGCTGCTGCAAATCCGTATGAAGACGCTAAAGCGAAATAGATCGCGATCGTGTTAAGAAGCAGTCTGACAATCCAGTCGGTGACCCTCATGTTTTTTTCGCCGAAAAACGTCATTCGCCATTGCATCGCTGTGTTCCATCCTTTTAAGACGAGCAGTTGAATCAGCAAGATGAAGTACGCGGAAAAAGCCTTGCCGCTCGCTTCAAAATAGAGCGGCGCCAAAGCGAGGGCCGCGGCGGCCAGCGGAAACAGCTGCGTCAAAAAACTGAATCGGAAAGCCTGCTGAAAATACGGCTCAATCTTTGCTTCGAGCGGCAGCAAAAAGACGAGGTCCGCTTCTTTAATCAGCGTGCGGACGTACGAGCCTGTCAAAATGAACGAAAAGATGACGGCCATCACCCAATAGGCGGGAAAACCTTCGGGCATCTCTTTCAGCCATTTGCTGTACCAGCTCGCAGCTCCTGCAAGGAAAAAAATCATGACGATGACAAGGTGGTCATTCAGCATGTACTTCAAATATGATCTTGTTTCTTTGACATACTCCTCAATTCTTGTCTTCCAAATCCCCAGAATGCTATTCATAGCTCTCTTCCTTCGTCAGTTCAAGATACAGGTCGTCGAGGCTCGCTTCTTCCATCGAAAACTGTTCCCTGAGCTCATCAAGCGTTCCTTTCGCCCTCACTTCGCCGTTATGGAGAATAATGAAGGAGTCGCAATACCGCTCTGCCGTTGCCAAAATATGCGTCGACATCAAAACGGCTGCGCCGTTTTTCTTCGCTTCGTTCATCCGCTCAAGAAGGGCATTGATCGCCAGCGGATCAAGACCGAGAAACGGTTCATCTATAATGTACAGGTCGGGTTCAACAAGGAAAGCGCACATGATCATAACCTTCTGCTTCATTCCTTTTGAAAAATGGGCGGGGAACCATTTCAGGCGCTTTTCCATTCTGAATTCTTTCAAAAGCGGCGGAAGCCTTTTCTCGAACGTTTCCTTGGAAAGGCCGTACGCCATCGCCGTCAGCTCCAAATGCTCCTTCAATGTCAGCTCTTCATATAAAATCGGCGTTTCCGGAATAAACGTAAATTGGGAACGATAGCTTTCCGGATCGTCCATGAACGTTTTGCCGTTCAATTCAACCGATCCTTTGTGCGGTTCCATTAAGCCGATGATATGCCGGATCGTCGTGCTTTTCCCCGCTCCGTTCAAACCGATCAGCCCGACGATCTGCTCCCGTTCAATCGCAAATGAAACATCGCGCAGCACCGGGTTTCTTGTATACCCTCCAGTTAACTCATTTACAGTCAATAGTGACATACGTTCGTTCCTTTCCTGCATTTTTCTTAATAGTACCAAAAACAAGAATGTATTTGAAACGTTTTCCCTCTCGCTTTTCGGCCTTAAAATAAAACGAATAATCGAATGCGCATCAGGACATTCTAATTCTTGAAGAAGGGAAAGCTTATCAACTCTGGCGAATGAGGTGTTTGTCAAAGACAAAATCGGCAAGAGTTCCTGAGTATGAAACATGTCAAGCTTAGAAATTTCTTTCATCCACTGAATTGAGAAAGCACCTGCTTTATTTGACATCTCCGTCATATAAAAAAGGTGTGACGATCAAATGAGGTGTTTGTCGCAGGAAATGTATAGGCGTTACAAGCTTTCATTTTGACGAAAATGGGTGCTTGCAAAAGGCAGTTAACGTTTCTTCATTAAAGCGAACCTTCTTCAGGCAGGGTGAACGTTGGAGCCGTTCATCCTGTTTTTCGTGTTTTCACGCAAATTGTGGTAATATGTTGCTTATACATAACCTTTCCCTAATGGAAAAAGGAGGAAAAGTATGAGCGACTGTATTTTCTGCAAAATCATAAACGGAGAAATCCCTTGTGCAAAGGTATTTGAAAATGAACATGTGCTGGCTTTTCTCGACATCAGCCAAGTCACAAAAGGGCACACGCTTGTGATTCCAAAAGTTCATAAAACCAATATTTACGAAATGACACCTGATGTTTCTAGGGAATTTTTTGAAGCGGTTCCGAAAATCGCCCAAGCTATCAAAGACGAATACGAGCCGATCGGCTTAAACCTTCTGAATAACAATGGCGAAAAAGCGGGGCAGTCCGTCTTCCACTATCACATGCACATCATCCCCCGCTACGGCAAAGGAGACGGATTCGGAGCCGTCTGGAAAACACATGCGGACGACTATTCACCGGAAGACTTGCAGAACATTGCAGCTTCCATCAACAAGCACCTGTAATCGAGACATTGTCCAAGGGCGCCGGCAGCTGCCGGCGTCTTTTTGTGAAAAAGAAAACCCTAGGCTAGGCCTAGGGTTCCAAAAAGCTTTCAGCGTTGTATTAAGAAAACTCCCC
>NZ_JASGCA010000080.1:0-226 GCF_030449715.1 Bacillus sp. LB7
TTTGGGGCCTTAGCTCAGCTGGGAGAGCGCCTGCTTTGCACGCAGGAGGTCAGCGGTTCGATCCCGCTAGGCTCCACCATTTATTTTTAAAAAAGCACTTGACTATTTATCTTAAAAGAGATATAATAATAGAGTTGCTTTAATTATGATCTTTGAAAACTAAACAAGACAAAACGTACCTGTTAATTCATTAAATAAATCGCACATGCGAATGTGCGTAGTCAGG
>NZ_JASGCA010000081.1:0-209 GCF_030449715.1 Bacillus sp. LB7
ACCCGCATGTTTGAAGGCTCTTCTTTTAAACTCAATCCAGAAGTCGGCCGCAAGCTTTACCAATGGCTTGAGCTCGGCATTGACGTGAAGGCAGAGGAAGAAGCTGAACGTATCCGTTTGATTGAGGAAATAAAAGCGATTGTTTCCGGCAACGAAGCAGCCGCGCAGATGGTTGAAGAATTTCAGATCAAAGCAAATAAAAAACTTGA
>NZ_JASGCA010000082.1:0-207 GCF_030449715.1 Bacillus sp. LB7
GCCCCCAACTACCATCGGCGCTGAAGAGCTTAACTTCCGTGTTCGGCATGGGAACGGGTGTGACCTCTTCGCTATCGTCACCAAACTAATTTGAGAGGTGTTCTCTCAAAACTAGATAACGGTCAGACAATTCACAAACATTTAGGTTAAGTCCTCGATCGATTAGTATCTGTCAGCTCCATGTGTCGCCACACTTCCACCTCAGAC
>NZ_JASGCA010000083.1:0-203 GCF_030449715.1 Bacillus sp. LB7
TTAACGATTTCGCCTGTCGCAAGGTCGTATCCAAACGCTGCTCTTACTGCATCATACACACCTGTAAATTCCATCGCCGTATCGAAATATTTAGCAAAGTCGCTTTTTTCCACATTCTCTGGAAGGGTGTAGGCGGGTTCTATCTTGACGATTGTATCACCGTCTATGTATGCCCGGTAAAGCGTATCGTTAAATACTCTATA
>NZ_JASGCA010000084.1:0-202 GCF_030449715.1 Bacillus sp. LB7
CGCTTAAATCGATTGTTTAAAATCTTAACTTCGCCCCATTTAAACGTTCTTACCCCTGCAAAGCCACAGTCTTCAATCGTATTGTCAAAGATTGTGATGTTTTTTTGGAAAATATCATAAACAGAATAGTGATTTCCTATCGCAGAACCCCAGCCGCCCAACAGCTCAGATTTACCAAAATGATTATGGGCGATATAAACGT
>NZ_JASGCA010000009.1:0-182548 GCF_030449715.1 Bacillus sp. LB7
ATCATGTTCGGAAAGGCAGCTTTGCCTATCAGCGAGGACCAGGTGAATACGCTGGCTGATGCTTTGTATTTGGCCGGTTCCACGGCATTCACCATCATTACGTCTGTGGTCGCTTGGTTCAAAAATAACTATGTCACTGGCAAAGGAAAGCAGCAAAAAGAAGTTCTAAAACAAAAAGGGTTAACGAAATGAGGTTGCCGGCTGGCAGCCTTTTTTATTTAAAAACAAAATAGGAGTGGTTCAGATGGTTAAAGTTGTGAAGAATTATGTGAAAGTCAATCAATATACCCGGCCAGGGCTAAAGTTGGCGGGAGTGAAAGGGATTGTCATGCACTGGACGGCTACTCCCGGTGCGTCCGCACTGAATGAGCGTAATTATTTCAATGGCACGTGTATCGCTGATAAACGTTATGCGTCAGCCCATTACTTTGTAGACCGTAAAGAGGTTCAGCACATCATCCCTGAAAACGAAGTCGCATATCATGCCCATGATCAAAATCGCTGTTATGTCAGCTTTTTAAAACCAAACGCTAACACAACGGCAATCGGTGTTGAAATGTGCGTCGAAAAAGACGGCAAGATTCACAGCGAAACCGTTCAAAATGCCGCTGAATTGGTCGCTGACTTGTGCAAGCGTTACGGCCTTTCTACAGATAAGATTGTGCGGCATTATGATGTGACAAATAAAAGCTGTCCGACTCCCTGGGTGAGGGATGCAAGCCAGCTGACGACATTCAGGAAAAAAGTTGATGCCTTGCTCGGAAATAAAACTGTGTCAAAGAAAACATCATCCACGAGCCAGTCAAGCAAATCCACAGGGACCATTCTGAAAAAAGGGGCGTCCGGTTCCCAGGTCAAGGCGCTTCAAAAACGTTTGATTGCCGCTGGTTTCTCGCTGCCGAAGTATGGGGCCGATGGCTCGTATGGCAATGAGACGGTACAGGCCGTCAAAGCTCTGCAAAAGAAAGCGGGTATCGCGGTGGATGGAATTTACGGACCGGCTACAGAAAAGGCGCTTGCAACTATTGAAGCGAAAAAGAAAAAGCCTTCCTCAAACGGCAAAAAATCATCCTACCCGCTGCCGTCTGGCATCTATAAGGTAAAAAGCCCGCTGATGAAAGGGACGGCCGTCCGGCAGATTCAGGAGGCTTTAGCGGCTGTATATTATTATCCGGACAAAGGTGCCAAAAATAACGGCATAGATGGCTATTACGGGCCGAAAACGGCAAACGCGGTCAAACGATTCCAGCTGATGCACGGGCTGTCTGCCGATGGAATTTACGGTCCTAAAACGAAGGCGAAACTTGAGGCTCTGTTGAAGTAAAGAACATATTTTAAATTCTTTTATCAACAATAAAAACCCCCGATATGGGGGTTTTATTTCAAATAAAACTGAATATGACGTATATCACAACTTCGGCTACAAGTAAATAAATCATGTACCTTGCATATCTATACACATCATCGTCGTCAGCAGTTTTCTTACTTTTGAATGTCCATGCAAATAAACCCAATACAGTTAATGTTAAGATAATTTCAACTATTGTTAGAGGTGACATTCTACCACTTACCTCGACATTGCCATCCGTAGTAGGACAACTCTATTGCAATGGTTGCTGCATTAACTTTCATTCCAGATCTAATTAAAGTTTTAAAAATTAACCTTGCAGCTAAATCATATTGCTTAGTTCTGATATATGTAAAGATAGCACCATTCAAAAATTGACGCGCTGTATTACCGTAACTACCAATCATTTTGTATACAACACATTTACCAAAAGATGTTGCACTAGCAACCTGAAAACTAGACTTCTGAAAAGAAGAGTCTGACGCCATTAATTCTTTTAGTTTTAAGGCAGCAGGGTCGCCCTCCAAAACTTTTTCATCAAACAATCCCTTGTTTTTAATAACATATCCCTCATTAGTTAGTTCCCCAACTTCTTCGAAGTAAAACTTTAATATTTCCTCTAATTCCTTTTCTGAATAATCACCAGAATCGGAATAGCTTTTCACCTGGGAATTCGAAAATTCGCTTGCCTGTGAAATTTGAGGTACAACAAAGGTTACTAATAAGACAGCTGTTAGCAATAGGATAAATGGTTTACAGATTCTTTTAGCTATCGTCTCCACTTTTCTCTCTCCCTTATAATGTATTTGGTATTGTATAGATTACCATAAAATGAGTGGTAATGCCTCTGAATATTGAAAAATAGTAAAAAAGATACATTTTAAAAGCGGGAACTTGAAGCTGGTCAATAATGCTTCGAATGCGAAAATATGTTCTGTTTATATAGTGAAGGAAACAAAAGTTTGGTATAATTATCATAGGTAAAACAAACCAATGAAGGGGGATACTATGAAAAGAACCGAACAAATATTAGAAGCTATAGACGAATTAACTAAAGAAAAAGGTTTTCCGCCCTCTGTTAGGGAAATAGGCGAAAGGGTTGGTTTAAAATCTTCAAGCACAGCAAAAGGTCATCTTGACCGATTACGTAAAAAGGGGCTTGTTGATTGGGAAGAAGGTAAGCCGCGAACGTTACATTTATTATGTAAAGAAAAAGCCACCATTTAACGTTTGGTGGCTTTGTTGTTTTTATTTAATGTGTAAAGCCTACTCTAATGAGAAGGATTTTTTTAGAGATCAATTTTTATTTCTTTTCCATAGACAATAGCGTCGTCCTTGCTGTTATCACGTTTTAAAACATCTTCGCCTTTTAATCTAATACTTTTTTCACCTTTATCAACAGGAACCCAAACCATATTATCGTCCATTTTTGACTTTGCCATCATTTCAATTGAAGACGGGTTTGGAAGTCCCATATTTAAATTGAAATTTAAATCCACTTGCTGACCATCACTAGTTACAGCTGTCCGGAAGCCTCTCCATGTGATTTCATCATTTCCGGTGTTTTCAGTTTTATAAAGAATTTGAGCATATGTAAATTCCTTTGGATCACCGCCAAAATTTTCTTTTAATTCTGCTTTAAAAGCATCAGAAAGATTTGTGACAGTAATCACCTTGGCATTGAGAAAATCCACCTTTAAATCACCAATGATCAGTTTTTTATTGCTGATATCTTTCATAGCATTTAAGGTGACTGTCCCGGTATTAGGATCATATAAGCTGTCACCAACTTTATCTAATGTCTTTTTGCCGCTGTCTTCTTGAGTATTGTTATTGGAATTATCGTTTTCACTCTCTGTGGCTTTTGTATCTTTTTCTTGGCCTTTTGAATTTGTATTTGTTGAATTACTTCCACATGCTGAAAGAACAAAGCATAAAAGAAGAGCAAAAAATAAAAACGCGAATTTTTTCATATAGAAAAAGTCCCCCTCTATGTTTATAATGAACATTTACATTTTAAAACAAATGAGGGGGATTTTCTACATAGTTTTACTTGAACAGTTTGCCCAATATTTTGCCGGTTGTTTTTCCAGCTGCGCGGCGAGCTATACGCTTTCCGATCGTTCCTTTTTTCACTGCGTTGACATCCCCTAAAATCTTGGCCGACTTGTATAAAGCTGATCTGATTTTGTTGATACTCATTTTCCCTCGTCCCTTTTCGTATTGATGGTTTTATTATAGCAAAGAAAAAGTGAAAGGCTTGTTTATCTTTTCAGTATATTGCCCACTATTTGCCCACAATGGGTAAAATTTTCGCATATTTTTACTTGTTTTTAAAAGGGCAAAGACGGGCAATGAGAACACCCAAAACCCCTTGTACTATAAGGGCTATACGGGGTTAGCAAGGCATTAAAGGGCAACCATAACAGAAATGGGCGGCATGATGTAAGCCCACTTAAAACCCCTTGAAAATCAAGGGGTTTTTTGTTTTGTTTATTAAATTGGTCACGAAATGGTCACATCCATCATGATGATTGGATTTTCATTGATAAGTCATTTACAAATGAATTGAATTGTTGCGAAGTTTTAGTGGTATGCAGATAAACTTTTCTAGTCACTTCGTCTTTTTCGCGGCCTAAAATTTTCTGGATTTCTTCCAAAGGAACACCGGCTTCGACTGCAAGGGATGTAAAGGTGTGACGGAAAGTGTGTTGAGTGATTTTTTTGTTTAGTTACATTCGTTTTAAAATGCTTCTCATTCTTGTATCCATTTTCTTTATGTTTTCGGGATTACCATCCGGACGGGAAAAAATGAAATTATCTTAGCTAAATTTTTCGCCGTTGGCATATGCTATCTTTGCCTATTTAAATTTAAGCCTTTTTAAGAGCGCCGCTAAAATCGGAAAGCAGGTACTTCTCCTACAGTTGCTGGTGTTAGGATGCAATGAATTTTAATTAGATGCTTTGTTTGTTGGGCAATACAATGTCTTTGTAACTTTTAAATTCGAGCATTGCTTAAAAAGGCGTGTAGTCCACCTTGATAAGAATATAGTTCTGTTTTTAGTGTTAAAGAAAAGCCCTAAAAAGGGCAATTCTCAATTATTGACTTCAATTGTATGTTTTACATCTTTTCCGAGACTATCAGCTTTATCATCTATTGGAGCATCAACCCGAATTTCGATTGATTTCAAGTCTTTAACAGATGAATTTTTCAAGATGTAAACATTGTGACCTTTATTTTTAACTTTCCCTAAATATTCTCCTTCGATATGTTCAGAAAGTAACACCTCGGGTTCAAGCTGTTCCTTAGTATCAGTAATGATTTTCGCTTGCCCTAAGAAAAAGCTTACGTCTTTATCAGAAGTATTTTCGCCTTCCATTTCAATTGTTATTGCGTTGATTTTATCTCCGACTTTCGCATCAAGAAGCGAGGCGGTTTCTTCGTTTTTTGGCTCCAATTCCTTTAATTGAATGGCACTGATCTCATATTTCATAGGGCCAGTTGAGCCTTTAATATTTACATTTTTATTAGTGAAGACGGTAGTCGCTTTCATGTCCCCATCTTCTTGGACATCTTCGTTATCTTTTTTACTATCAGATTCTTTGTTCTCGCTTGCTGTTGTTTCTTTTTTGTTATCATCTTTTTTTGCGGTGTCTGTAGAACCACAAGCCCCTAAAATAATCCCTAAACAGAGCGCAAGGGATAAAATCAAAAATTTCTTCAAGTAAAGCCCCCCAGTTCATTTATGTGTGCATCTTTTATCATAGGATAAAATTCTCAGAAATTCAACAGAACATTACCATTTTTGTAAAAAGATTCACCGTTTTATTAAGTATGACGTTGCCCTTTCTCGCATTGCAATACTTTTGTTTAATCTGATTTTTTTTGCGCCCTTCTTTTAGTTGCTCCGAAATGATTTCGAGGGCAGCATCTAAAATCTCCTGTGTTATTTCTCTTTGACGGGCAGCGATGAAGGTTTTTGGATCATTTAAGATTTTTTTAGCTGTATCAGTGAAGATTCTTCTTTATTCCATTAAAGGGCCATATAGTGGAGGTTCACCGAAGGAGAATAAAGGCTGAATAATTGCGAGGGGAATGGAAGAAGGCTAATCATTAAAACGGGGCGCATATTCTGGAACAAATAGGCACTTTTGTTGAATAAGGAAGAACATTCTATTACACTAGGTTTAACGGGAATATTCTTAAATAAACTTTTTGAGGGGTTGCATATGACTATGACTAGCAATGCCAATCAAGTTGTTTTAAACATTCGTTTCAAAGTTAAAGCAGGCAAAAAAGAAGCTTTTCGAAAATCACTTTATTCACTTGTTGAAGTGATGTCAAACGAACCTACCTTTATAAATGCTATTATAAGTGATGATATTGAAAAACCAGATGATATAGTAATTTATGAAATCTGGCAAGGTACAAAAGACAGTTGGTTACAGGAAGAATTGCCAAAGCCTTATCGAAAAAAATATGAAGAAGTTCTTGGTGATCTCCTTGAGGATAGAATAATAAGTTATTTAACCCCAAAAGGAGAATGGGGAAGTAATTTAACGAATGTCAGTCGCTGATTTAAACTTGGCCAGTTATCTTTAGGCCGGTGTAATAGGAAGAAAAACTGTTTATGTCGCTGTTTTTTAAGGTGATTTCAACTTGAAGAACGTTTTCTAATATGTCCTTCATTGGTTCTTTCTTCATCTTCACCAGCTAATCAACTGATAACTCCATGGTGATACCTCTGCTGGAATACCCCCTTGTCTATAAGCACTATATGAAGATCGCAACTTTGTTCAGCAAAAGGGCGCGATTGCGGAGCGAAAAAAGCCCAATTTTTCAAATTCAATACTGAGAAATTGGGCTTTTAAATATTAGCATTTTCCTGATCTTACGCTACCCCTTATTAAGTTTGCATTTCTAATTTTCTAAACTAGCTATTTTGGTCACAAAACCGGTCACACTTTCGGATTTTGAAGGTGTATGTCTCTGAAATGAATTTCCAGTAAAATACAACCTATTCCGAGAAAAATCAATTTGCGTATGGGAATATACATTCGTGAAAGGGATTGTTCTATGTTTTATGTTCCAATCCGAGAAAAATCCAACAAAAAGGGGGATAAAATGGGAGGTTTTCTCTATTCCATTTTGTCATACGATAGAGACAAGAAAAATGAACGTGAATATTGAATCCAAGAAGGAGAGCCTGCGGACATTGATCTTTTGCACACGGATGTTGTGCAGTTGATTGGTGGCCGCTTTTTTATTGGGCAGAATGGGAGACGCACTTTCCCTTATTTGAAGTGACCCCAAAAAATAAGAAATTAAGTTGTTCATCAAACATCAATGTTGTAAATTGATCGAAAGATAATTGTTGAATTTTGGTTAATTAAGTTATAATGGGTTCTGAACTTTTAACAGAAAGGTTAAACAATTAATGTCGCACAACAAACTAATGTTTTTGCTTTTATCACTTTCATCTATTATTCACCTGATCGGTACAATTTTTGACCCTGTGGCTAGCTGGAAATCCTGGCTGGTGAACATCGCATTCATTTTACTGGCCCTTCTATTTTTAAATCTTACTTTAAAAGAAAATCAACAGAACAAGTAGCGACATGCCTTTCTCAAAGAGAAGGGCATATATTTTATATTATGACCTTCGGCAAGAGTAGCCTTAATAAATGTCCCTCTAATTCTGCATCTGATATTGGGGCAAATGTGCAAATGGCATTTAAATCGCAAGACCATGGGGGTTTTATAAAAATGGTCAAAAAAATTGTAAGTCGATGCAATTCATTTTCCCTGCTGGGGACAATCTTTTTTATCGGCAGTTATTTGACGTACAAATTTAATGGCGTAGAGCTGGTTGGGTTCCTGTACTCAGGCATCATTTTTTTGATAGTCCTGATCGCAACTACCGTAATGTTAATTAGGCAAAAAAGAAAAGGAACCAATAAAAATAAACAGGCTTAAATGCATGCTTTAGCTTCCCTCCATTAGTGTAACCTTTCCAATCCATAATATAGATCATCATTAAAGCATCATACGTCCAGTACATCAAATATCATCTCCTGTTCATACTAATAGCGGGAGGTACATCGACTTATGCTGAAAATTTGGATGACTGGACTTTTACTTTTAGCGCAGCCCGCGGGGCATTCTGACAGCTTAACGATTACCCAGCAAGGGAAGAAAGTGGCCGTTTTAAACCGCGAAGATTTTACAATGCCGCTTCCCGGGACACCGATGATTGATGTTAAAAAATATGGCGAGTTCGTTGACAGGCTTGAGCGGAAAGTACACAAGGATCCCGTCAACGCCGTGATCAATGATCAGGGAAGGATCGTTCCCGGCAAGGTTGGCTACAGCCTTTCCAGGGAGGGATTTAGAGAGCAGTTTTACGCGTATTTTTATGGGGATGGCCCGTCCACGATAGAAGTGCCTGAATTGAACGTTTACCCGAAAGTGGACAGCGAACTGCTTTCCCATATCCGGACACAGCGGATCGGCCAGTATGTGACGTATTTTAATTCCGGGAATAAAAGCAGGACGCACAACATTTCACTCGCGGCAAAAGCGATCGACAATCATGTTGTGTTTCCTAATGAGACGTTTTCATTTAACAAAGTTGTCGGTATGAGGACGCCGGACAAGGGGTATATGAAGGCTCCCGTGATCGTGAGAGGCGAATTGTCTGAAGGGGTTGGGGGAGGCATTTGCCAGGTTTCGTCGACATTGTTTAATGCGGTTGACAGGGCAGGACTGGAAATCGTCCAGCGCTATTCCCACAGCCGCCGTGTCCCTTATGTTCCGCCGGGGCGCGACGCGACGGTCAGCTGGGGCGGGCCTGATTTGCGCTTTCAAAATAAATATAACCAGCCGGTCTTGATCCGAGCAAAACGGCATGGAGGAACGATGGTTGTTACACTTTATTCTTCTGATGTTGTCAATCATCAGCTGCGGAAGGTCCCGAAGGCTCCGTCTGAAATCCCAAAAGAAGAGCATCAGAGCGGGGATCACTAAAGGCGAATGTTCATCTGGCGCTGCACTTGTTCACACAATGTACAATAAAATCCTTTTGCCTGTATGATAGGATGAATCAAGGACACATCTTTAAGACAAGAGGAGATGATCGAGTGACATGGCTTTTTGTAACCTTTTTGGTGATCTTCAGTCTTTTTAAAATACTGGTCACTTGCCTTCCGAGCGGTGTTGTAGAGTGGCTGACCGGCAAATTTCAAGTTCATGTGAAGCTGGAAGAAGCGAATGTTACAGTGACGTTCGGCGGAAAGCGTTTAGAGGGATCTGACAAGAGTCAATTTATTCAACACTTTAATGAAGCTGTATTTATGGAGCGGTATTACATCTACCCGGGAGACGAGCCGCTTTTTGTAAATCCGAAAAACGCCGGGACACCGTTCGTTATCGTAACAAAAAGAGGAAAAAACGCTGTGAAGCTGTTGGTTTACAGATACGATGATCATATAGACGTCGTTAAACAATATAAGAAAAAGACGGCCGCTTATTGTCTGCGTTCTGACAGTCTGCAAACATGCAGGGGGCTCAAAACGGCGGATTTGGTTTAAAAAGCAGGAAAAAACCTGCTTTTTTATTTTGATAAAAAATAGAGCCTGACAGCGCTGTAACCGATCAAAAATAAACAAGCAGCGATCGTAAAGATACATTCTCCTTTTTTATTCTTCTTCAAAAGAACGAATGAACGCACACCGATGTTCAGCCCAAACAGGATGAAACCCACATTCAAATAAACAGGATTTAAACCGGATGGAATGATGAGGAGAATTATGCCGGCAAGCGTGATATAATGGAACGCTTTGACAAGCGGCGGTTCTTTTTCCCGCGCTGTACGACTGTCCATTTCACCATCACCTTTCATTAGCAATAAAATCCTTGTATTGCATATTATTCTAATTTAAAATGTGGTTGATGAAAAGTCTTGCAAAGGGAGAAACGCCATGACCATACATATTCAACAGCTTGATGCCCCTCTGAAGCCTGAGTTTGTTGCTGAACTGATTAATTTGTGGAATGATAATACATTGGAAACGGCTGATTGCACATTGGATGATCAAGATAGAGAAATGATACAGCAGCAGCTGAAACAATATGCTCAATCCGCATACGGAGCGGTTTTTGCCGTCGTGAATGAGAAGCAAGAAGCGGTCGGATACGGGCTGGCCTCTATTAAGAAAGATTTGGTCAGCGATTGTCTGAGCGGGCACATCGATGAAGTGTACATAGCCCCGGGCTATCGAAGAAACAAACTGGGGAAGCTTGTTGCAGATCGTATGATGGATTGGTTTGAACGGCATCAAGTGTCTCACGTTCAAGTATCAGTTGATATCGATAATCAATCGGCGCTACATTTTTGGGAAGGCATCGGATTCAGCAGTGAATTTTACCTTCTGACACATTAATTTTTTGAATCATGGAGGCGATGCCCTCACCATTATGACCCGGCCGCCTCGCTGAAAAGCCCCTTTTTCATTGCAAAGAGGCTTTTTTAATGAGTTGAGGAGAATTATGATGCGGTGAATTGACGAGAGTCGGGACTTCATAAGCTTCCATCTCTTTTGACTCATAGGGTTTTAAAAGGCTTTCTAAATACGCAAGGTGTTGATTTTCCGGATTCAGCCATTCCTTTTCAGCCTGACGATCAAGAATGACGGGCATGCGGTTATGAATATCTTTCATCAAATCGTTGGGCATTGTCGTAATGATTGTGCATGTATAGACGGGCTTGCCGCCTGCAGGCTGCCACTTCTCCCAAAGCCCCGCAAACGAAAACAGTCCATTTGTTTTGAGCTTGATCCTCATCGGCCGTTTTGTCTTGGCATCGGTGCGCTTCCACTCATAAAAACTGTCTGCCGGAATGAGGCACCTTTGTCTGATCAGCGGCTTTCGAAAGCTCGGCTTCTCAGCCAAAGTCTCAGCGCGCGCATTGATCATTTTATAACCGATTTTCTCATCCTTTGACCACGGCGAAATCAATCCCCATCGCAGCCGACCCAGCCGGTTATGCGAACCGTCGCTGATGACGGCGAGAATGAACTGGGAAGGCGCGATGTTATAACTGGGGCTGTAATCTTCAATCGTCATTTGATCAATATCGAAACGATCAATAATCTCATCAAATTCAGAAAAGAGCGTAAACCTGCCGCACATCTTAGATCACCTTTTTTTGTTTATTGAAAGTTTGAGGCAAATAGATTTTTTATATATAAATGGCCAATAAGGCCGCTGCAACAGCCATGACAAAGCAGTCATCGCCCGTCATGGCCACGCCGTTTTTGATGAATACGCTGCAGGTCCAGTTAAGCGCCGATCCTTCCGCGGTCCGGTCAATCAGCTTTTTACCTGCTGTGTAAACACATGCTTTAAATAAAGAAAACGAAATGGAACATAAAATAAAGAGCAAAATAAACTTTACCACCAACGCCAGCATTGCTTTTTCACCCCGACATATTTTGTAAGCTCCACCTTCATTTTACCAATAAATTCATATGTTAAAACCTCATTCTTATTTTATTATATTGACCGAATGGTCAGCAAACGCTACAATTTATACTAACCGATTGGTCAATAACGAAAAGGAATGATGATCAATGCCTTTACAGCTTTATGAAAAAGAACAAATACTCGATGCCTGTTTGGAAGTTTTTGCGAGGCGCGGCTATGCTAAGACTTCGACCGGAATGCTGGCGGAAGCGGCCGGCATTTCAAAGGCGCTGATTTTTCATCACTTTAAAAGCAAAAAAAGCCTGTACTTAACTGTGCTCGATTATTGTATTGAAAAGGTAAAGTCGCGCCTTTCCCTTGATGACCTGTCGTCTTATCATGATTTTTTTGAAGCGAAAGAAAAAATAAGCCTGGCTAAGCTTGAGTTTTTCGCGGATTATCCAAACGTATATAAGCTCACGAAAGAAGCCTTTTTTTCACCGCCTTCCGAATTAAAAGAAGAAATCGCCGCAAAGTATGGGGAGCAATTTGCCGTTAGAAATCGTATTCTAAAACAGCTTTTTGCGAAAGTTCCGTTGAGGAAAGGAGTCGATCGTGAAGAGGCGTTCGAACTCATCATGGTCATGATGGGGCATTTTGAACAAAAGTTTCTAGCGAAAGTAACGGCTGAAAACGATTATGATTCAGTCTGGAGCAGACGTCTTCTTGAAGAACGAAAACGGTTTTTGGATATGATTCGTTTCGGTATTGAAGGCGAATAAAAAGGGGGATTTCTGATGGGACACTATGTATTGGGCTTTCATGAGGTCGATCGAGCCGATTTGCCGCTTGTCGGTGGGAAAGGGATGAACTTGGGCGAATTGTCCAAAATGGACGGCATTCAAGTGCCTCCCGGCTTTTGTGTAACTACAAAGGCATATGAAAGGATGATCGGCGAAAACGGCAGTGTCAGTGAACTGATTGATCAGCTGTCTCTTTTAAAAGTGAACGATAGAGAGCAGATTAAAGAACTCTCCCTCCAGATCAGCAATGGTATTGAAAGGGCCGAAATCGCCGAAGAGATCAAAGAAGCGGTTAAAAGCGCTCACTCAAATGCTGGCGGCGGTGCATATGCCATCCGATCAAGCGCTACAGCGGAAGATTTGCCTCATGCCTCTTTCGCCGGGCAGCAAGATACGTATTTAAATATAAAAGGAATAGAGGCGATCTTGAAGCATATCAGCAAATGCTGGGCTTCACTGTTTACAGAGCGGGCCGTGATCTACCGGATTCAAAACGGTTTTGACCACCGTAAAGTTCAATTATCGGTCGTCATCCAGCAGATGGTGTTTTCGGATGCGTCAGGCATTTTGTTTACGGCAGATCCCGTTACATCTAACCGGAAGGTCACCTCGATTGATGCGAGCTTTGCTTTGGGAGAGGCGCTTGTATCTGGTACGGTTTCAGCAGACAACTATAAGGTTCGCGAAGGCGCGATCATTCAAAAAACGATTTCCGAGAAAAAGACGGCAGTCTATTCTTTGGAAAGCGGCGGCACTGAGGCGCGCGAAGTCGAAGCGGGACGCCGGAAAAAGCAAACATTAACAGATGAACAGATCATACAGCTCGAAAAACTGGGAAGGAGAATCGAAGCTCATTTCGGTTTTCCGCAGGATATTGAATGGTGTCTGGCTGATGGCGAATTTTTCTTTGTCCAGAGCAGGCCTGTAACGACATTGTTTCCTCTCCCGAAACAGAGCGATGACAAACTGCGCGTCTATATGTCTGTCGGGCATCAGCAAATGATGACAGAGCCGATCAATCCGCTGGGGATATCGTTTTTCGGGTTGATCTCGGATTATGAGCTGACTTGTGCCGGCGGAAGGCTTTTTATTGATTTATCACACGATTTGGCATCTTTTGCTGGTCGGAAAGTCGTCCTCAGCACGGCGGGGAAAAATGATCCTTTCATGCATAGCGCTCTTGTGAATTTTTTGAAAAGAAAGGAGATTGTCAAAACGTTGCCGAAAGGGAAGCGGATGTTTAGATTAGGGGCTGAGGGGCTGTCATGGTCGCTGCCTGGTCATGCGCTGAAGATTTACCGGAAAAACGACACAGGTGTAGTCAAACGGCTCATGTCCAAAGCGGAAGCATCCATTCATGAGGCTGAACAGCGATTGAAAAATGCATCGGGTGAAACGTTATTTGCACAGATAGAAGAGGATCAAAAAAGCTTGAAAAAAGTTCTCTATGATTCAGAGAGCATGGCTGTGATTATGGTTGGTTTATATGCGGTATACTGGCTCAATCGAAAAATGGAGAAATGGCTTGGCGAAAAAAATGTCGCCGATACCCTTTCTCAATCGGTATTGCATAATATCACATCTGAAATGGGATTGGCGCTTTTGGATGTTTCCGATGCTGCCAGAGGATATCCCGAGGTTCAGAAGTATTTAGCGCATGCCAATGATGAAACCTTTTTCGAAGATCTCAAACAGCTTGACGGCGGTCCCGCCTTTAGCAGCGCATTGCGGGCATTCCTTGAGAAATACGGCATGCGCTGTACCGGTGAGATCGATATGACCAAGACGCGCTGGAGCGAACGCCCTTCCATTCTTGCTCCAGTCATTTTGAGCAACATCAAGAACTCTGATCCCGGCGCGCGAACGGTGAAGTTTGAACAGGGGCGATTGGAAGCGGGGCAAAAGGAGAGGGATCTGTTAAGCCGTCTGCAACAATTAAAGGGAGGCAGACAAAAGGCAAAAAAGACAAAGAAGATGATCAGCGTTTTGCGGAATTTTATCGGTTATCGGGAATATCCCAAATATGCTCTGATCAAACGTTATTTTATATATAAGGAAGCGTTGATGAAAGAAGCCGCCGTTTTGCAGCGAATGAATCTGATTCATGCGAAAGAGGATATTTATTATCTGTCTTTTGATGAATTGCGAGAGGCCGTTTGCACAAATCGACTCGATGTGAAGAAGATCGAAGAAAGAAAAGCAGAATATCAGCATTATGAAAAATTAACGCCTCCGCGAATGATGACTTCAGAAGGCGAGGTCATCACGGGAGAAGTTCTGGGAGATCACATTCCGGCGGGAGCGTTGGCGGGCGTTCCTGTTTCATCGGGAGTCATCGAAGGAAGGGCAAGAGTGATTCTGAAATTGGAAGAAGCCGATATCGAAGAGGGGGATATCCTTGTCACGCCTTTTACAGATCCGAGCTGGACACCGCTGTTTGTCTCAATCAAAGGTTTGGTGACTGAAGTGGGCGGCCTCATGACACATGGCGCCGTCATTGCGCGGGAATACGGGCTTCCGGCGGTGGTGGGGGTTGAACATGCGACGAAAGAAATTAAAGACGGACAGAAGATCAGGATAAACGGATCGGAAGGCTATGTTGAAATACTCGAATCATAAAAGCGAGCGCAGCTTCAAGCTGCGCTTTAATGTTTATAAAGGTCGGCGGACAACATCCATTCCATCAAGTGCTGGTAAGGATAATAGGTCGTGCCATTTAACTCAATTTTAGGGATTTCAGGATATTTGCGCAGCATTTCTTTCGTTTCTTCTTTGCTTAATCCTAAATAATATTGTAAATCTCTTTCTTTGATTAAATATGGATAGCCCGAATGGTTCCCTTTTGGGTTTTTAAAGTTTTTCAAACCGTCTCCGATAAAATAGCCTAAAGCCGCTAAACCAAGCCCGATCCAAAACAGGTTCATCTCCATGTTTACCATCCTTTTCGCATATTGCTTTATTTGTCATACGAAAAGGATTGAAAAAAGTTTCAAGGTCAAAGGCTTTGCCGGTTCAGCATCTCATAAAGAACGACGGCATGGTTATGGCGTTCATCCTTTGCACCGTAAAGCAGAATAACGGTTTCGTCCGCAGCCATTTCTTTTAATTCTTTGAAGCTTCTTTGTTTTTCAGGGTGTTGTTTGATTTCGTTTTGATAGGCTTCTTTAAACGATTCGAATTTTTTCGGGTCATGGCCGAACCATTTTCTTAAATCAGGACTTGGAGCGATTTCTTTCATCCAGCAGTCAAGGTTCGCTTTTTCTTTTGATATGCCGCGCGGCCACACACGATCGATTAAAATGCGGCGTCCTTCTGCCTGTTGGTTTTCGTGATAAATGCGCTGAAGAATAATCGGCATCTGGATCACTCCTTCTCATTTTATGATAAACCGGCCGGCTGGAAGGAACAACCTCTATTGAAAAGCCAATGCCAACAATCCTTTTATTCGATGGAATGTTTTAAAGAACTGTACATTTGGCTGACGCTTTCATCGATTTCATCTCTTGACATCCGCAAAGCTTTTTCCGATCTGGCATAGCCGATTTCTAAGCGGCCTTCTTCCAGCCCTTTAAAAATCGCATCGGCAAATTCATCTAAAGGAGCTCCAAAATCATGCAGTCCGACACCGCCAAGATCCGTATTGACCGCGGGAGGAGCGACCTCTATGACCTCAACGCCGGCCTCGGAAAGCTGATGTCTTAAACTCATCGTAAAAGAATGGAGAGCGGCTTTTGTCGATGAGTAGATCGGTGCGATCGCCATCGGTGTAAACGCCAGGCCTGATGTTACATTGATGATCGCTGTTTCCCCCGGTTTTTCGGCGAAGTATTGGCTAAAGAGCATGGCCAGGTGGATCGGCGCCTCCATGTTGACGGTGATTTCTTTTTTGTAGTCAGCCCAATTGTCTATGACATCGGCTTTTAAAATGTGGTAGCGCTGCTGTATGCCCGCATTATTCACAAGTATGTTTACGCCAGGGTGACGTTCTTTGACCCATTCAAATAATGCCAGTCGCTCCGTTTCATCGGTTACATCGCATACACGGGTGATCAGCTCCGGATATTTTTCCTTTGCTTCTTTCAGCTTGCTTTCCCTTCTCCCGCAGACGATAACCGTATTTCCCGATTTCATAAATCGTTCGGCAAATGCAGAGCCGATTCCTGATGCACCGCCTGTGATCAGTACTGTGAGTCCCGACAGTTTCATTGAAATCCCTCTTTTCCGTCAAATAAGTTGAACATCTTTTCTGATCCTATACTAGACCCTTCATTTTCCAAAATGCAAGTATTCCGATTAGACGGTATGTTCCGATTCCATTATCATTGAAAAGTGAAAGGGGTGGAATAAAATGTATGAAACGACTGTCGAAACGTGCTTCGGAAAGCTGAAAGGCAGAGCGGAAAACGGTGTCCGTATCTTTAAAGGCGTTCCTTTCGCAAAACCTCCCGTCGGCGAGTTAAGGTTTCGGGAACCGCAGCGAATGGAAGCCTGGGAAGGTGAGCGGGAGGCTTTTCAATTTGGTCCGGTTTGTCCGCAGCCTGACAAGGGGTTGCCCCAATCAGAGGGGGTTCAAAAGTCTGAGGATTGCCTGTATTTAAATGTGTACGCACCTGAAGAGGCGGATGGGGATCTGCCTGTTATGGTGTGGATTCATGGGGGCGCTTTTTATCTCGGCGCCGGCAGTGAACCGTTCTATGACGGGACTCAGCTCGCAAAGCAGGGAAAGGTGGTCGTGGTCACCATCAATTATCGCCTCGGTCCGTTCGGTTTTTTGCATCTTTCTTCAATTGATGATTCCTACACAAGCAACCTTGGCCTGCTGGATCAAATCGCGGCGCTCGAGTGGGTGAAAGAAAATATCGCTTTCTTTGGCGGAGACCGTCATCATATTACGGTATTTGGAGAATCGGCGGGATCGATGAGCATCGCTTCACTTATGGCGATGCCGAAAGCAAAGGGGCTTTTTCAACAGGCCATTATGGAAAGCGGGGCCTCCGCAACAATGTCTGAAAAGCTTGCGAAAGCCGCAGCAGAAAGATTCTTAACGATTCTCGATATTGATCATCATCACCTGGAGCGCCTCCGCGATGTATCTGATCAAGAACTTCTTAAAGCCGCCGATCAGCTGCGTACTTTAATGGGAGAAAATATTTTTGAATTGATCTTTCAGCCTGCACTTGACGAAAAAACCCTGCCGATGAAGCCGGACGCAGCCGTCGCGAAAGGCGCGGCAAAAGGGATCAATCTATTAATCGGAACAAACCGCGATGAAGGCGCTTTGTTTTTTGCCTCTGATTCGGAACTTTTGCCTGAGAGGAAGATCAATGAGATTTTAGAAGAATACATGGGAAAAGAGGCAGCTGAAGCCGCGGCGTCTCTGTATCCGAGATCATTGAAAGGCCATGTTGATATGATGACAGATCTGATCTTTTGGCATCCGTCCGTTGTGTTCGCTTCGGCTCAATCACGACATGCATCTGTCTTTATGTACCGGTTTGACTGGCATGCCAATTCGGAGCATCCGCCGTTCAACAAAGCGGCGCACGGCTTAGAGATTCCGTTTGTATTTGGCAATATGGACAGTTTGGAACAGCTGACAGGTACGAAGGCTGGTGAGGATACGCGTCAGCTTGTTAAACAGATTCAGGCTGCCTGGGTGTCTTTTGCCCGCTCCGGAAATCCGAGCACCGATGATGTCAGCTGGCCTGATTATCATGAAGATTCACGGAAAACGCTCATTTTTGATCAAGAAATCGCGATTGAAAGCGACCCGTATTCAGAGAAGAGGAAGCTGTTGACAGCCTCGAACCAGCAGGTTTAGAACAAGCGGCTGACCTGAGGTCAGCCGCTTTGGTGATAGCGTTCGCTTTGAATGGCTTCAAGCGATTTGCCGCGCGTTTCCGGCGCCATACGGAGCCCGATGATCATATGAATGACGAGAAACGCAATCATGACGGCGCCGGCTGTTTTAAAGCCCAATCCCGTAATCATCGCAGGAACGACCAATGAGATGAGTCCGACGCCGATGCGGACGATGAAGAACATGAAGCCTTGGGCGAGCGCCCTGTATTTCGTATGAAAAAGCTCTGCCGCCCACAGCCCGTAAAACGCCTGCGCTCCAAATCCCGCAGAAATGCCCCACAGGCATACGAATAATAAAAGCTCTGTGATGTTCATCGTGCCGAAGGTGAGGATGACCCATGCGGCGGTTGCCATGGCTGCTCCTATGCCAAAAAGCGTTTTTCGATTGACTTTATCGCCGAGACGGATAAAGACGAAGTATGTGGACGCCACTGTCAAAATCCATAAAAATGCCTGCAGCAGGTTGGCTTGCGCCGCTGTTAAACCGCCGACCGTCTCATAAATATACGGCATGAAATATCCCATCGTTCCGGCAACAAGGTTCCAAAACGCATAAATTCCGATGAGGAGAATCATGGCGCGGAGGTTCGCTTTGTTGGTCAACAGCTCTTTGATCGATGCCTTTTCTGCAACTCCTTTTGCTTTGTCTTCAGCTTCTTTTCGCTTTTGCTCCTCCCAGATGGACGATTCGTGAATCTGCTGCTGCAAAATCCACGTGATGACCGCGACAACGAATAATTGGGCAAAAATCAACCGGCTTCCCAGCAAACCGAGCGGCGCCAAGGCAACCGATAGCAGCAGCGTAAGCGCCGGTCCGACCGACCATGCCAGCTGCCCCCAGCCGACGCGTCCGGCGCGTTCGTGATCAGGCGCCTCCTCGGCAATGTAAGTCCAAGCAGCCGGAATCGCTGCGCCCACCGCAATTCCCGTCACGATGTAACCTGTTAAAAGCATTGGAAAATTAAACGACACGGCGATCAGCAAAACGCCAAGCATATAGACCAATAGATCGTATTTGTATATGAATTTTCTCCCGTAACGGTCGACTAAAAAACCGCCGAGAAAAGCGCCGGTCGTCGCGCCGAAACCATTTGCGCTTAAAGCGCCGAGAAGCCCGACCCGGGCGTCGTCCAACCCTAAATATTCAACCCATAACGAAAGCCCGCCGGCCCCTGCGACGATTGATCCCGCCTCCAAATAGTTGGACATGGCAACCGTGATCGTCGACTTCAAACTGCCTTTTTTTCTCCCTGGCATGATTCGTTCCCCTTTCAAATCAGAATTCTTTTCTGACAGAAGCCGGATTGATGCGTTGAATGCTGGATTTTTCCTTAGTGAGTCAAGCAATATTGTAAGCGTTATCATTTTCTGGTGATACCGACCCTGCATCCGTTCCAGCTTGCACACTGTTGCGAATGTTTTGCTCATAGTATTACTTTATTCGGAAAACAAAAATAAATCAACATATAAATCAGAATATTTCGCCTGAATATCTTTGTTTTTGTTTGAAATTCCCCCTTGAAAAACTACCATTATATCAATTTTTTATTAAAAAACCGAAACTTTTCCTTTGAAAAAATAGTATATTTAAACTAAGTATATTTTACTATGAGGAGGAGTTTTTTAGATGAGTATATTAAGCAGGTTCAAAGACATTATGGCCAGCAATATTAACGCTTTGCTTGATAAAGCGGAGGACCCGGAAAAAATGGTGGATCAGTATGTCAGAAACTTAAACAGCGACTTAAACAAAGTAAAGGCGGAAACGGCGTCTGTCATGGCGGCCGAGCAAAGGGCAAAAAGAGAACTGGCGGATTGCCGGGCGGAAATCGACAAGCTTGAGCGCTATGCCATGAAGGCTTTGGAAGCCGGCAGCGAGGCGGATGCCCGAACATTTTTAGAAAAGAAAACGGTGCTGGAAACGAAGGCGTCCGAATTAGAAACTGCATTACAAACGGCGTCATCCAATGCGCTTCAAATGAAAAAAATGCACGATAAGCTTGTTTCCGATATCGGAGAGCTTGAAGCGCGCCGGGCCGCGATCAAAGCGAAATGGACAGCGGCAAAAACACAGGAAAGAATGAATAAACTCGGTGCATCTGCAGCAAATGCCAACCATTCAATGTCCGCTTTCGGCAGAATGGAGGAAAAGGCCAACCGGGCGCTTGATGAAGCGAATGCGATGGCTGAACTGAACGCCGCTCCTCAAGATGACATAGAAGACCTGAAAGCTAAATATGACAGCCCCTCTGGTGTGGATGATGCGCTTGCCGCACTGAAAGCGAAAATGGCGGGTCAAAAGTCATAACAATTTGAAATGAATAATGTGAGAGGTTAAGAGACATGGTAATATCTTATAAATGTCCGGGCTGCGGGGATGACATGGCCTTTGACGCTGAATCCGGCACGCTGGCCTGCGGGAGCTGCGGGAGACAGGACAAGATTGAAAACATTCCGGAAGAATTAAAAACAGCGAGATTTACTGAAGACGAAGCAACAGAATATCATTGCCAAAACTGCGGCGCTATTTTGATCACTGAAAAAGAAACGACGGCTACATCCTGCAGCTTTTGCGGGGGAGCGGCAGTGATCGCCGACCGCCTGTCCGGAAACCTTGCCCCGGCAAAGGTGATTCCTTTTACGATCAGCAAAGAGGAAGCGGCAGACGCGTTTCGCAAGTGGTGCAGAAAAGGGCTGTTAACACCAAAGGGCTTTATGTCGGCTGACCGGATTAAAAGCATCACAGGCATGTACGTCCCTTTCTGGATGTACGATTTAAACAGCAAAGTGCAGATCAGCGCCCGCTGCACAAAGGTACATCGGTATACACAGGGCGACTACATCTATACGGAGACCGAACATTATGATGCGTTTCGCGATATCAATCTCGACTACATCAAAGTCCCGGTGGATGCCTCAGAAAAGATGAACGATGAATTGATGGACAAATTGGAGCCTTATCCGTATGATCAGCTGAAAGATTTTAAAACGGCATATTTGGCAGGCTACATCGCTGAAAAATATAATTACGATGATGAAGAGCTTTTTCCGCGGGCGAAAAGCAAAATCAGCGGCTACATCGAATCATATATCGATTCCACTCTATCCGGATACAGCTCCGTCGATGTGAAAACGAAACACGTCGATACGCAAAAAATGAAAAGCTTTTATGTACTTTTGCCAGTCTGGATGGTCAATTACAACTACAAACAAAAGGATTACATTTTTGCGATGAACGGACAAACGGGAAAAGTCGTCGGCAAGCCGCCGATCAGCTCATTTAAAGAAAAGATGTGGTTTAGCGGACTGGCTGTCTCCATATTTGCGGTCTGGAAAATCATCGCTGCTGTGATGGGAGGCGGGGCGTGATGAGAAATTTATTGAGAAACGCAATGATCCTATGTATGATTTTCCTTGTCTTCATCCCTATAGCCTCCGGTGCGGCAGCCTCTGAACAGAAGCGGTATGTTTATGATGAAGCCGGGCTTCTGACCAAACAGGAAATCGAGAAACTGGAGACGCTGGCAGCCAAATTGGGCGCCGAACGGGAAACCGACTTTATCATTGTGACGGCCAATGATACGAAGGGTCGCGATGTGAAAAAATTTACTCAAGACTTCTATGACGAAAAAGCGCCCGGCTATCAGAAGAAGCACGGAAATGCAGCCGTGTTAACGGTTGATATGGAGCATAGAGAAGTCTATCTTGCCGGCTTTAAAAAGGCTGAAGAATATTTGAATGACGCCAGACTGGACAAAATTAGAGAAAAAATCACGCCGGATATATCTGACAATCATTATGAAGCCGCATTCGAAATGTTTATGAAGGCGGCGTATGATGATATGGAGAAGAAACCGTGGGCGGACAGCATCTTTTTTAAGACATGGTTTCAATTGCTTGTGTCAGCAGTCATCGCGGGAATTGCCGTCGCCATTATGAAATACAATTCAGGCGGCAGAGTGACCGTAAGTGCAAACACGTATATGAACGGTGATACATCCGGAGTGATCAGAAAGAATGACGAGTACATCAGAACGACCGTCACAAAACAGAGAAAACCGTCCAATAATAAAAGCTCAGGCGGCGGAACGACGAGCGGAGGACATTCGCACAGCGGCAGCCGGGGAAGCTTTTAGAAAGGGAAAGGAAGAGCTCAAATGGTGTTTTTTAAAAATCAATTTGCAAATGTAGTAGAGTGGGATGAATTTCGCGATGATATGATTTTCTACAAATGGAACAACCGCGAAATCAAAAAGGGGAGCCGGCTGATCATTCGTCCCGGTCAGGATGCCGTCTTTTTAAACAATGGAAAAATCGAAGGCATATTCCAAGATGAAGGCGACTATGATATCGAATCTGAAATTATTCCTTTTTTATCTACTTTAAAAGGTTTTAAATTTGGCTTTAACAGCGGGATGCGCGCCGAAGTCCTGTTTGTTAATACGAAGGAGTTTACCGTTAAATGGGGGACGAAGAATGCCATTAATATCCCGGCTGCAGGACTTCCGGGCGGCATGCCGATCAGAGCGAACGGCACATTTAATTTTAAGGTGAATGATTATGTCGCATTAATCGATAAAATTGCCGGTGTGAAAGATCAGTATGTTGTGGAAGATATCAAAATACGGATCACATCTATCCTTGATCAGCTTCTGATGAAGTGGATCACAAAAGAAGGAAAAGATATGTTCAACCTTCAAGCCAACGCCTTTGATATTGCAAAAGGGATCAAGGAAGACCTTGATATGGAGATTGTCAGCGACGGTATGACGATAACAGGCTTTAACATCATGAGTTTCAATTATCCGAAAGAAATCCAGGACATGATCACAAAGAATGCTTCCCACGGGATGGTCGGCGATCTGAACAGATATCAGCAGATCTCCATGACAGACGGCATGGCGTCAGGAAAGATGGCAGGCGGCGGTGCCGCATCCGATATGGCCGGCATGATGATGGGAATGAATGTCGCGAACCAAATGATGAATCAGATGAACCAAAATCAGCAGGCGCAGACACAGACGCCTCAAAGCACGCCGCAGGCAGGGGCAAAGCCGAACTTCTGTCCAAACTGCGGAACGAAAACGGGTGAAGCCAACTTCTGTCCGAACTGCGGGCAGAAACTTGTGTAAGCTGGGGATCGATATAGAAGATACCGGCAAAGCTGGTATCTTCTTTGTGAATTTATGAATAACAGACCGGCATGATTGCCGGCAGACCAAGCTGGAAAACAAATGGAGCAGAAGCTGATCCTGATTCATAAGTCGGATCAATTGCATGATCAGAACGCCCGCCGTATTCTATATATAACAATGTGAGTGCCGGGTGAAAAGAATACGGCATACATCAATCAAGGATGTACAGAATAATTAAAGGAAACAATCTGGAGGAAAAGCGACATGGAATTAGGCATCAGCACCTTTGTAGAAACGACCCCTGATATCAAAACCGGAAAAGTCATCAGCCATGCGGAGCGGCTGCGCGAAGTAGTGGAGGAGATCGTCCTTGCCGACCAGGTGGGCTTGGATGTATTCGGAGTTGGAGAGCATCATCGTCAAGATTACGCCGCTTCTTCTCCTGCCGTCGTCCTGGCCGCAGCGGCTGCACAGACGAAGCGCATCAGATTAACGAGCGCGGTTACCGTGCTGTCGTCGGCTGATCCCGTCCGTGTTTTTCAGGATTTTGCAACGCTCGACGGGATCTCAAACGGCAGGGCGGAAATCATGGCGGGCCGGGGGTCTTTTATCGAATCCTTTCCGCTGTTCGGATATGATTTAGACGATTATAATGAGCTCTTTGAAGAAAAGCTTGATTTGCTGCTTGAGCTGCAAAAGT
The DNA here is from genome assembly GCF_030449715.1 of Bacillus sp. LB7. Taxonomy (NCBI): domain Bacteria; kingdom Bacillati; phylum Bacillota; class Bacilli; order Caryophanales; family Bacillaceae; genus Bacillus; species Bacillus sp. LB7. The sequence continues at coordinate 23,312 of NZ_JASGCA010000009.1, forward strand.
CGGAAAGGATCACATGGAGCGGCAAGCATCGTCCGGCTATTCAGAATACAGGCGTGTACCCGCGCCCTGTGCAGAATCCGCTGCCTGTATGGATCGGAAGCGGCGGAAACCAGGAATCCGTCGTTCGCGCCGGACTGCTCGGCCTGCCGCTGGTTCTCGCCATCATCGGCGGGAGTCCGCAGCATTTCGCCCCGCTTGTTGAGCTTTATTACAAAGCGGCGGAACATGCAGGGCATGATGCCTCAAAGCTGACGGTCGCTTCCCATTCCCACGGCTTTATTGCGGAGGATACTGAGACGGCCGCCGATCGGTTTTTCCCTTCCACCCAGCAGGCTATGAATACGCTCGCGAGGGAGCGGGGCTGGGGCCCGTACAGCCGCTCGAGCTTCGATGCAGCCCGAAGCTTTGAAGGGGCGCTCTATGTAGGCGATCCCGAGACGGTGGCGGAAAAAATTATTCATCTGCGCAAGAATGTCGGGATCACCCGCTTTTTGCTTCACGTTCCGGTCGGTTCGATGCCGCACGAAGATGTCATGAAGGCGATTGAACTTTTTGGAACAAAAACGGCGCCGCTCGTCAGGGAAGAGGTATCCCGCTGGGAGGCGTCCGAAAGATCATAATGATAAAAGGCCCGCGCTTTGCGCGGGCCTTTTATTTCATATAATGCTTTTTGAAATCCGGATGAATCGAAAATTTGCGGCGCAAATGGATCAGGTTTTCGCCGAAACTTTCCTCCAATACCTCTCTGTGCTTCTTCATGATTTCCATCAGGTACAGGTCATGAATCATCACTTCGGTAATCGGCATCACCAAGCCTACATGCATCGTCCAGGCTGCGCGGCTGTCTTTCCCGTGCGAGACAATGCCGGCCACGACTTCCGAATCGTCGACGCTGAATACAAGCCAGCGTCCGTCGTACTCTTCTGTAATTTGCGTGCTGCTGTCATGGAGATAGACATTGGCGAAATCAGCTTCAATGTCGCCGTACGCAATGATGGTGACGATGACGCCTTTTTTTGCGGCCTGCTTGAGTTCCGGCTCCAATTCAGGAAAATCCTCTTTCCAAATTTCGAGGAGAATCCTTTTTCCGGCTGATGATATACAAGCCTTTACTTTATCGATAATCTCGCTTCGCCCAGTGATGTTCCAAATATTTTCCCGGTCATTTGCAGTGCGTTCAAACTTCTCGAAATATTTTTCTGCCTGTTCAAAAGTCTCTTCCGCTTTCAGCCGCCGGTTTTTAATCAGTTCATTGGCGGGAACGGGAATGTACTGCGGTGTGCCGCCGTAGCTGACAAAGATATCGCCGCGGATCACGAGGCTCTCCAGCACTTCGTATATTTTCGACCGGGGAACACCCGATTTTTTCGCCACCGCATAGCCTGTCAGCGGCGATTCTTCCAAGAGTGCCAAGTATGCTTTCGACTCATACTCGGTGAAATTCAGGTTTTTCAGTACGTCTAATATGGTTTCCTTCATAAGCCCTCCAGCTTCAACAAGAGTCGCTACCTTTGTCACTCATATTTTGCTGGATGTATTGATTTATTTCAAGTCCGCTGATACACTTTTTATAAGTGGTTACTAAAGTAGTCACTATATAAACCGGTATGGGGGGAGACACCTGATGGATAGCCTGCTGTCATACATATCGATTGCCGCCATGATGGTGGTGATACCCGGAGCCGATACGATGCTTGTGGTGAAAAACACGCTTCGCTACGGGCCGAACGCCGGGCGCTGCAATGTTCTCGGTTTGGCGACGGGGCTTTCTTTCTGGACGCTGATTGCCGTTCTCGGCTTAGCGGTGGTGATTGCGAAGTCGGTGATTCTGTTCAATACGATCAAATACTTGGGGGCGGCCTATTTAATATATTTAGGCATTAAAAGCTTTTTCGCGAAAAAAATGTTTTCTTTGGAGGACATACAAGCCGAGAAGAACAAAACCGAAAACGCATCAAGCCGGCATTATAAGGATTCGTTTATGCAAGGATTGTTCAGCAACGTTCTCAATCCGAAAACTGTTTTGGTTTATATCACGATTATGCCTCAATTTATTAATTTAAGAGAAAGCGTCAACCAGCAGTTGATCATCCTCGCTTTAATCCTTACCTTTCTTGCTGTGTTTTGGTTCCTCATCCTCGTATATTTGATCGATTTCGCAAAAAAATGGCTGAGAAGCGTGAAATTCCAGAAGGTCTTTCAAAAAGCCGCGGGGCTGGTGCTTGTCGGGTTTGGCGTTAAAACGGGTTTGGATTGATATCGGAGAAGGAGTGAGTTTTGACTCGCTCTTTTTTTATTTATTTGTCAACGATTATGGGGTGGAATAAGCCAAATAAAACAGCGGTCTATGGTTATTCGTTGACATTTTGACAACGATTCTATATATTGATACCGACTTGGTCTTTTGGCTGATAGATTGATACATTTTAAGTGTGAGAGGAGAAAAGCTCATGGATGAACAAAAGAAAAATCAGCTGGGGGCGCTGCTGAAAGAGCATTTGCGAAAAAGATCATTATCTTTAAGAGAATTGAGCGAACGTACTCAAAATCGATAAAGCGACCATCTCAAGAATCATCAATGGCAAAAGAAAAGCAAACCTGAACCATTTGCAAAGGTTTTCTGAAAGTCTCGGCGTTTCTTTTGATGAGCTGATGACAGCGGCCGGCTATGCGATGGAGAAGGCGAGGGAGAGCGTACGTCCGGATATTCACTCGTCAGTTGCCGAAATTGAAGATGTTTTGCAAACTTCAAATGTCTATGATCGGTCCTTTACCACGGAAGAACTGAAAAACAAATTGAATGAGTACGAACAATATTCTCAGACGGAGGAAGGAAAGCGTACCATTTTGGCTGAGTTTGAATCCAAAGTCGAGAAAGTCGCCGGCATTGGTCCTTTTCTGACCCGTTTGCACGACATGTACAGCCGATTTACCTCGGGGCGGGGAACGCCGCGTGAATTGCTGCTGATGGGCGGCGCTTTGCTGTATTTTATCGTTTCTGTTGATGTCATACCGGATTATATTTTTCCAATCGGCTATATTGATGATGCCGCAGCGGTTCAATTCGTTTTCAACCAGCTGTCACATAAATCATGATGGAGCATGTTACAGATGAAAAGAAAGCATATCAACATTGACATCAGCCTGCTGCTCATTCTATTTTGTTTGTTTATCATCAGTCTGCTGGCCGTTTACAGCGGGTCCGGCCAGTATGAAACACAGGACCCTTTTTATTTTGCGAAACGGCAGGTATTTTGGTATCTTGTCGGGTTTGGCGTCATGGCGGGAACGGCCTACATCGACTATGAGCTGCTAGAACGATTGGCGCTTCGTTTATTTGCGGGAGCCGTTTTTCTTCTGATTCTCGTTCATTTTTTTGGAACTTATAAAAACGGTTCGCAAAGGTGGATCAGCTTCGGAGTCATCGAAATCCAGCCTTCAGAATTTATGAAGATCATTTTGATTCTTCTGTTGGCTTCGATACTCAACCAATTTCAGCATAAAAGGTTCTCCTTCACCGAGAGCATCATTCCGACGGGGAAAATCATGGTGTACACGGTGATTCCGTTTTTCTTCATATTGGTTCAGCCTGATTTAGGGTCCGCATTGGTGATTTTGTCGATCGCATTCACGTTGATGCTTGTCTCGGGGATTTCGGGGAGAATGATCATGTCCCTGTCACTTGGATTCATGGGATTGGTCGCCTTTTTGACGTATTTGCACAATCATTACTTTGAGATTTTTTCAAAGATAATTAAGCCTCACCAGCTTGACCGGATATACGGCTGGCTCAGTCCTCATGAACATGCTTCTACATATGGATACCAGCTGACGCAGGCGTTATTGGGGATCGGATCGGGCCAGATGTCAGGAAGCGGCTTTACTCACGGAACCCAAGTGCAGGGAGGGAAGATTCCGGAGGCTCATACCGATTTTATTTTTGCCGTGATTGGTGAAGAATTCGGTTTTTTGGGTGCCGTCACATTAGTCTGTCTGTATTTTCTGATGATCTACAGAATCATCAGGATCGCGATCTCGTCCAACAGTCTGTTCGGTCTTTATATATGTGCGGGGGTTGCTGGGTTGATTGTATTCCAAGTGTTCCAAAATATCGGGATGACGATCGGGTTAATGCCGATCACGGGGCTCGCTCTTCCGTTTATCAGCTATGGCGGCAGTGCGCTGCTGACCAACATGATCGCTTTAGGTCTCGTTTTCAGTGTGAATATCAGATCTAAACATTACATGTTTGGGAATGACTGGGGATGAAGGTGCGCAAAATGATTCTTTCCCATTTAAAGAAACTGGATTATGTATTGATTGCTTCGGTTCTGTTTTTATCCTCGTTTGGCTTGCTGATGGTATACAGTGCCGGCTACCCCCTCGGATATATGAAGTATCATGATGGCAGCTATTTTTTTATGAAGCAGCTGCAGTGGCTGCTCATCGGTTTGACCTTTTTTTCGGCTGCCGTCTTTTTCCCTTACAAAGCTTACAGCAAACTCATCCGGTTTTTGGTGAAGCTTTCTTTTTTGCTGCTGATTCTCGTTTTGCTGCCGGGAATCGGGATGGAGAAAAACAATTCTCAAAGGTGGATTCAATTCGGTTCGCTCATAATCCAGCCGTCCGAGGCTGTGAAGCTTGTGATGGTTATTTATTTCGCCTATGTGTATGCGAAAAAGCAGAGATACATCGCTGATTTTGGAAAGGGCGTCATGCCGCCGCTGATCATTTTGGCCGCTGTGTTTTTTTTGATTTTAAAACAGCCCGACTTGGGCACCGCTGTTTCGATCCTGTTAAGCTGCGGAGCGGTTCTGTTGTGCGCCGGCCTCAGAATACGGCACTTGCTGCTTCTCGGAACAATGGCAGGGGCGGGCATCGCATATTTTGCTATGACAGCGCCGTACCGGTTAAAAAGGCTGACATCGTTCAGCGATCCTTTTCAAAATGAAAACGGAGACGGCTACCAGTTGATCAATTCCTACCTTGCCATTGATTCGGGCGGGGTATGGGGGAATGGATTAGGGAACAGCGTTCAAAAGCTGGGATTTCTTCCTGAAGCCCATACGGACTTTATCATGGCGGTCATCAGCGAAGAACTCGGCGGTGTCGGGCTGTTGATGATCATCGGGGCCTACCTGTTGATCATGTTCAGAGGTGTTAAGATCGCTGCGCAAATCGATGATCCGTTTGGAAAGCTGCTGGCGGTCGGCATTACTTTCCAGATCATGATTCAAGCGTTATTTAACCTGGGCGCTGTTTTCGGCCTTCTTCCCATTACCGGAATTCCTCTTCCGTTTGTCAGCTACGGAGGTTCTTCGTTAATGTTCATGCTGACGTCATCCGGGATATTGGTCAACCTCTCCTCACATATTAAGCGGGGAGTTAAAAAAGGGGGGCCTTTCTGATGTAGCTTTTCCCGATTTTGAAGTTGCGATTGACCGGATGATCCTGTCATCAGGAATTGATCTTCTCATATCGTATGTGACCGTGGCTCCGTTTTTATATAAACGCATTCATATTGATAAATAAAGGAAATCGTGATATATTCAAGGTGTGAAACAGAATAATCTTTATATGAATGCGTAAACTGAAAAAAGACCGGAAGATGCGGCTACATCTCCCGGAAGCAACAGAGAGGCTCCGTAAAAAGGAGTCGGCTCTATTTTTAGATCCCAATTAAAAAGTAAGATCGTCTTGGTGTGGGAATCAAGGGCGATCTTACTTTTTTTGTCGTTAGATGACAGAATGGCCACGACGAGAATGCCGAAAGAGACCATGAGTTGCAACGCCTCTGATACTGTCACATGCTCACCCCCTTTCTCTCCAAGAGATGGAGGGTGAGCCGACCGCCCTTATATAGAACCGAACTGTTGCTAACCTTTATTATACCAAAAAGAAGATGAGTTTCCATAAATGCCCTTTGTCAAGTGAGTTTGAAGAAACGCATTTTTGCGGTCAAATACCGCTTTTTAGCCAAAAAGAGCTGATCCAGTGCAAAAAAGGCCGGTTCAGAAACCCGGCCTTTTTTGATATGTTTCATTTGTTCATTTATGCGGGACGCGCGGCAAAAATTTGAAAGGTAACGCCGAACGGATCGGTGACAATGCCGTAGGCGGGACTGAAATAAGTCTCCTTCAGCTCAAGCTTGACCTCGCCCCGCTCGCTCAGCTTGCCGAACAGCCGCTTGGCCGAAGAAACGTCAGCTGCCGTTACGCAAATGGACAATTGGTTTCCGCTTTGGAAAGGCAGTTCAGGAATGATGTCGGCGATCATCAGGACGGCGTCGCCGATTGTCAAAACGGCGTGTGCGATGAAATCCAATTCGTCTTCTTTAAAATTCGCCGCCTCATCTGCAGGGCCTTCACCAATCGTCTGACTGAACTTTACTTCGGCATCGAGTACATGACGATAATAATCAATCGCTTCCTTTGCTCTTCCATTCATCAGGATGTAAGGTGTAATTTGCGTTTTCATAGAGGGAACATCTCCTTTTTTTGTTGATCTAAGAAGATTGTATATTATAATGGTGACAACTTATGTCATGGTTAAAAAATGATTGGAGGTTTTCATGTCTAAAGCGAAACGATTGAATGAAATGATCATGATGGTAAACCGGAAAAAACGATTTACGGTCGGGGAGCTGGCGCAGGAATTCGGGGTTTCCAAGAGAACGGTTTTAAGGGATTTGCAAGAGCTCAGCGAAATGGGGGTGCCCCTCTATTCTGAAACCGGCCCCCACGGAGGGTATCAGGTGTTAAATGAAAGGATTCTTCCTCCCATCGCCTTCAGCGAGAACGAAGCGATCGCCATCTTCTTTGCGATCGATGCGCTGAAGCATTATATATCCCTGCCGTTTGACGCTCAGTACGAGTCCATCAAAAAGAAATTTTATTTAAATCTTTCAGGAGACATCCGGGATGCGATTGACAGTATGAAGGATCGCGTTGCTTTTTATACGCCTTATGAGCAAAAAGACGACATTCCGGTCTTAAAGATGCTGCTTGAGTCGGCAGTTCAGCAAAAGGTGTTGATCATCGAATATGAAGCAAATGGCACAGCAAGCAAGAGAAACATTCAGCCGATCGGAATCTATGCCAATCAAGGGAAGTGGTATTGCCCGGCTTACTGTTTGTTAAGAAAGGACTACCGCATCTTCAGGTGCGACCGGATCAAGCGGGCCGAGCTTGATGAACATACGGCCCCGATTGATTTAACCGGTCTTAATTTACAGAACCGTTTTTCAGCTGTGTCCCGGCCAAGGGAGACATTGGAATTATCCGCAGAGCTGACAAAAAAAGGAGTAGAACGGCACGGTTCACTCAAATGGCCGCACCTTGAGCTGCACGTAAAAGAAGACGGGTCCGGCGTGCTGAAAGGCGAGATCGCACCGAAGGATATCGATTTTTTTGCGGATTATTTCATTTCATTCGGCCGGGAAGCGGTTATTCAGAAGCCTTCCGAATTAATCGAAAGGATGAAGCGGACATTATCCGATATGCTGAAACAATACGGCTAAAATGAAGACTCCGGTCAGACTGCTCATGAAGACCGCAGCCTGGCGTTTCTTAGCATTTATAGCCTTGCAAAAAAAGCGTGAAGACGCACGTCTCCTTCATCATCCCGTTAAAGACACTCTCGATTCCTGAGAGTGTCTTATTTTTGCCGTCAGAAGAAATTTTTACCCAAAAAAGTTGACGGCGGATTTAAAAGTGAGTATCATTACAAATATGAAATAAATATTACATTTATGTTACAAAGAAAAATGATATGTTACGAGTTTAAAAGAAGATTGACAAAGGAGCATGCTTATGAAAAAAGCGATGGCTATTTTAGGATTCCTTGTACTCACAGCATCGCTGCTATTTATCATCAATAAAGGAACATCTCAAATAAACGCTTCACAAAATAGAAAAGCCGCGATTCACACGGAATATTACAAAGACATCAGTTCGCTTTCTTTTCCGGTATTCAGCGATTTGAAGGAAGAAGATGCCCAGCTGGCCAACGATGCGGTAAAACTTCATTTAAAAAACTCCTATAAAGAATTTCAAAAAATCGTTAAAGATGCCGAAAAGAAGGATAAGGACGAGGAAAACGTCTATGAAACGTCCTACAAAGTCAAATACAACGAGGAAGGCAAACTGAGCTTTTTAATCTATGACTATCAGTTCTCCGGCGGTGCGCACGGCATGTACACCGTTACATCCTACAACTTTGACTTTGACAAGCACAAACAAGTCGTGCTGACTGACGTATTAAACAATCAGGCGAAAATCGAAAAGGCAAAGAACTATATTTTCAGCTATATTAACGAACATCCGGAACAATTTTATTCTGATCTGAAAAAGAGCGATATCCGCTTGGATGAACAGACGGCATTCTATTATACAAGCAGCGGAATTTCAATCGTATTTCAGCAGTATGATATCGCCCCATATGCGGCCGGAAACCAGGAAATAAAGCTTCCGTCGACGCTTTTATATTAGTCCCGGTATAAGAAACAATATTTGTAATAGAAACAGAGACAGCAAGTCATGAAACAGGAGAGTGAGCAGCGATGTCTGGCAAACCATCATTTCGATGGGTTAAAATGTTGATTTTTTTAACGATATTAATAGGTTTGGCGGGGTACTCTTACAATAAGGTGTCAAGCAACAGTCAAGAGCCCCCTCAACCAAAAAAAGACGGCGGACAATCCGGCCTCGGCGTCGAATCCATGGTCAATGACAGCAAACAAGAGAGGTATGCCATCCACTATCCGGTGTTTCACATAAAAGAAATCGATGAACAAATAAAAGCGTATGTGAATCAAGAATTGGCCGGTTTTAAAGAGGATAACGCAAAGGCCCAGGCTCAGCATGAAGACGGGCCTTTTGAACTGAACATCAAATATAAGGTTGTCTATTATACAAAGGATACGGCCAGTGTGGTGCTGAATCAATACATAGAGGCCGGGGGCGTTTCGGGTACAACGTCTGTCAAGACGTTTAACGCCGATTTAAAACAGAAAAAGCTGCTGTCCCTTCAAGACCTGTTCGAAGAAAATTCAGATTTTCTGAACAGGATTTCAAGCATTGCCTATCAGGAATTGAAAAATCGGAATCCGTCTGCCGACATGTCTTTATTAAAAGAAGGGACAAGCCCTCGGGAAGAGCATTTCAGCCGCTTCGCGCTCCTGGAAAACGAAGTCGAATTTTATTTTGAGAAAAAACAAACCGGTCTTGAGCAGTCTGTAAAAATAAAAAAAGAATGGGTAAAAGATATTTTAAAAGACCAATATCAAAATATGAAAAAGAATCGTCTTCAGGCAAAACGTGAACAGGAGCCTGTCCCCCTTCCGAAACAAACGAAAATAAATCCTGATGAAAAAGTGATTGCTCTCACATTTGATGACGGCCCCAATCCCGCTACAACGAATAAAATATTGAACGCTTTACAGAAGCATGAAGGGCATGCGACCTTTTTCGTGCTTGGGAGCAGAGCCCAATATTATCCCGAAACGATAAAACGGATGCTGAAGGAAGGAAACGAAGTCGGCAACCATTCCTGGGACCATTCGTTATTGACAAGGCTGTCAAACGAAAAAGCGTATCAGGAAATTAACGACACACAAGAAATGATCGAAAAAATCAGCGGACACCACCCTGCACACTTGCGCCCTCCATACGGCGGGATCAATGATTCCGTCCGCTCGCTTTCCAACCTGAAGGTCTCGTTGTGGGATGTTGATCCGGAAGATTGGAAGTACAGAAATAAACAAAAGATAGTCAATCATGTCATGAGTCATGCGGGAGACGGAAAAATCGTCTTAATGCACGATATTTATGCAACGTCCGCTGAAGCGGCTGAAGAGATTATTAAAAAGCTGAAAGCAAAAGGCTATCAATTGGTAACTGTATCTCAGCTTGAAGAAGTGAAAAAGCAGAGAGGATATTGAATAAATGAGAAGAAAGCGCCATATCGGCGCTTTTCTTTTGCAAGAAAATATAGGGAAAATGATATTTGTTAAAAATTCCAAATATTTATACAATAGCATGTGTTTCACTTTGAAAGGGGAGAGGAGAATCATGAAACAACACAAACGGCTTTATGCCCGATTGCTGCTGCTGTTATTGGCGCTCATCTTCTTGCTGCCTCACTCTGCAGCAGCGGCGGCGAATCTTAATGGGACGCTGATGCAGTATTTTGAGTGGTACATGCCAAATGACGGGCAACATTGGAAACGCTTACAAAATAACTCGGCATATTTGGCTGAACACGGTATTACTGCCGTCTGGATTCCCCCGGCATATAAGGGAACAAGCCAAGATGATGTGGGCTACGGCGCTTACGATCTGTATGATTTAGGGGAGTTTCATCAAAAAGGGACGGTTCGGACAAAGTACGGCACAAAGGGAGAACTGCAATCTGCGATCAACAGTCTTCATTCCCGGGATATCAACGTTTACGGCGATGTAGTCATCAACCACAAAGGCGGTGCTGATGCGACCGAAGATGTAACGGCTGTTGAAGTCGATCCCGCCGACCGCTACCGCGTAACATCAGGAGAACAGCGAATCAAAGCGTGGACACATTTTCAATTCCCGGGGCGCGGCAGCACATACAGCGATTTCAAATGGCATTGGTACCATTTTGACGGAACCGATTGGGACGAGTCCCGAAAGCTGAACCGCATCTATAAGTTTCAAGGAAAGGCATGGGATTGGGAAGTTTCCAATGAAAACGGCAACTTTGATTACTTGATGTATGCCGACATCGATTATGATCATCCTGATGTCGCGGCAGAAATAAAGAGATGGGGAACGTGGTATGCCAATGAGCTGCAATTGGACGGATTCCGCCTTGACGCCGTCAAACACATTAAATTTTCTTTTTTGCGGGATTGGGTCAATCATGTCAGGGAAGAAACAGGAAAGGAAATGTTTACGGTAGCCGAATATTGGCAGAATGACTTAGGCGCGCTGGAAAACTATTTAAACAAAACAAACTTTAATCATTCAGTGTTTGACGTGCCGCTTCATTACCAGTTCCATGCTGCATCGACACAGGGAGGCGGCTATGATATGAGGAAATTGCTGAACGGAACAGTCGTTTCCAAGCATCTGTTGAAAGCGGTTACATTCGTCGATAACCATGATACACAGCCGGGGCAATCGCTTGAGTCGACTGTTCAAACATGGTTTAAGCCGCTCGCTTACGCTTTTATTTTGACAAGAGAAGCAGGCTACCCGCAGGTTTTCTACGGGGATATGTACGGGACGAAAGGAGCCTCGCAGCGCGAAATTCCTGCCCTGAAACACAAAATCGAACCGATCTTAAAAGCGAGAAAACAATATGCGTACGGAGCACAGCATGATTATTTCAACCATCATGACATTGTCGGCTGGACGAGGGAAGGCGACAGCTCGGTTGCAAATTCCGGTTTGGCGGCGTTAATAACAGACGGACCCGGCGGGGCAAAGCGAATGTATGTCGGCTGGCAAAACGCCGGTGAGACATGGCATGACATCACCGGAAACCGTTCCGATCCGGTTGTCATCAATTCTGAAGGCTGGGGAGAGTTTCACGTAAACGGCGGGTCGGTTTCGATTTATGTTCAAAAATAGAAGAATAGAGTGATAGGACGGATTTCCTAAAGGAAATCCGTTTTTTTATTTTCTCCTTCTTATAAAATTTCTTTGATTCCATCTTATAATTAATTTTAACAAAGTGTCATCAGCCCTCAGGAAGGACTTGCTGACAGTTTGAATCGTATAGGTAAGGCGGGGATGAAATGGCAACGTTATCTGATGTAGCAAAGAAAGCAAATGTGTCGAAAATGACGGTATCGCGGGTGATCAATCATCCTGAGACTGTGACGGATGAATTGAAGAAGCTTGTTCATTCCGCAATGAAGGAGCTCAATTATATACCGAACTATGCAGCAAGAGCGCTCGTTCAAAACAGAACACAGGTCGTCAAGCTGCTCATACTGGAAGAAATGGATACGACAGAACCTTATTATATGAATCTGTTAACGGGAATCAGCCGCGAGCTGGACCGTCACCATTATGCATTGCAGCTTGTCACAAGGAAATCTCTCAATATCGGCCAGTGTGACGGCATTATAGCGACGGGGTTGAGAAAAGCTGATTTTGAAGGGCTGATCAAAGTATTTGAAAAGCCTGTCGTTGTATTTGGCCAAAATGAAATGGGCTATGATTTTATTGATGTTAACAATGAAAAAGGAACCTATATGGCAACGCGTCATGTCATTGGGCTGGGCGTCCCCAATGTCGTCTTTTTTGGAATCGATTTGGATGAACCCTTTGAACGGTCAAGGGAAAAAGGCTACCTTCAGGCGATGGAAGGCAGTCTGAAAAAAGCGGCGATTTTCCGGATGGAAAACAGTTCGAAAAAAAGTGAAGCGCGCGCACGGGAAGTGCTGGCATCCGTTGATGCACCGGCAGCGGTGGTTTGCGCTTCCGACCGCATCGCGCTCGGGGTGATCCGCGCAGCGCAATCGCTCGGCAAAAGAATTCCGGAAGATGTCGCGGTCACCGGTTATGACGGGGTGTTTCTCGACCGGATCGCTTCGCCTCGCCTGACAACGATCAGACAGCCTGTTGTTGAAATGGGAGAGGCTTGCGCCAGAATCCTGCTAAAAAAAATCAATGAAGACGGAGCGTTGCAAGGCAATCAATTTTTTGAGCCGGAACTTATTGTCCGGGAATCGACTTTGTAAGGGTCTCATTCTGTTACCGGTAACAAGCTGAAAATGATTGTTCCTGTTATGCCGTCATGATAATTTCAGAATAAAAGCCGGTTCATCACAGCCGGACAACTAAGGGGGAAACATGATGGAATATGCAGCGATTCATCATCAGCCTTTCAGCTCTGATGCCTATTCTTACGATGGAAGGACATTGCACATCAAAATCCGCACAAAAAAGAATGACGCCGATCGCGTACGCTTCATTTGGGGAGATCCTTACGAACACACCGGCGGCACATGGAAAGCAAACGAGTTTGCGATGGCGAAAATTGCCGCAACAAGCACGCATGATTACTGGTTTGCCGAAGTGACGCCTCCATTCAGGCGTCTGCAATACGGGTTTATCCTTACAGGCGCTGATGGTCAAGACACTTTTTACGGAAGCAGTGGTGCCTGTCCGTTTGCCGGGAAAGCGGCCGATATGGGCAAGCACTGTTTTAAATTTCCGTTTGTTCATGAGGCAGATACGTTTAATGCACCCGACTGGGTCAAATCAACCGTCTGGTATCAAATTTTTCCGGAGCGCTTTGCCAGCGGCCGAGAAGATTTGTCTCCGGAAAACGCTTTGCCGTGGGGAAGCAAGGATCCCGAGGTGGATGATTTTTTCGGAGGGGATTTGCAGGGGGTCATAGACAAACTGGACTATTTGGAAGACTTGGGGGTAGGCGGCATTTATTTGACGCCGATCTTTGCCGCGCCTTCCAACCATAAATACGACACATTGGACTATTGCTCGATCGATCCGCATTTTGGCGATGAGGAACTCTTTCGCACGCTGGTCGGCCGGCTTCACGAGCGGGGAATGAAGATCATGCTTGACGCTGTTTTTAATCACATCGGCAGCGCTTCGCGAGAGTGGCAGGATGTTGTCAAAAACGGGGAAAAGTCCCGTTATAAAGACTGGTTCCATGTTCATTCTTTCCCTGTTAAAGAAGGCGGCTACGATACATTTGCGTTTACGCCCGAGATGCCGAAGCTCAATACCGCCAACCCGGAAGTTCAAGCTTATTTGATTGATATCGCGCTGTACTGGATCCGCGAATTTGATATCGACGGCTGGCGTTTGGATGTGGCGAATGAAGTCGATCATGCGTTTTGGAAGAAGTTCCGGCAAGCCGTTACGGCAGAAAAGCCCGACATTTTTATATTGGGCGAAATCTGGCATCAGGCTGATCCGTGGCTTAGAGGAGACGAATTTCATTCGGTCATGAACTACCCGTTCACAGAACCGATGATTGACTATTTTGCAGACGGATCGATTTCAGCTTCGCAAATGGCGAGCCGCATCAATTCGCATCTCATGAGCGGGATGAAGCAGGTCAATGAGGTGATGTTTAATTTGCTGGACAGCCATGACACGAAGCGGATTTTGACAAGATGCGGAGGAGATGAGAAAAAGGTGCGCTCTCTTTTGGCATTTATGTTTGCTCAGACAGGCTCGCCGTGCATTTATTACGGAACCGAAATCGGGCTGGACGGCGGGGATGACCCATTGTGCCGGAAGTGCATGGTTTGGGAAGAAGAGAAACAGAATCAAGAGATGCTCACATTTATGAAACGGCTGATCGCTTTGCGAAAACAAGAAAATGACGTATTGACTTATGGAGCGCTCGAGTGGAGGCTGGTTGACGACGAAAATGATTTTGTCAGTTTTTCCCGAACACATGAAGGAAAAGAGCTGATCTACTTCTTCCACCAGGGCAGCGAGACGCGGCGTGTCAGATTGCGGGATTTGAAGATTGCAAACGACAAAAGAATATATGATGCGTGGTCGGAAGAAGCGCTTCATCATGATGATGCGGTCGACATACAGCCAGGCGGTTTTTTCATTTTGGGGGCGGTTTAAATTCTGTTACCGGTAACAGAATTTAAACTATTGTAACCGCTTTCTATCGAGGATTACAATTGTCTCAGATTCTAAGATAGAAGGGGGAAAAAAGATGCAACATTTAAAAAAAGGATTTTTAGCGATGCTGGCGTCAGTTCTGCTGTTCGGTCTTGCCGCCTGTTCAAGTTCAAAAGAAACGGGGGGCAGCGGCGGGAAAAAAGTGCTGACCGTGTCTGTAGAAGAGGTCTATAAACCTTACGTCGAAAGCATAAAGGAAGGTTTTGAAAAAGAGAATGATGTGACAGTCAAAATTGTTGAAAAGCCAATGTTCGATCAGCTTGAAGCGCTTCCTCTTGACGGCCCGGCAGGCAATGCGCCCGATGTCATGCTTGCGGCATACGACCGTATCGGCGGCTTAGGACAGCAAGGGCATTTGCTTGAAGTCAAACCGTCTGATACTAAAAGCTTCGGCGACAAAGAAATGCAGCAAGTAACAGTTGACGGAAAAGTCTACGGAATCCCGCTTGTTATTGAAACTCTCGTACTCTATTACAACAAAGACTTGTTAAAAGCGCCGCCAAAAACCTTTAACGAGCTCGAGGATTTAACAAAAGACAAGCGGTTCGCTTTTTCTTCGGAAAAAGGAAAATCGACCGCTTTTCTCGCAAAGTGGACGGACTTTTACATGTCATACGGTTTAATGGCGGGATACGGCGGATATGTATTCGGAGCTGACGGCACGGATTCCGGAGACATCGGTCTGAACAACAAGGGAGCCGTGGAGGCGGTGGAATACGCCGAAAAATGGTTCAGTAAATATTGGCCGAAAGGCATGCAGGACAATACGAGTGCTGACGATTTTATTCAGCAGACCTTTATGGACGGAAAAGCAGCGGCTGTTATCGGAGGTCCCTGGTCGGCTTCCAATTATAAAGAAGCCGGTTTGAACTACGGTGCTGCGAAAATCCCGACATTGCCAAACGGAAAAGAATATGCCCCGTTTGCAGGCGGAAAAGGCTGGGTCGCCTCAAAATATACGAAAGAGGCGGAGCTTGCTGAAAAGTGGCTGCAATATGCCGCAAATGACGAAAACGCTTACCGTTTTTATGAAGATACGAACGAAGTTCCGGCCAACCTCGCCGCACGAAAAAAAGCAGGGGAGCAAAAAAGCGAGCTGACGTCGGCGGTCATCAAACAATACGAAACGGCGACTCCGACTCCGAACATTCCGGAGATGGCCGAGGTGTGGACAGGTGCAGAAAGCCTGATATTTGACGCGGCAGCAGGGAAAAAATCGGCTCAGCAATCAGCGGACGATGCCGTCGGCGTAATCAAAGAAAACATTAAAGAAAAGTATGTGAAATAAAACGGCGGTTTTAGCGTCCGGAAGAATAGAGGGCGAAAAAAATGAACAAAGACCAAACACTTGCAAAACGGAGCCGGAAGGCAGCGCTGTTATCGATGATTCCCGGTGCTGGCCAGATTGCAAACCGGCAGTTTTCAAAGGGGATCCTTTTTCTTGTCATCACAGGCTTGTTTATTTGTGAGTTAGCGGTTTTCGGTTATCAGGCGCTGATCGGCCTCGCGACGCTGGGGACTGTCCCGGGAGAAGATCACTCGCTGTTTCTGTTGATAGAGGGCACGCTGCAATTGATATTGACGCTCGTTTTTCTGATGTTTTACATCTTTAATCTGTATGATGCCCGGAAGACCGCCGCGATGAAAGCGGCGGGTTTGAAAATCAGCGAGACGGCCGGGGACATGATCAGAAATACAGGTGACAAAGGGTTTCCGTATTTATTTACGTTGCCGGCATACCTCATGATGGTGTTTGTAATTATTTTTCCGGTGCTGGTGACTCTGTTTATCGCGTTTACAAACTACGATTTTTATCATATTCCGCCTAACAGTCTCATCGACTGGGTCGGCTTTAAAAATTTCATGAATATCTTTTTCCTTGGCTCATATCGGCAAACATTCGCCGATGTACTGGGCTGGACGATCATCTGGACGATCTGTGCGACAACGCTGCAAATTGTTCTCGGCATCGTGACAGCGTTGGTCGTCAATCAAAACTTTATTAAAGGCAAGCGGATGTTCCGGATCATCTTCCTGCTTCCGTGGGCCGTTCCGGCATTTATTACGATTATGAGCTTTGCCAACATTTTCAACGACTCGGCGGGCGCGATGAACGTCCAGGTGATCCCGCTTTTGAACCAGCTTCCGTTCGTCGATATCCCGGCTGTCGCATGGAAGACCGATCCGTTCTGGACGAAGACGGCTTTGATTATGATTCAGACGTGGCTCGGTTTTCCATACATTTATGTCATGGTGACAGGGGTGCTTCAGGCGATTCCCGGAGAGCTTTATGAAGCGGCAAAGATTGACGGCGCGACATTTATTCAGCGCTTTAAACACATTACGCTGCCGATGATTTTATTTGCGACCGCACCGGTGATGATTACCCAGTATACGTTTAATTTCAATAACTTCTCGATCATCTATTTATTTAATGAGGGCGGTCCGGGGAGTGCGGGGGCCGGAGCCGGGTCAACCGACATCTTAATATCCTGGATCTATAAGCTGACGACGGGAACGTCGCCGCAGTATTCCGTGGCGGCTGCTGTCACACTGCTCATTTCTTTCATTGTCATCGGGGTTTCCCTGATTGCTTTTAAGAAATCGAATGCCTTCGGCAATGAGGAGGTCATGTAGATGAGAGGGATTTTCAAAAATACGCGGTTCACCGGGATGTTGAACAAAGTTTCGACCTATATATTTTTAACGTTTTTAAGCATCGTGATTATTTATCCGCTTTTGATCACGGCATCATCCGCATTTCGGGTCGGGAATGTAGCGGCTTTTACACTCGATTTTTCGGGCGCATGGACATTGGACCACTTTAAGCGGCTGTTTCAAGAGACGCTTTACCTCAACTGGTACGGGAATACGCTTGTGATCGCGCTGTCTGTCATGGTGTTCCAGGTGACGATTGTGACGCTTGCCGGCTATACGTACAGCCGCTACCGGTTTGCGGGCCGAAAAAAGAGCCTCATTTTCTTTTTGATCATTCAAATGGTGCCGACGATGGCGGCGCTGACCGCTTTTTACGTCCTGGCCATGCTGATCGGAGCTTTGGACCAATATTGGTTTTTGACTGCCATCTATATCGGCGGCGGAATTCCGATGAACACATGGCTGATGAAGGGCTACTTTGATACAGTGCCGAGAGAAATCGATGAAGCGGCGCGAATTGACGGAGCAGGGCACCTGCGGATCTTTGCTTCGGTCGTTCTACCGCTTGTGAAACCGATGCTTGCAGTCCAGGCACTGTGGGCGTTTATGGGGCCGTTCGGCGACTATCTGCTGGCGAAGTTTCTGCTTCGCTCGCCGGAAAGCCTGACCATCGCCGTCGGTTTGCAGACATTCATCTCCAATCCGCAGCAGCAAAAAGTCGCGCTGTTTGCAGCGGGCGCGATTCTTGCGGCTCTGCCGATTTGCATCTTGTTCTTCTTTCTCCAAAAGAACTTTGTGTCCGGTTTGACATCCGGCGGAACGAAGGGATAAACCGATGAACGACATAAGAAACGAAAAGCTGATCGTCCGCTTTCTTAAAGCAACGGCATCACCGGCGGGCGTCATGCGCTGCAAACATGCATTCAGCTGGCTCGAAATTTCTTTTCTGTTTATGTTTTTGACGGCTTGTTTAACGGCGCCCGTGACGATTGCGTTGATGAAAATGGACCGCTTCAACGCCGGGGATTTGCTGCCAAACGTTGTTCAAAAGGCTGACGCGGCATTCATCAAACAATTAAAAGGCTACCAATTGACAAACGGGAGATTGACAGGCACAGACGAGCTGTACCGTGTGGAGAAAGAGAAAACCTTGCTGGCGGTCGATTTGAAGAATGAATTGAAAACAAGCGGTGAGAACGGGCGGATAAAGGCGGAAGGCGGTTATCAAAACGCGCTCATCTTTCAGTCAGATCATCTGATCATCAGCGATCAAAGCGGAGCGGGGTTTTCTGTCCGCTATCCGGCAAAGGCCGGGCTGAATGATCTGGATGCCGATCATGTGGGGGATTTTATCGGTGCCATGTGGTTTGCCCAATATAAGCCGCTTATCATCATGCTGGCCTGTTCTGCGGTTTTCATCATCTCGCTTTTTGTAACGGCCGTTTTGGCGGGAGGCATCTGGATCTCCAAAAAATCCAACATGACCGGGATAAGGTCGTTTAAGGAAGCGGCCGCAGCGGCGGTGTGCGGATCAGCGCTTCCGGCAGCGGCTGCAATGGCTTTTGGTATGATCCGCTTTGACTTCATTATGATGCTGCTCATCCATTCGTGCGGAAGTGCTTTGATGGTCTCTTTCATCTTCAGGCATATATTCAAAACCCGCCACCACAACGAAAATCTACAGTCAGGAGGAAATCATGGTAAATCAGCGGCTATTTGAGATCGACCAGTGGAAAATCAAAACAAACCAATTTGAAAAGGAACATAAGCGGCTTCAGGAAAGTCTGACATCCTTGGCGAACGGCTATATGGGGATCAGGGGGAATTTTGAAGAAAGCTATTCAGGCGAAAGTCTCAAAGGCACATATATCGCAGGGGTTTGGTTCCCGGACAAAACGCGTGTCGGCTGGTGGAAAAACGGCTATCCCGAATATTTCGGGAAAGTCATCAATGCGATGAATTTCATCGGAATTGATGTATATGTAGACGACGAAAAAGTCGACCTCAATCAAAACGGCATCGAATCGTTTGATTTGGAGCTCAATATGAAAGAAGGCATCCTGCGGAGAAGCGCTGTCGTTCGTGTGAATCAAAAGGCTGTCAAAATTTCGTCGGAGCGCTTTCTTAGCCTTGATGTCCAGCAGCTGTGCGCGATTCATTATGAAGCAGAATGCCTGACCGATGAAGCGGTCATCACGCTTGTTCCTTATCTTGATGGACATGTCGCAAATGAGGATGCCAATTTCGAAGAGCAGTTTTGGCAGGAAGAAGCGAAAGGCGCTGAATCTCATCGCGGTCATCTCGTGACGAAAACGATTGAGAATCCATTTGGAACGCCGCGTTTTACGGTGGCTGCTTCAATGTACAACGTGACAGAAGGATATGCCAGCGAGCAATTTCAAACGGACGCGATGTACGCGGAAAACCGCTACTGTTACGAAGTGAAGCCGGGAACAAAGGCTTCTTTAAAAAAATTGGTCATTGTCACAACGTCCCGGGACTTTGAAGAAGCAGAGCTTTTAGTAAAGGGCAGGGCGCTTTTGGCTGATGTTCTTCAGCAGGGATATGAAGAAGCGAAGCGGAGGCATACCGAACACTGGATGGAAAGGTGGGCAAAAGCTGACATTGAAATTAAAGGGGATGATGAGCTTCAGCAGGGCATCCGGTACAACCTCTTTCAGCTTTTCTCGACATACTACGGAACCGATTCGCGCTTAAACATCGGGCCGAAAGGATTTACCGGCGAGAAATACGGCGGAGCTGCTTACTGGGATACTGAGGCGTACGCCGTTCCTGTGTATTTGGCGACGGCCGAGCCGGAGGTGACGAAGAACCTGCTGTTATACCGATATCATCATTTGGAGGCAGCTAAACGGAATGCGGCCAAACTGGGGCTGAAAGGGGCCCTTTATCCGATGGTGACCTTCACAGGCGATGAATGCCACAATGAATGGGAGATCACCTTCGAAGAAATTCACCGCAACGGCGCAATCTGTTATGCGATCTACAATTATGTCAATTACACAGGCGACCGTGACTATATGAAAGAATACGGGATAGACGTTCTCGTCGAAATCAGCAGATTTTGGGCTGACCGCGTCCACTTCTCAAAACGTAACAACAAATATATGATCCACGGTGTTACAGGGCCGAATGAATATGAAAACAATGTCAACAACAACTGGTATACGAATTTGATTGCGTCGTGGACGCTTGAGTACACGCTCGAAAACCTTGCTGTCCTCCCGGGAGAAAAACGCCGCCGGCTTGATATACGGGAAGCCGAAATCGAGAAGTGGAAGGATATCATTGCGAAAATGTACTATCCATACAGTGAGGAATTAAATATTTTTATTCAGCATGATACATTCCTGGATAAAGAGCTTCAGGCAACGGATGAGCTTGAAGCGACTGACCGCCCGCTCTATCAGAATTGGTCATGGGACAAAATTCTCCGCTCCAGTTTTATTAAGCAGGCTGATGTTCTGCAAGGCATTTATTTCTTTAATCACCGATTTACGAAGGAAGAAAAACGGCGCAACTTTGAATTTTATGAACCGATGACCGTTCATGAATCGAGCCTTTCGCCATCTGTACATGCGGTGCTGGCGGCTGAACTGAAAATGGAAAAGAAGGCGCTTGAACTGTATAAGCGTACAGCGAGGCTTGATCTGGATAATTACAATCATGACACAGAGGAAGGGCTTCATATCACATCGATGACCGGAAGCTGGCTCGCGATCGTGCAAGGATTTGCCGGCATGCGGACCCAGGATGAGACGCTGTCGTTTGCTCCGTTTTTGCCGCAGGAATGGGACGGTTATTCGTTTAACATCAATTATCGGAACCGGCTAATCAATGTCCAGGTAGAGGAAAACAGCGTCGTCTTCAACCTTGTAAAAGGAGAACCGCTTTCCATGGCAGTTTATGGAGAGCAGATCGCACTGAACGGACGGTATGAAAGGAGGATGCCCGATGAGCCAATGGTGGAAAGAGGCAGTCGTGTATCAAATTTACCCGCGGAGTTTTTATGATTCCAACGGAGACGGATTCGGCGATTTGCAGGGCGTGATTCAAAAGCTCGATTATATCAAAAGCCTCGGAGCCGATGTTATCTGGCTGTGTCCTGTGTTTGATTCTCCGCAGGATGACAACGGCTACGACATCAGCGACTACAGAAGCATATACGAGAAGTTCGGGACGAACGAAGATATGTTTCAATTGATTGATGAAGTGCATAAACGCGGAATGAAAATCATCATGGATCTTGTCGTGAACCACACATCTGATGAACATGCCTGGTTTGCCGAAAGCCGCAAGTCAAAGGACAATCCTTACCGTGATTATTATTTTTGGAAGGATCCAAAGGCGGACGGTTCAGAACCGAACAATTGGGGATCGATCTTTTCAGGGCCGGCGTGGAAATTCGATGAGCGGTCAGGGCAGTATTATCTTCACTACTTTTCGAACAAGCAGCCTGACTTAAACTGGGAGAATGAAGCCGTTCGCCGGGAAGTATACGATTTGATGACGTTTTGGATGGACAGAGGCGTCGACGGCTGGCGGATGGATGTGATCGGTTCCATTTCCAAATATGTCGACTTTCCCGATTATGAAACAGATGACAACCGTCCTTATGTCGTCGGCCGCTATCATTCAAACGGCCCCCGTCTGCACGAATTTATACAAGAGATGAACCGGGAAGTGCTGTCCCGTTACGACTGCATGACAGTCGGCGAAGCAAACGGCTCAGATGTTGAAGAAGCGATAAAATACACGGATCCAAGCAGACATGAGCTGAACATGATTTTTACATTTGAACATATGGACATCGATACAAAACAGCATTCGCCGAATGGGAAATGGCAGATGAAGCCGTTTGATCCGATCGCTTTAAAAAAGACGATGACGATGTGGCAGGCCGCTTTAATGGATGTCGGCTGGAACACGCTTTATTTCGAAAATCATGATCAGCCGAGGGTCATATCCCGCTGGGGCAATGACCGCGAACTGCGCAAACAATGCGCCAAAGCATTTGCAACGGTCTTGCACGGCATGAAGGGAACCCCGTTCATTTATCAGGGAGAAGAAATCGGCATGACAAACAGCGAGATGCCGCTCGAGATGTATGATGATCTCGAAATCAAAAACGCATACCGTGAACTTGTCCTCGAAAATAAAACGATGACAGAGGAAGACTTTCGAAAAGCCGTCGCGAAAAAAGGGCGGGATCATGCGAGAACGCCGATGCAATGGGATGATGGAAAACACGCGGGCTTCACAGATGGAGAGCCTTGGCTACCGGTAAATCCCCGCTATCAAGAAATCAATGTGAAAGAATCGCTCTCAGATGAAGATTCGATTTTCTATTATTATCAGAAGCTCATCGGGCTGCGCAAACAACATAAAGTCATCGTCTACGGAGACTACCGGCTGCTGCTTGAGGATGATCCGCAAATCTTTGCTTATATCCGCGAATACCAGGGCGAAAAGCTGTTAGTCGCCGTGAATTTGTCAGAAGAAAAGGCGCTGTTTCATGCTCCGCCGGAATTGCTTGAAGACAAGTGGGATGTGCTGTTATCCAATTACGCCCGCGAGCGGCTTAAGATAAGCGGCAGTATCGACATGGAACCCTATGAAGCTTTTATGATGATCAGCCGGGCAAAGGGTTCGACATTATGAAAGCGGTCATTTTTGACTTGGACGGCGTGATCACGGATACGGCCGAACATCATTATCTCGCTTGGAAACATACTGCCGAACAAATCGGCATTGAGATTGACCGGAGCTTTAATGAACGACTGAAAGGCATCGACAGAGAGCGGTCGCTTGACACGATTTTGATTCACGGCGGTGCGGCCGGAACGTATCGGGAGGCGGAGAAACAAGAGATCATGCGCCGGAAAAATCAATACTACCAAAAGCTGATCCAAACCTTGACCCCGCATGACCTGTTGCCGGGAATCGCCGGGCTTTTTGCCGAATTGAAAAAGGAAAATGTAAGCATCGCGTTAGCTTCGTCAAGCCGAAACGCGCCCGCTATTTTGCAACGGCTCGGGCTCATAGACGAATTTCATGCTGTCGTTGACCCGGCCGCGCTTGCTCACGGAAAGCCTGACCCCGAAATCTTTTTGACGGCCGCAGCGCTGCTCGGTGTACCTCCGTCTCAGTGTGCAGCAATCGAAGACGCTGAAGCCGGAATCGCCGCGATCAAATCCGCAGGGATGTTCGCCGTGGGAGTCGGTGAAGAGACATCGCTGAGCGGGGCCGATTTGATCGTGCCCAACACAAACGAGCTGACATTTGAGCTGCTGAAAGAAGGATGGCGGCGCTGTTGCTGCATAAGAGAAGAAAAATGAATCGAAAAATGGCAGGCCGCCGCTGGCGGCCTTATTTGCAATCAGAGAGGGGAGGGCAACATCAAGATCAGGACGGAGAGGAAGGCCGTTCGGATATGCTTTTTGCTGTTTATACAACGTTCTTAGCAATTCGGCTTCGAATCGAAACGATCAGGCGATTGGATACCGTCCTGTTGCAAATTTTAACGCCTGCGCTTTTCATGAAAAACAGCCTAATCGATCCTTTTAAAAGGATGATTAGGCTGAATGTTTATTGAGGCATTTGCAATTTGACAAACTTCCGTTTGCCGACTTGGATCATCATACCGTGTTCGACCGCCACATCCGCATGAATCGATTCTGCTTTGATGCCGTTGATTTTAACGCCGCCGTTTTGGATCATTCGGCGGGCTTCGCTTTTGGAAGGGAGGAGTCCGAGCGTCACCAATAAATCGGTGACAGGCACCGTTCCGCCACCTTGCCAGTGTACAGCCGTTATATTGTCGGGCGCGCTGTTTTGCTGAAAAACCTTTTTAAACTGCTGTTCGGCCGCTTCGGCTGCCTCGCTTCCATGATACATGTTGACGATGGTTTTCCCGAGAAGCATTTTCGCATCTCGCGGATGAACAGCCCCCGTTTCCAAATCTTTGACAAGGCGTTTGCCTCCAAATCGGTCGCAAGATGGATGTATTTTTTCATCAAACTGTCCGGAAGCGACATCGTTTTCCCGAACATTTCATGAGGGTCTTCATCGATGCCGATATAATTGTTCTTTGATTTCGACATTTTTTCAACGCCGTCAAGTCCTTCAAGCAGCGGCATAAGAATGACGACCTGTTTTTCTTTTCCGTACTTTTCCTGAAAGTGTCTGCCCATGAGCACGTTAAAATGCTGATCCGTTCCGCCCAGTTCGATATCGCTGTCCAGAACGACCGAATCATATCCCTGCATCAACGGGTAAAAGAACTCATGAAGCGAAATCGGCTTTTGCATGGCAATTCTTTCTTCAAAATCATCGCGTTCCATTAAACGGGCGACGGTAATTTTGCCGGCGAGCGCAATGACCTCTTCAAAGGTTAATCGTTTCAGCCATTTTGAGTTGTAGTGAAGCTCGACTTTGCTCTGATCAAGGACTTTTCCAAACTGTTGAAAGTATGTTCCGGCATTGCGGCGGACTTCTTCGTCCGTCAGCTGTTTCCTGGCGGCGGATTTTCCGGTCGGATCGCCGATTTTTCCTGTGAAATCCCCGATCAGGAGCTGGACGATATGACCGTTTTCCTGAAATTGGCGCAGCTTATTCAAGACGACGGTGTGGCCCAAATGGACGTCAGGCGCAGACGGGTCGAGGCCAAGCTTAATTTTCAGCGGTTCGCCGGTCAAAATCGATTTGGCCAGCTTTGCCCGCAGCTCTTCCGGGGGAATGACCTCCTCCGCTCCGTCCATATATAAGTGAAGCTGCCTTTCGACTTCCCGCTTCTCGGCAGTTGTCAGTTGATCAAATTGTTGCTGCATGATAACTCCTCCTTTTTTTGTATAAAAAAAGAGCCTCATCCCGATAAGGGACGTGGCTCAAATGCACGCGGTACCACCCTGGTTGAAGACTTTCATCTTCCGCTTTATTTCAGATAACGGTTTCCCGTTCTTTGCTACTTAAGGTTCACAAAGAAAGCTCAGGGAGGTAATTCACGTCTGTCTTTGCACCGGCTCGCACCAGCCGCCGGCTCTCTGGAACAGGGAGACAGTCCGCTACTTGTTCCCGTCGTTGCTTATGGTTGATGAAGATTGTCGTTCACTTTTCGAAGGAGCTCGATCAATGTATTCTGCTCCTCTTTTGTCATGCCCTTGATCAGCATTGTTTCCCCTTTGTGGAACGCCGGATAGAGCTCTTCAATAGCGGCTTTTCCTTCAGGGGTGATCTCGGCGTATACGTGTCTGCGGTCTCTCGGATCCGCGCTTTTTCCGCAAAAGTTCTTTTTTTCAAGCGTTTTAATGACATTGCTCGCAGTGGCTGTTGAAATGCCTGACAGTTCAGCGAGTTTTCTCGTTTCAAGCCTGCCCCATACCCATAGATCGTAAAGAATCGAAAAAGCCGTCCATGACAATTGATATGAGGAAAGGATCTCGGTCTCCATTTTGACGCGGAGCTTTTGCGCTGACCGGTAAAGATTGGTGGCGACCGAAATGGCTTCAAGATTCAAGGACTCGATCGGCATGCGTTTCAGCTTGATGAGTGTGTCGTGTTCTTCCTGTCGAAGATGGGGGGATCTATCCAATCGTGACGCCTGCCTTTTTATTTTCAGAATCATTAGCTATGAAACGAATTTTAACAGATGGTTTTCATCCATGCAAGCCCTTTTTTAATATGACGAAAAAAGCCGGCATCATGATGATGACCGGCACTTGTTTCAGCTATTTTTTGGTGATCTGTTTGCGGCGTACTTCAATCCGGTCCCCTTTTTGAATACTGTCATACTGTTTTTTCGAGACGAGGACGGCATGTTCGTTTCCGTTTTGATCTTCAATCAACAGCCAATATCTTTTTTCTTTTCGTTCAGAGAGCGATTTTTCTTTGATTCCGGCGGTGCGGAGTATGTTTTTTTGTTCTGCTGTATATCCGCCCGCGTGGAAGATCATCCAGTATGGAAAGTAGTAATTCAAAAAGGCTGATCCAGCAGGATTTTGATTGAGTGTCCGCTTGATACTCCCTTTGTACAGGGCATTGGACGGCAATGTCCGCTGGATGGCGTTGAACTGACTGCTCTTGTTTAAATATCGTTGGCTCGCAGACTGATTCATATAACTGCGCATTCTCTGGTTGACTGAACCCGCGCGTGTTTTTAGAGAGCTGTTATTAGCCGAGGAACTCGAAGCCTTGGTTCCGGATGTTCCTGTGCTGCCTGCTGCCTCTGCTTGAGCAAAAGGCACCAGGAGGGACAGCGCCATGATCAAAATAAGAGGAGCGCTTTTTTTCTTCATTGTTCATCACTGCTTTTTTGTTCCACTTTATCTTTGACAACGCCCTCAAGCGGCTCCTGGTCATATTTGATGTATGGGGGACGGTAGATGAAGGCTTCATGATCACGGATTTTAATATAAGGCTGTTCGACATTTTCCACATTTTCTACATATTTTTTGAAAGTCTCCGTCTTGTCTTTTCCATCTTTCACGTATGATACTTTCAGTAATGGTGCTTTGTCGGATTCGCTGTCATTCACGTAATCAAACCATAAAAGATCGTATTTTTGAATGGATTGGTCTTCTGCGACCTCCTGTGAACGGTCTGAAGCGGATGATGAACATCCTGACAGGGGAACGGCGAAAAGCATCGCAGCCGCGGATAACGAGATCAGTTTCGATTTTTTCACTGTAATCATCCTATTCATTTTGGTTTCTCTTTTATATACGAACGATCCTGGCAAAGGTGTCATCTGTTCTTGATAGTTTGGTAGAAAACTGGGCGTAATAATTGCATTTTAAACGTAAACAAACTGTAAAATACCATTTCTATGAAAAAAGGTATAATTTGAATGTCGGAAAAAAATCCCATTCACGGAGGATATTTTTATATGAAGAAGATACTTTTTTCTGTTTTTGTTTTGGCAGGCAGCTTGCTATTGGCATTCAATTTTGCCGGTGAAGCGAGTGCTAAAACGAAAAAAGTCAGCGGCTACATCACTTGGTACAACGGCGTGGGCAAAGTCGGCGCTGACGGCAAAAGGCTCGGCCATTGGGACTGCGCCACAAAGATGGGCTTCGATGTTCCGAGAAAAGGCACAAAAATAAGAGCCTATTCTAAAGCAAAACCAAAGAAAGTCATTACAGTCTATAAATATGATGTCGGCAGAATGCCGGGCGCTGTGTTGGATGTAAGCCCGAAAGCTTTTAGAGCTTTGGGATTTCCGACAAGCAAAGGAAAGGTAGCAGGACATTATACATATAAAAAATAGGAGAAAAGAAGCAAGAAAAATCGTTTTCTTGCTTCTTTCAATTGGCGGGGGCGAATATGAAAAAAGTCTTTGTGTTTTTGTTGGCGGCCGTCATTTTAGCCGCAGGCGCCTTTGCGGCCTTCAGCTATTTCGTCCCGGAAAAAGCGGAGCCGGCAAAGGGCGGCGGTTCAGACCTGCTCGTATCGATAACCGATCAGAAGCTGATGACCGCTTACTACGAAAATCAAAATAAGCTGTATGAAGAAAAGATGACGGATTACCCGGCTGTGGCATTAGACCGGAAAAAACGCATTCTTTATTATACGAACACCGATAACAGCAATGTGAAGCATTTGATCAGGCTCGATTTGCAGTCGGGCGAAAAAACAACCCTATATTCAGGGGATGAATATGTCGACGGGCTCAGTTTATCGGCGGACGGTTCAAAGCTGTTCATGAGATACAACCTTGCGGAGGAGAGAAATTTTCACCTCGCTTCCTTTGATTTAAAACAAAAGGCGTTTCACGTCATTTATCCATCGTTAAAAAACAAGGACGAGAGCGTCAGCTACTATCAGTACAACAAAGCTAACAATCAATTCGTTATCCTGCATTATTCATTGAAAGAAGACTATCAAAAAACAGATGAGGCGAACAGCAAAGGAGTGCCGCCCGAACCGACGAATATGAACATTTCTCTGGCGGATGAGAAAGGTCAGCAACAGGTGAAAACGATCGCAAAATTTATCAATGACACGGCAATTTCGCCGGATGGCAAAACGATCGTCTTTACAGAATCGGCTGATGATCAGAAGGCGATTTATGCGATGGATGCCGAAACGAAAAAATATAAAGCGATCATTTCAGATCAGCAGGCATTTTCATTAGTCGACTCAGCCCAGCCGCAATTCTCGAAAGATGGGAAAAAACTTTACTTTCTCGCTGAAGCAAAAGATGCGAAGCTGCTTGAAGATGAAACGGGGAGCGAAGCAAGGGTGAGAACGATTTATTCATATGATATGGATACGAATAAAGTGAGCAAAGCCTGGGAAAAAACAAACGGGATTATCAACACCTTTACCGTCATTGACGAATAACGATCATCAGCCGGCACAAACAGACTGTGCCGGCTGATTTTTTATCATGAGCCGTTTGCCTGAGACGCTGCGGCCGAGCTCGTCATAATCGCGATTGCTGCCGTCTGCTGTGCTTGAATAACGGCTTCAAGCGTTTGATAAAGTCCTGTTTCCAGAAGCGCCGAATCTTCTGTTTTTTCGCTCATGTACAAGTTGGCGGCTGTTTTCAGATTCATGTCTTTCTGCCACCTGAACAGTTTATCGCTGTTCAATGCGCCTGCCATGATTGTGATGGCATCTATGTCTTTTTCACCGTTCTCAAGCAACGCAAGCAGTCCGATTTCCGGGTAATGGACAGACTTCGGTCTTCTATGCTTTTTTGTCAATTCATTGTATATCCGAAGGGAGCGGGCGACAAGCTGATCGGAATCCCGCTCCGGCAAAAGCGAGAGGATGTGGCTGAGAAACTGCAAATCGTTCCCTTTGCGAAAACCCGCTTGGTTCAGCTTTTGGTAAAACGCTTCGATATAGTCAATCAGTTCACCCGTCTCCATGTCTGAACCGGCCAAAAGCACGGCGAGCGGGTAGTCGCCGGCAGATGTTAAAAAGACGTGCTTGTCCTTCATTCCTTTGTAAATAGACAAAGCCCGATTGATTTTGTCTTCATGATCATGCTCATCAGGATATTTTGTCAAAAGGATAAGTGCGGACAAGTAGGTGAAAATACTTTTTTTGAATCCGTTGTCGGTCAGTTTTTCATAAAGTATGAAAAAAGGTCTGATATGCGTTTCAGGTTCTTCGAAGCGCACGTCAAACATAGCGGCGAATGTATAGCGATGGGCCGACTTTAACGGCGAAAATGTCCCGGCGGCCTGTTTGACGGCCTCACTAAGCGTTAAAAACCGTTCTTTATCAAAAGGCCGCTTGTTGACGACATACATGGAAGCAATCATCATCAATGTCCGCTGATCTGTGACTTTCCATTTCAAATCGCTTTTTAACTCAGAGTAAATTGCTTTATATTGATCCAATCGCTGCTGCAGTTTAGCAGATGCCATTTATCTGTCTCCTTCCTCGGTTTGCGTCGTTTTTGTATATACGAAGCAAAGGGAAATAAGTTTCATAGATTTGGCATCATACCGGGCTTTTGCTTAATAATATGGAAAAGGATACAGCGCAGCAATAAAAACAAACGGGAAGATCCTTCTCCTGAATCGTCGGAATCGCCGGCGCGGATATCCGTATCCGCCGTAAAACTGCCTTTTATCTGTCACGTCTTCGGGAATGAGGAGAGATGCTTCCTGACGGTTCACCCCTTCAAGGATGCCGTGAACGGAACGGCCGTCCTTCATTTTCAGCACGACGTGATAGTGCATGTATTTGCGGCATAAATCATGCAAAGACCTTTGATGATCATGAGGCATTGAGCAAACGGCATCTTTCGGAACACTCATATTCCTTTCCATCTCCTTTTAGATTCATGGTATTCATCAAATGGATGAATGTTCCGGCTTGGAACGGTGAAGCCGTGATATATGTAAAAAAGCCGATATAAATCGGCTTTAAAGATCAATGGTCAGCACTTCTTTCTGCGGCACTTGAAACGGTCGTCATCATCATCAGAAAAACACTTTCTTTTTCTGCATTTGAACCGGTCATCGTCAGAGCTGCGGGTTGTATCCGTTGTATCCGTTTTATTCGTTTTATCCGCTTTATCGGTATCCGCCGAACGCAGTGCGTTCCTTGACTGTCTTTCTTTTTCCCGCTCAGGGCTGTATGGATCGTAATTGTCATAGTACTCTTCGTAGCTGTTCATTTTGAGGCAATCACCTGCCTTTGACTCATGATATGATAATGTATTATAAAGAGAGGCGATTTGCCTGTGCATATATAATGGTTTGTTGTGCCGTAAATAAGCTGATCAACTGACAAAATTCAACATTGAATAAAGGATTTTTTGCTTCAACCGCTAATATTATATGTATCAACCATTTTTTTACGACTGCGCCTGTCGGTGCTTGCGAGAAAGCATTCAGGCGGACAGTCTGATAGGATAGAAGGGGCGGAATGCCGATGAAGCAATCCGGAAGTGAAGGAGAGTACTTATGAAAAATAGTAGAAAAAAAGAAATCTTATCGTGGGTGAAAACACTTGTCATAGCCGCCGCGCTTGTGATGGTTTGCCGCTATTTTCTGTTTACGCCGTCAACTGTTTTGGGAGATTCAATGTATCCGACTTTAGAGGACGGCAACATGGTCATGGTTAGTAAAATCAGCGATATTCAGCGCTTTGATAAAATTATTTTTCACGCGCCTGATTCGGATGAAAACTATGTGAAAAGGGTGATCGGCCTTCCGGGGGATACGATCGAAATGAAGGACGATGTCCTTTATATCAACGGAAAAGCATACGATGAGCCTTATTTAAAGAAAAACAAACAAAAGTTGACGCTTCATGAACATTTAACAGATAATTTCACACTGGAGAAATTGACCGGCAAACAAAAGGTGCCGGAAGATCACTTGTTCGTGATGGGTGATAACCGTCAAAACAGTAAGGACAGCCGCTTTTTCGGATTTATTACAATGGACTCCGTTGTCGGCAAAGTTGAGTTCCGTTATTTTCCTTTCAATGAGATCGGCGGAATAGAATAGAAACGAAAAAGGCTTCCCATGATACGAATGGGGAGTTTTTTTAGCATTCGCACATTTTGGAGAGCAGGCGGTTTGAAACATTGTCTGTACAGTGAAATAATGAAAAAAGAAGTTGGACAACAAGGAGGATGAGCAGATGAAAGTGTTTGTAGTGGGGGCGAACGGACAAATCGGGCGCCGCTTGACGAAAAGTTTGAATGAGAGCGACGAACATCAAGTCAGAGCAATGGTGAGAAACGAAGAGCAGGCGCAGGCTTTGAAACAATCGGGAACAGAAACCGCGCTCGCTAATTTAGAAGGCACCGTGGAAAGCATCGCAGAAGCGGCGAAAGGCTGCGACGCGATTGTCTTTACCGCCGGCTCAGGCGGCAAAACGGGCGCTGATAAAACGCTTTTGGTGGATTTGGATGGGGCGGTTAAAACGATCGAAGCCGCCGAAAAAGCGGGCATCCGCCGATTTATTATGGTCAGCACATTGCAGGCACACCGCCGTGAAAATTGGAGTGAAGCGTTAAAGCCGTATTATGTCGCCAAACATTATGCGGATCGGATTCTTGAAGGCAGCGGATTAAACTACACGATTATCCGTCCGGGAGGCCTGTTAAACGAACCGGGTACAGGCCGGGTGAAAGCGGCGGAAAACCTTGAGCGCAGAACGATTCCGCGAGAAGATGTGGCTGATACCATCTTGGCGGCGCTCACCGAAGAGCATACATTCCGGCGCTCATTCGATTTGGTTTCGGGTGATCAAACGCCCGCCGAGGCGCTTAAATCGATATAAAAGTAATTCGGGGAACCTGTGGTCAGAAGGTTCCCCGGCGTTTTTACAGAAGCGGAATATAGATGGTCATCTTCATCTCGTTCGGCGGCACCGATCGGCACACATCGGTCACTTCAAAGTCCGGTCCTTCTGTTCTCTCGTAATTGGTATTCATCAGCCATGATCCATAGATGTATCTTCTTGTGTTCTGCACGGATTCGGTCGATCCGTTCACATGAAATACGGCGTATTTGCCGCCGGGAATTTTCGTATACATAAGCGGCTCCGGCACTTCTCCGGCTGCTGTTTCGCGAACGGCTTCCCCGATGATAAATGAGAAACCTCCGTCATCCTGGAAGCGGCATGACAGCCCGTAACACATATTCGGATCCGTTTTTTGAGGGATTTGCATAAAGTATCCATTTCTGCCGAAATCGTTGTAGAATTTCGGGATATCTTCGAAATACTTTTCATCGTTTAAATTTGTCCGGTACTCATATCCGATCATATGTATATCGTTTAAATGAGTGATGTGCGGCTTTGGGATGTTCATATCTCCAGTCATCCTTTCTTTATATTCGAGAAAATTAATTTTAGTTTGAAAATCAAGTTTGACCTTTGCCTTGCGGTACTTGGCCGGAGTGATGCCGAAGTACTGTGAGAATGCCCTGCCGAAAGCTTCCTGTGAGCCATAGCCGAAATCGATTGCGATCTCGAGAATGGAACGGTTCGTTTTCTCAAGCAGAAGCGCAGCTTCAGACAGACGCCGGTTGCGAATGTACTGATAAACGGAAAAACCGGAGATCGCCTGAAAAAGCCTTTGAAAATGAAACGGGGAGAAACACGATTTAGCCGCAATATCCGTAATGTTTAAATCGTTTTGAAGGTGTTCTTCGATAAAATGAACCGCGTTTTGAATTCTTTCGTAATCATCCATATTCATCCACAGCCTTTACGATTTGATGATCCTATTGTACAGGATTAAGCGATGGTTTTTTTGATGATTTGTGCTTTTTTAAAAGCCTCCAAATGCGGAGGCTTTTTCTTATTGATGACGAACATCCGTCACTTCAAGGGGGCGCATCATATCGTAATCTTCGTGCTCCAGGATGTGGCAGTGCCAAACATATCTGCCGCTGTACGGCGCGAAGGTTGCGATAATGCGCGTCACCGAGCCCGGAGGTACTTTGACGGTGTCTTTCAGCCCTTTTTCATTCTGTGCCGGTGGAACCGCCGGACCTGTAAAGACAAGTTCTCTGTTTTCCTGATACCGCTCGATATCAAACGGCCGGTGGTCGAGAATCAAAAATTGGACAAGATGTAAATGGATCGGATGGATCGCCCTTCCGGCATTGATAATCGACCAGATCTCAGTGCTGCCGAGGGCGGGAGTTTCAGTTACCGGTTCATGCCATTTTGTGTTGTTTAAAAGCAGAACAGGCCTTCCATATTGGTCAAGGGACGCGCCCAATGACAGATTTCTAAGGGCATTGATCTTGTGTCTCCGGTAAAATGGGCGTTTTCTCAATATTCTCGGCAATGAACTTGTATCTTTTTGTTTCAATGGTTTTGAGATGCGGAATTGCATAATGTCGGCATCTGTATCGGGATCTGCGTCTTGTCCGCCGCAGCCGATCCGGTTTTTCAATGTCACGGTTTTTCCTTCAGCTCGTGAAAAATCAACGATGATATCGCACCTTTCAGCCGGTGCGATCACAAGTTCATTGACTTTAACCGGATGCTGCAGAAGACCTCCGTCCGTGCCGATTTGGTGAAATGTGATGTCATGATCGAAATACAGCTCAAAGATTCTCGTATTGGAGGCGTTCAGTATCCGAAACCGGTATTTTCGGGGTTCCAGTTCAGCAAAAGGCCATACCTTGCCGTTGACTAAAATGGTATCACCGCAAAAAGCCGGAACAATCGACGGGTCCGGAAGATCCGGCGAAGGGTTGTCAGGCTGCCGCGGATAAAACAATGAACCATCTTCATGAAAGGACTTATCCTGAATCAAGAGAGGAATTTCATATTCTCCCTTCGGCAAGTTCAACGACCGCTCTTCCCTGTCGCGGATAAAATATAAACCGACAAGCCCCGCATATACATTCAGCCTTGTAATCGCCATTGCATGGTCATGATACCAAAGAGCCGTAGCATCCTGCTCATTCGGATATTCATACACCTCCCTTTCAAAAAAAGGGCCTTTGACTTGAAAGTCTTTAGTGTACCAGGCTTCCGGGTAACCGTCGCTATCAGGCGGTGTCCGGCCTCCATGCAGATGAACGACCGTTTTGACTTCATGTTCATGATGGCCGTCGTCATGAATTGTATGGTCGACGGGGAGAAAATGATGATCCGGAAGCTTATTCAACCATTTGACCGCGACTTTTTCGTGTTTCTGCACTTCAAAGGTGGGGCCGGGATAGCCCCCGTTATATCCAAACAGCCGGGTCGGCGGCAGATCGCGGTGGAGCTGCTGCTGAAATTCTTTCATCGTGACTTCATAATAGGTCATTTCCTTGCTTTTGCTGTGGGGTTTAAGCACTTTCGGAATGGGGAGTTTGTCAACGAATTTTTCAAGTTTCATGTCTCACCTGTCCTCTTTTGTTCTAATGAAAAGATCATTACATTATAAGACGGGTTGCATGGTCTGGTTCCTCATGATGAGAATAAGAAATGTAATTTGTGCTGAGAATGTTAAAAAAAAGAATCGATCATGACAAGAAG
The DNA here is from genome assembly GCF_030449715.1 of Bacillus sp. LB7. Lineage (NCBI taxonomy): Bacteria > Bacillati > Bacillota > Bacilli > Caryophanales > Bacillaceae > Bacillus > Bacillus sp. LB7. The sequence goes on from NZ_JASGCA010000009.1 coordinate 58,114, forward strand.
ATGAACAGAATATTTCCTAACGATTAAAAATCGCCTTAAGGCATGTTTCGCGGAGGAAGAAAGGCGGGGATGATGATACATTATGTGTAAACCCTTTCTTATGGGGCGAAGCGGTCTGAAAGGAGATACCCGTATTGCAGAAAAGAATAGAGTGGATTGATGTTTCGAAGGGCGTGGGAATTATATTGGTCGTGTTGGGCCATACACCGACACCGGATTGGCTGAAAACGTTCATATTCGCATTTCATATGCCGCTGTTTTTCTTTCTGTCCGGCCTCGTTTACCATGATGGGAAGATGACTTTTACATCATTTCTCTTTAAAAAAATAAAGACGCTTCTTTTGCCGTACTTCATTTTCTCCGTTCTTGCCTATTTATTCTGGGTTCTCGTCGAGAGACATTTTACGTTCACCGGGAGTTCGGATGTCGATCCGGTTGTACCGTTTAAAGGCATTTTTTATTCGATACCTGATGACTACATGCTGACACACAACCCGGCGCTCTGGTTTTTAACATGCTTATTCATCGTTGAAATGCTGTTTTTTATCGTGAAGAGATGGGGGAAAGGCAGGCTGTTTATCGTCATTGCCGTAATGGTGTCGGCCGCTTTGGGCTATTTGAATGATCAATATGTGGGCATCAAGCTGCCGTGGAATATTGAAGTGGCCCTGACCGCCATCGTCTTTTATTCGGCCGGTTTTCTGTCGAGAAATAGCCTGAGGGAGATGAAAGACCGAAGAATGCTGCTCCCAGCGCTTCTCTTATTCATCGCGGTCGGCTGTTTACAGACCATGAACGTCAGAGTGGATATGAGAGCCAATGAGTACGGAAACATGGCAATCTTTTATTTGACCTCATTTCTGGGAACGGCAGGCGTCATTTTCAGCAGTTTTAAACTCGAAAAGACGAAGCTGCTCCAATTCCTCGGCAAAAACTCGCTGATCATTCTCGTACTGCACTACCCGGTCATCAGGGTGCTGAAAGCCGTCGTCTACTACTTCACGCAGGTTTCTCTTGATGAGACATACGGTTCCCTGTTGTGGAGCGCGCTTTACACCGGCATGACATTGCTTGTTATGGTGCCTTGCATCTTTTTATTGAACCGGTATCCGATCGTGCTTGGGCGGAAGAAATGCAATTAAAAAACTTGCAAAGGAGACTTTGCAAGTTTTTTTGAATTATTGAAGATTAAAAGTGATTTTTTCATAATTCCAAAAATTAGAAGTGAAGATAACTTTATATGTTTTGCTCTTTTTTGTCTGAAAAGCGATAGTTCCAGAAACCTTACCGTCTTTTGTCAGATTTCCAGATGATAATTGGTCATCTTCTGAAAGTGCATAAGTATTATGCGTAATTTGTCCATCTTCGTTTTGAATTTGAAAATCAAGCGGGTTATAAGAAATATCTTTATCGCTTTTATTTTCTATGTTAACTGTTACAATCACATATTCATTACCTTTTTTTGGCTTGATAAATTTATTGCCCATCGATTTTTTAACGTTGGTAACTGTAATTTGGGTGCCATCCAGATCAGCTGTTTCATTTAAACCAAATTCAGTTTTTTCTTCTTTGGTATCGTCATTGCTTTTTTCTTCGTTAGTTTTTGCGGCTGTCGTCTTTGCACTGCTACCGGACGATTTGCTTTCTTGAGAAGTAGAGCCGCTTGAAGCGAACATCATGACGAACACGATGGATCCAATAATCGTGACATAGAACCACCATTTTTTAAAGACAAGGCCTTTATTCTCGCCGCTGAACAATGCTTTACATCCGCCGATTAAAAGGAGAATAAGCGGAACGATATATGCCAGGCTGACACCGACAGTTCCTCCAATTGCAGCCGCGATATAAAAAGTACCTGCTAATTTAGTATGTTTTTTTACGATACATGCACCGACGATGGCCAGTGCAGACAGCAAAATAACCGCCCAGGATGATCCGATAACTTCTCCAGCGCCATCCGCTTCTAAAGCGGCGCCTAACCCTCCGAATAATAAACCTGAAAATCCTGCAAAAATCCCGAAAATACCGCCTAGCAACCCCAGTACAAATTCTGCTGTACGTTTGACAGGGGCTTGAAAATTTGTTTGTTCTGACATGTAATGTCCCCCTTATAATCTATGTCATAATGTCTAAAACATAATAATCCAAAAAAGGAAAAAAGTCCATATATTTTTCATGACTATTTTACTATTATTTTATATTGTCAGAGTTCTAAGGACTATTTTTGACTTTTTTTAATATCGTTTAAATTTTGGATTTGTTTAATGTTTTTTAGAAGAATCATGCAGGGGCACTAAAGAAAAAATATTCAGAAAGAAGATACCGCCCTTTTCATCCTATGCAGCGTGAATAAATTGAGGTTTTCGCAAAATCCTTATACAGAGCGGGTTTTACCGGTTTTGACCCAACTGAAATTTGTTTCCTTATATAAAAAAAGTTCTACTCTGACTATATTTCTGCAAGAAGTGAATCATGTTTCTATAGACTCACTCAAGTTTTGCTTTGTATGATTAAAAGCGAAAACACGGATGGGAAAGGAAGCTTTTTATGGAACGGTATGATGAATTAAAAAAAGGTGAAACCGGGGCATGGGTCAGCATCATCGCTTACATTGTGCTGTCGGCTGTTAAATTGGCCGTCGGGCTTCTATTTCACTCCGAAGCCCTCAGAGCCGACGGACTGAACAATACAACAGATATTATCGCCTCAGTAGCGGTGCTGATCGGCCTCAGGATTTCTCAGAAGCCGCCTGATGAAGACCATCCGTACGGACATTTCCGCGCTGAGACGATCGCCTCGATGATCGCTTCATTTATCATGATGGTGGTCGGTCTTGAAGTGCTGTACAGCTCGGGCGAAATGCTGTTTAATCCGCAAGAAACGACACCGGACATGATTGCGGCCTGGACGGCGGCAGCCAGTGCCATCGTAATGTTTTTGGTTTTCCTCTACAATAAAAAGCTGGCGAAAAAAGTAAACAGCCATGCCCTTTATGCAGCCGCCGCCGATAATAAATCAGATGCCTATGTCAGCATCGGAACGTTCGCAGGTATCTTTGCTTCGCAATTTAACCTTGCCTGGGTCGATACGGCAGCCGCGTTTATCATCGGATTGATCATCTGCAAAACGGCTTGGGGGATTTTTAAAGAGGCGGCCCATTCTTTGACGGACGGATTCGATATTAAACATATTTCAACATATAAAGAAACGATCCGGAAAGTTCCCGGCGTCGGCAACATCAAAGATGTTAAAGCGCGTTATTTGGGCAGCGCCATCCACGTGGAAATCATCGTGGAAGTGAGATCCGACCTCAACATTGCAGAAAGCCATGATATCGCCGATGAAATTGAGAGAAGAATGCAGGAGGAACACTCGATCGTTCATTCCCATGTTCACATCGAGCCCTCTGGAGAGAAATAAGAAGCGGTCACTGACCGCTTCTATTTGTTTTTCCACTCTGAAATTCGAAATAAAAAAAGACAAAACTCTATTTTCCCCCAGTTAGTTGTTTTCTGAGAGTACATCGTTTATGGTAAAGTTAAATAAATTCGATTCGTCAGCAATGAGGAGGAAGAGGATGGCATACGAAGAAACGCTGCATCCCGTTTTGGGAAAAGTAGCTGATAATATTGACAAAGTAATGGTAGGAAAGAAAGATATTGCCGTTTTAAGCCTGACTGCCATTCTTGCAAACGGACACGTCCTGCTGGAAGACGTTCCAGGCGTCGGGAAGACGATGATGGTTCGCGCCCTGGCAAAGTCAACCGGCGCTGAATTTAAGAGAATCCAGTTTACCCCAGATTTACTGCCTTCAGATGTAACAGGCGTTTCCATATATAATCCGAAAACACAGGAATTTGAATACCGTTCAGGCCCGATTATGGGAGATATCATTCTCGCAGATGAAATCAACAGAACATCGCCGAAAACGCAGTCGGCGCTTCTGGAAGCGATGGAAGAAGGAAGTGTGACAGTAGACGGCGTGACAATGCCGCTTTCAAAACCTTTTTTTGTGATGGCTACGCAAAACCCCGTCGAGTATGAAGGGACATATCCGCTGCCGGAAGCTCAGCTTGACCGCTTTTTATTCAAGCTGAGAATGGGGTATCCGACAGTGCGCGAAGAGCTTCAAGTGCTCGATCTTCAGGAAAACCGCAGCCCGATTGAGGAAGTTGAGCCTGTCATAGAGAAAGAAGAGCTTGCCGCATTTCAAAAAGAGGCTGATAAGGTGTATGTAGACGCTGCGATTAAAGAATATATTGTTGAGATCGCCCAAAAAACGAGGAGTCATTCCGCCGTTTATCTCGGCGTGAGTCCGCGCGGCTCAATCGCCTTGATGAAGGCTGCTCAGGCGTTTGCATTTTTATATAACCGTGATTATGTCATTCCTGATGATATTCAGTATTTGGCGCCTTTTACCCTTGCACACAGAATGATTCTGCGGTCAGAGGCGAAATTTGAAGGAAAGCGGCCTGAAGCTGTTCTTCAGGACATTATGTCAAAAACGGAAGTTCCGGTCAGAAGGCCGATGAGCAACTGATGAGAGAGCGCATCGGTCTTGTGAAGTACGGATGGAAGCTGTTTATCGTGTTTCTTCTGTTTGCTTCAACGTTTTGCTATGCGATGTTTCAAGGGGGATTTGTCAGCTGGTTTTTGTTCTACTCATTTCTTCCCTTTGTGCTTTATGCTTTCCTGTTTGCCTTTTATCCGCTGAAGAATATGACAGCGGAGCGGAGGCTGAGCCGCGGGCAGTATAAAGCCGGTGATCAATTGGAAGCTTTCGTCGTGCTAAAGAGAAAATGGCCCTTTCCGATTATGTTTATGATCGTGGAAGACTGTCTGCCTGATTCGCTGGGGAGAAATGGGGGTTCGGCAGAAGCCAAACAGTTTCTCTTTCCTTGGTTTAAAAAAGAAATTAAGATGACGTACACGATCAATTCGGTTCCGAGAGGAGACCACCGTTTAGCAAAAATCAGGGTCCGTACAGGTGATCCGCTAGGACTGCTGGAAAGAGAATGCGAGATTCAATTGGAAGACTCCTTTCTCGTTCTGCCTTCCTATCAGGAGATCACTTACCGCGCCAGCGGAGGCGCTTATGATGAACATGCAGGCCGCGTTTCAGAGCTTCGCCGAAAGGACAGCACACTGGCATCAGGTATCAGGGAATACCAGCCGGGCGACCGGTTTGCATGGGTCGACTGGAAGACGTCAGCACGGCGCAGCCAGCTGATGACGAAGGAATTTGAGCAGACGAAAGGGGATGACCTGCTCGTCTTTATGGATCAGTCTCCCTCTGATGCTTTTGAAGAGATCGTCGCGTTTACCGCTTCAATCATTCGTTCGGCCATGCGGAGCGGGACGAATGCAGGGCTTGTTTCCACAGGAAAGGAGCGGAATGTCTTCCCGGTTCGGCAAGGGGAGGAGCACCTGAGAAAGCTGTTTTACTACTTGGCGCTTGCGGATTGCGATGCAGTTCTGCCGTTTCACGGTCTGCTGGAGGGTGAATTCGGCCATCCCGATATGAGAAAAGCCGTTAAGTATATTGTGACAAGCCGCATCACCAACGAATTGGTGCAGGTTTTGAAGAAACCGCTCTCCGGCGGACTGCCCGTCATTTGTTTGGTGAAGAAAAAAGGCGGAGCCCTCTCAAGTGAGGAAAGCGCCGCTGTCCAGCAATTAAAAGCGCGGGGGATTGAAGTGAACGTCATTTACGGGGAACATTTTTCCCGGGGTTTTGCTGAAGCGAGGTGAGAAAATGTTGTCCGGGGGAAAAAGAAACAGTTTCGGTTTATTGCTTTTTTATGTGCTAACCTTTTTGCTGCTGTGGGAATGGCTGCGTCCTTTGCAGTATTTTACCGATACGGGGCACACAGTCTTTTTTATTTTGTTTATTGCCTTAGTATTTTTGCTTACATTTTTTAAGGTCCCTTGGTTTATCAGATTTCCGGTCAGCCTTGGCTTCGTTCTGTTTGCGCTTCACACGATTTTTTACGAAGGATCGGTGTTTTCACCTTCATGGATTGCCCTGCTTTTTCAGGATTTAAATCAAAATTTCTCCTATATTTTCTCCGGCATGTGGCGGGATATGTCGCCGTTGTTTCGGACGCTGCTCTTTTACGTCCTTCTTTGGCTGCTTGTATACTTGCTGCACTACTGGGTGATCTATCAGCGCAGAATTTTATTCTTTTTTATCATGACCGTTGTTTATATCGCGGTGATCGATACATTTACGCCGTTTGACGCATCATATGCGATCGTCCGGATCGTGCTGATCGGCTTTTTGCTTCTCGGCCTGCTGTATTTGGAACGGATCAGGGAATCAGAAGCGTTAAAATCCTCAAGATCGCGGTTTGCCAAATGGTTTGCACCGCTCTTATTGATGACTGCCGCCGCCGTTTGCATCGGCGCGGTCTCGCCGAAAGCCGATCCCGTCTGGCCTGATCCGGTGCCGTTTCTGCAGACGGCTGCGACCGGCGATTTTGCTTCCTCAGGCAAAAGCAAAGTCGGCTATGGAACGAATGATGAGGCATTGGGCGGGCCATTTTCAAAAGACGATACATGGGTATTTACATGGCAGGGAAATGAACGAAGCTATTTCAGAGTGGAAACGAAAAGCCGCTATACAGGTAAAGGCTGGATTGAAGACGAAAAAGCGGGCGCGTCCATCCAGCTTGACGAGGATAAGCTGGATTACCGGTGGTACGACGAAGGCGTGAAGACCGAAACGCGCAAAGCGATCGTCGATATCGATCCGGCTTACCGATACGATCATGTCCTGTATCCGATCGGGACGACTGAAATCAAGCTCAACAATTTCTTTGTGCCGCTCCGCATGAACTTAAACACGGAGAAAATAAAACCGGCCGGCAAGGCAGGCGCGGACATTCGGAACCTGGAAAGCTATTCGGCCACCTATAAATCACCCGTCTTTGATGTTAATCAGCTGAGGAAGGTCAGCTTGGAGTCGGAGGGAAAATGGAGCAGAAGCCATGAGAAGTATCTGCAGCTCCCCACTTCCCTTCCCGACCGCGTGAAAACATTGGCGCACGATTTAACGAAAGACGAAGATAATATATATGACAAAGCGAAAGCGATTGAGAAGTATCTCGGTTCTTCCGAGTTTTCTTATGAAACGGAAGATGTGGCTGTTCCTAAAGGAGACCAGGATTATGTCGATCAGTTCTTATTTGAGACGAAAATCGGCTACTGCGACAATTTCTCCACAGCTATGATCGTGCTGCTGCGGTCGGCCGGAATACCGGCGCGCTGGGTGAAAGGCTATACATCCGGTGAATATGCAGGAACGACGGCAGACCGGAAACGGACGATTTACGAGGTGACAAACAACAATGCCCACTCCTGGGTTGAAGTGTACTTTGAAGGACAAGGCTGGGTTACGTTTGAACCGACGAAAGGCTTTTTAAATCCGGAGCAGCTCGTTGAAGAGTCCAGCGGCCGGCAAGCCGGCGCGGCTTCTGATAAAAAAGAAGATGATAAGAAAAACGACGGAGGCCAGCGGCCGAAGGATGCAAAAGAACAAGACAACAAAGAGAAGCCAGAATCTCAGACAAAGCGTGATGCCAAAGGCGGTCCTCATGCCGGCAGCGGAGATGCAGACCGCACCCTTTTGACTGGTGCGGCCGTACTTGGTCTGTTGCTGGCATTGACAGCGGTGCTTTACTTTACAAGGGCAAAATGGATGCCGCACATCATCATCAACAGACTGAAAAAACGGCGTGATGGCGGGGTTTTCTTCAAAGCTTACGAAGAGCTGCTCCGCCAGCTGAAGCGCCAAGGTATGCAAAAAGAAGAAGGCCAGACGCTGCGCGAGTTTGCGAAGACGGTTGATGAACGCTTTCAAAGCGGGGAAATGACAGCTTTGACCCGTCAATATGAACGGGCTCTGTATCGAAAGGAAGACGCCGCAAAGCTTTGGAATGATTCGGCGGAGTTATGGGAAAATTTAATTAAAAAGAGATAGTCTTGACCGCTTTCAGTCGTATTGTTAGAATAAGTGAATATTAAAAACCCTTATATATTCTTGCTGGCAGGCTCGGCGGCTTATCTATCGGACAAGCCGGGCCTTGTCCCGTGAATGGGGGCAGGACGGCCGTGTGTCTGCCGCCATTTTTTCTGTGCAAAAAGACAATTTGATAAAGAGGTGACACCATGACGAAGTTAGTAAATGAAATGATTCTTGTGTTGGATTTTGGAAGTCAGTACAATCAGCTGATTACCCGTCGCATTCGTGAGTTTGGTGTATACAGTGAATTGCATCCTCATACGTTGACGGCAGAGGAAATTAAAGAAATGAATCCGAAAGGAATTATTTTGTCCGGCGGTCCGAACAGCGTTTATGACGAAGAATCTTTCCGCTGCGACGAAAAGATTTTCGAACTGGATATTCCTGTTCTTGGTATTTGCTACGGCATGCAGCTGATGACGCATTACCTTGGCGGAAAAGTAGAAGCGGCGAGCCAGCGCGAATACGGAAAAGCGAACATTCATATCGAGGGTGAACCGGATCTGTTTAAAGATCTTCCAAACGAACAGGTCGTCTGGATGAGTCATGGTGATCTAGTCGTTGAAGTTCCAGAAGGCTTTACCGTTGATGCGACAAGCCATCATTGCCCGAATTCAGCAATGAGCAAGAAGGATAAGAAATGGTACGGCGTTCAATTCCATCCTGAAGTCCGTCATTCAGAATACGGAAACGACCTTTTGAAAAACTTCGTTTTCGGTGTTTGTGAATGCGCCGGCGAATGGTCAATGGAAAACTTTATTGAGATTGAAATGCAGAAAATCCGCGAAACAGTCGGCGACAAGCAAGTGCTGTGCGCGCTAAGCGGCGGGGTTGACTCCTCTGTCGTTGCGGTCTTGATTCATAAAGCGATCGGCGACCAGCTCACTTGTATTTTCGTAGACCACGGGCTCCTTCGAAAAGGTGAAGCGGAAGGCGTGATGAAGACGTTCAGCGAAGGCTTCAACATGAACGTGATCAAAGTTGATGCGAAAGACCGCTTCCTGAACAAGCTTAAAGGCGTCTCAGACCCTGAGCAAAAACGTAAAATCATCGGTAATGAGTTTATCTACGTGTTTGACGATGAAGCGGAAAAACTGAAAGGTATTGACTACCTTGCACAAGGAACGCTTTACACCGATATTATCGAGAGCGGAACAGCGACAGCTCAGACGATCAAGTCGCATCACAATGTCGGCGGACTACCGGAAGACATGCAGTTTGAACTGATCGAACCGCTGAATACCCTTTTCAAAGACGAAGTGCGTGCGCTCGGTACCGAGCTCGGCATCCCTGACGAAATCGTTTGGCGCCAGCCGTTCCCTGGTCCAGGCCTCGGCATACGCGTTCTTGGAGAAGTGACGGAGGAAAAGCTTGAAATCGTCCGCGAATCAGATGCGATTCTCCGCGAAGAAATCGCCAAAGCTGATCTTGAAAAAGACATTTGGCAATACTTCACTGTTCTTCCTGACATCCGCAGCGTCGGCGTCATGGGAGACGCAAGAACTTATGACTATACGATCGGCATTCGCGCCGTGACATCGATTGACGGCATGACATCCGACTGGGCGAGAATTCCTTGGGATGTCCTTGAGACAATCTCGACACGGATCGTCAATGAAGTGAAGCACATTAACCGTGTGGTTTACGACATTACGAGCAAGCCGCCTGCAACAATCGAGTGGGAGTAGTAACAGGAGCCCTAAAAACCCTTGGTAATACTGGGTTTTTAGGGCTTTTATATTTTTCATGGCACAGTTATGGCATTCTTTCGTCAATTTTTGCTCTTGCAGACAGAATTAAAATCTTTGTATCTGTATCCTTTTTGCGAATTGTCGGCAATACATCAAGCCCGTCTATTTTGGGGATATTCAAGTCTAAAACAATAATATCGTACTCATTAACTTAGTAATATTCTAAAGTTTCTTCACCATTAAAACTGTATCAACCGCATAACTTGCCTTGTGAAGTCCCTTTGCAACGATAGCTGAAAGCATTTCTTCATCTTCAACAAGCATTATTTTTATATACGCACATCCTTACAATTCATCAGTTATATCATATCAAATGAAATGTTAGTGTTTCGTTAGCTTTTTTCGCCGAGGGCCGGGTTTTGAGTATCGTCAAATTCTATCACATCGGAGACGTTTTTATTTTTTCTTTACCCTCCAATGACTATTTAACCACTTGACTGTGTGGGGTGATGGACGGGAAGAGCAAAGACAAAGACGAACAGCCTGCCCATTTACCAGAAGGCTGTTCGTCTCTGTCTTTGCACAATAGGAGATGCACATGGAATGCTGAAAATTATTCGATATCAATACCAAATCTTTGAGCCATTTTGCCGATAAATTCATTATCGTTTAGTTCTTCGCGTTCAATCATCAAGTCAGAGCCGATATGATATCTCAGTTGGCGGGAAGGATCGATTGCCGCCTTGTAGATAACTTCAGCAACAAGTTCCGGAGAAGCGATTTGTTCAGGGGCGAACAGGCTTTGATACATTAAATTGATTTTTTGCTTGAATTCACTATAATCTGTCAACCGAGTATCCTGAATAGCATCCCTAGATCTGCCCGTGAACTCGGTTTTGGTGGGACCCGGCTCCACAATCTTTACCCGGATATTAAATGGAGACAGTTCATAAAGTAGAGACTCAGTGAATCCGTTTACGGCATATTTGGAAGCATGATAAAGCGAAAACAACGGATAGGTGACTCTGCCTCCCTCAGAGGTAACGTTGATAATAACTCCCTTACGATTCTTTCTGAAATGAGGCAGGATCGCTTTGGTTACCCGCATCAGGCCAAAAACATTGACATCAAACTGTCTTTGAATTTGTTCTTCCGTTGCAGCCTCAAAGATACCAAATGCACCGTAACCTGCATTGTTTACAACGACGTCGATTTCCCCGAATTTTGATATCCCTTGCTCGATTACAGTTTGGATAGATTCCTTGTTTTCAACGTCAAGGTGGGTAACCCACACGTTCTGAACCTTGGTCAACTCCGTTTCTTTTTCAGGAGAACGCATAGTAGCAATAACGTTCCATCCCTTATTTGCGAAATGTAAGGCTGTAGCTCTTCCGATTCCTGCTGATGTACCGGTGATCATGATTGTTTTCATGGGCTGGCGCCTCCTTTAAACTCCTACCGAGAGGAATATAAATCGATTTTGTATTGAATGTTTTCCTTGAAGCGAGTTAATTGTTCGAATTGGGCTTCGATACGTTTAATTTGTAATTGAAGCATTTGGATACGTTCAGTTTTCGTTTCGCCTCCCTTTATGACCAGTTGCACAAACTGCTTCATTTCGGCAATACTCATTCCTGAATCACGAAGGCAGCATGCGAATTTGATCCATTCAATGTCTTCCGAATCAAATATGCGAATACCGTTTTCATTACGTTTGGCGGGTGGAAGAATCCCTTCCTTTTCATAGTAACGAAGAGTGTGAATAGACAATCCGGTCTCTCTCGCAAGCTGACTAATTTGAAGGGCCATAGAAGATTTCGTCCGTTCTTTTGAACATTGGACATTCCTCCTTTCATCATGAAATTAATAATAGCTCATCACCTAGAGTGCGCTCTAGGTCAAGGCTTTCATCACGATCAAGCTCGATGGAAGAACTGTACCGCGAAGCCAAGTGCGCAGAACCACACCGAAAAACCCGCTCCAGGTATTATTTATTCCCGGGGCGGGTTTTGCCGCTCACCTTTTTGGCATTTTGTTGTCGAGACTCCAAACGAGAAGAACCGTATCATCCACCAAGCCAGCAGCCTGTGTAACGGTAAACAGGGAAAGAAACAATAAAAAAATGACCGCACTAATGAGTACCGTCATCCATACCATCTTTCTGCCTTTCTGCGACAGGTGGTCTGGTGTCAAAGGCTGCAAATAAATCTTCAAAAACAGGATGAACTTGAATAATCCCAACCGTCCATATAAATCCTGCACAAGGCATTGCCCATTTTCTAATTCTCTAAGTCGTCATTGATTGGCTTCATCTCGGAATCGAAACCAAAAATTGAAGGGTTTTCTTAATTTCTGTACTGTCACTGGAATACGATATCATGATAAATCGTGTTTTATTCAAAAACGATTCACGGTCAGAATCTGGAAAAACAACGAACGAAGCGAACATTAAAATCATTAATGTTCGTTTTTTTTTATTGTGTTCAGCGTTAGATATTGCTACAATAGTATAGTAATTCAAAAAAGACTTGTCGTATAATCATGGGGATATGGCCCATAAGTTTCTACCAAGCTACCGTAAATAGCTTGACTACGCTTGTATACAATATTTTGTCCGTGAAAAAAACATTTTTTCAGTATGAAATATGCCGTAGTCAAGCGTCCCGCCAATTGGGGCGTTTTTTGTTTAAAAGCAAAGGTTTATGAAACAATAAAAGCGACAGACAAACGAGAGGAGTATACCATTTTGAAGCGTTACTTTCAGTTTGAAGAATTGGGTACAAACTATCGGAGAGAAATGATCGGCGGACTCACCACATTTTTGTCCATGGCATATATTTTGATCGTCAACCCGCTTACCCTTTCTCTGGCGTCGGTGGAAAATTTCCCGGATGCATTGAGAATGGATCAAAGCGCGGTCTTTACGGCAACAGCGGTTTCAGCAGCTGTCGGCTGTTTTATCATGGGGCTGCTTGCGAAGTATCCGATCGCCCTTGCGCCCGGAATGGGGCTTAACGCATTCTTTGCATTCTCCGTTATTCTGAACATGCAGATTCCATGGCAGACGGCTCTTTCCGGCGTTATGGTTTCCGGACTTATTTTTATCGCTCTTTCGCTGTCCGGTTTGAGGGAAAAAATTATCAATTCGATTCCTTATGAGCTGAAAATGGCTGTGGGTGCGGGAATTGGTCTGTTTATCGCTTTCGTCGGTTTGCAGGGCTCCAAAATCGTCGTATCCAACCCGGATACCATTGTGTCGTTTGGAAATATTCATTCAGGTCCTGTTCTTTTGACTGTTTTCGGACTGATCATCACTGTCATTTTAATGGTATTGCGCGTGAACGGCGGCATTTTCTTCGGGATGCTGGTTACGGCGATTGTCGGCATGATCTTCGGTCAGATTGACGTTCCTGACAAAATTGTCGGTGCTGTTCCTAGCCTTGAGCCGACATTTGGACAAGCCTTTATCCACCTTCATGATATCTTTTCGGTGCAGATGCTTGTCGTCATTTTAACGTTTTTATTCGTCGACTTTTTTGATACGGCCGGTACATTGGTGGGTGTTGCATCACAAGCCGGTTTGATGAAGGATAACAAACTGCCGCGTGCTGGCAGGGCTTTGCTTGCCGATTCTTCCGCAACTGTTGCCGGAGCGATCCTTGGTACATCGACTACGACCGCTTATGTTGAGTCAAGTGCCGGGGTAGCGGCCGGAGCGAGAAGCGGTTTTGCGGCGATCGTAACAGGCGTTTTGTTCTTGCTGTCGCTGTTCTTCTCGCCTGTCCTGAGCGTTATCACTTCGCAAGTGACGGCGCCTGCTTTAATCATCGTCGGCGTGCTGATGGTGGCGAATCTCAATAAAATCGACTGGACGAAGTTTGAGATTGCGGTGCCCGCATTCTTAACGATGATCGCGATGCCGCTGACATACAGCATCGCCACCGGAATCGCGATCGGATTTATTTTCTACCCGATCACGATGATCTTTAAAGGCAAAGCAAAAGAGATCCATCCGATTATGTACGGATTGGCTGTTGTATTCATTCTTTATTTCATTTTCTTGAAATAAGGTGTGCTGTGCGAAAAAGGCTTGTTCATTTGGACAAGCCTTTTTTATTTTCCAATCATTAAAAACGGAACCTTCCGCCTTCGTTTTTCGTCATATATAAGGGCTGCCGCATCTATGATAAAAAGAGGTTTGTCTTGACTGTTTCACACAGCTTATGTAATTTATAAAAGTGCTTTTCATTTATGTAAAGCTTTTGAATAGAATAGGAGTTGCTTATATGATTGAAGAACATCACAAACGAAATGAAGATGATATAGAAGAACCTGCTTCGAGGATGTCGAGGAATTCCCGGAAAAAAGCGAAGAAAAGCAAGGAGACGAATCCGTCCGCGGCGAAAGTCAAATCGGTGATGGAGAGCGTGATTGCCGCTTTGTTCCGCTATTTCAGCTTTGTGCTCGATATTTTAAAATCCCCGGTGCGCAGCGCACTTGATTTTGACCGGTCTTATTTTAAGTATTCCGTTATTTCAATGACGCTTTTAGCCGTTTTCTTTTCGCTCGGCAACTTTTATCAGCTGCTTGCGGGCAGGGGGAGAATTCTCGGGTTCGGCGTGTCAGTGCCGTTCCTGGAAGTGTTTTTGGTTGTGTTTATCTATTGCATGGCTTTCATGTTTTGGATGGCTGCATCGAGCTGGGTTGTATCGAATTTTATGCTCAGGTATAAAGTTTCTTTTTTCGATATCACGGCAAAGTACGGTTCTCTATTGGTGCCGTTTATCGTCCCCGCCGCTTTGTGGATGATATTCGCGATTATCAACTTCACGGCCGCGACGGTGATTCTCTCGATCGTCATCTTTATGGGATTGACATTCGGGACTTTTACGCTGATTCAATCGATTTATGAAAAAAGCGATAAAGCGCGGTTTGACCTGATGTACTGTGTGTTTACCGTCTTTTTGCTTGAATTGGTATTCGTTGCGGCAACATGGAAGCTGATAGGCGGTTACTTGTTGTCGTCGCTAATCCCGGTTTAAGGAGATATAGCCGGTTCTTCTTGAAGAACCGGTTTTTTCTCCGCATTAATTCTGAGTTGACTCATAAGAATAATATGTATTTTAACCAATTAGATGGGGGAGTGATCGATGGCTAACTTTCTTCGAAAAGCTGTAAAACAAAAAAAGGAGTATTTAATCAGGCAGCTTGCAAAATCAGGGCGGCTGGACAATTTGAAAGACCTCTCGTCATACACGCTGAGCGATTTGGAAAAGGAGCACCGCAAACTGAGCGGATCCGTTGGAGATCGTCAGCGGAATCATAAGCACCAGCTCTGAAAGACGTTCATTTGAACGTCTTTTTTAATTGCGTTTCAATGCTTTGAAACCGGCAGAAAAAGGGTAAACTGATGGGAGTGAGCAATGTCGAAAAATTTTGTGGTGAAGCAGGGCCATTACAGGATTGTGTATGGAGAATTTCTCTAGTAGAATATGATTGCTTTGCATCTAAAGGAGGGATTTCAATTGCTTCACTCAGCACTATTGAATGGTGTGATCATGGTTGGAATTATTCTGGTTATCAATATTATATACGTAACGTTTTTAACCCTTCGAATGATACTGACTCTTAAAGGCCAGCGGTATCTCGCCGCTTTTATCGGGACAATCGAAATGCTTGTCTACGTCGTCGGGCTGGGGCTCGTTCTAGATAATTTAAATCAAATCCAAAACGTGATTGCTTACGCGGTCGGATTTGGAATCGGCATCATCGTCGGCACGAAAATTGAAGAAAAGCTCGCTTTGGGCTATATTACCGTTAACGCCATTACGAAAGAGCTTGATTTGGATTTGCCAAAACAGCTCAGGGAAAAAGGCTACGGCGTCACCCACTGGGTCGTCGGCGGACTTGAGGGAGACAGAACGGCGATGCAGATTTTGACGCCGAGAAAATACGAACTCCAGCTGTACGAAACGATTAAATCAATCGATTCAAAAGCATTTATCATTTCCTATGAACCGAAGACGATACACGGCGGATTCTGGGTGAAAGCCGTAAAGAAAAGGAGAATTAAAGAATAATGACAAAGCCGAAAAAAAAGCGCTTTGAAGTAACGGAAGGCGAAACGATCGAAACCGTGTTGACGAAGATGCAGGAAGAAGGCTATACACCGGTGCGCCGAATGGAGGAGCCGGTCTTCAAAGAAACAAAGGAAAATGGAACGATTCAGGTTGTTCCGTGCGGAAGAAAAATTATATTCGAAGGGAAATTACTCTAAACCCGAACATTAGAACAACAAAATATACTATCGTTCGATAATGTCGTTGACATTATCACAGTCCGTTGTTAAGATAAACATGACATGAAAACACATCCTCATATAATCTTGGGAATATGGCCCATAAGTCTCTACCCGATGACCGTAAATCATCGGACTATGCAGGAAAGTGGACAATAAACTGACATGGAGATCGCGAGAAGCGGACTAACTGACGATACACGCGCCATGCCCGGTTTGTGTTGCTTCCTACAAATGCAATACATGCCGGGTTTTTTATTTGTGAAGAATAACAGCTAAAGGTGGGACAAAAAGATATGCAGCCTCTTCTTGGTGTTATCATGGGAAGCACATCTGACTGGGAAACGATGAAACATGCCTGCGGCATACTCGATGAACTGGGAATTCCGTTCGAAAAAAAGGTCGTTTCCGCACATCGGACGCCTGATTTAATGTTTGAATATGCCGAAACGGCGCGGGAAAGAGGCTTGAAAGTCATCATTGCCGGAGCGGGCGGAGCCGCTCACCTGCCGGGAATGGTCGCAGCCAAAACGACGCTGCCCGTCATCGGTGTGCCGGTTCAGTCAAAAGCGCTGAACGGCCTCGATTCGTTGCTTTCAATCGTGCAAATGCCGGGCGGTGTACCCGTTGCGACTGTTGCTATCGGCAAAGCGGGAGCGGTTAACGCCGGACTGCTTGCGGCGCAGATTTTGTCAGCTTTTGACGAAAAGCTTGCCGGAAGATTGGATGAACGAAGGGAAAGCATCAGACAAACCGTGTTGGAAAGCAGTGATCAGCTTGAATAAACAAACGATTTTTCCGGGAGCGACAATCGGCATTATCGGAGGCGGACAGCTTGGCAAAATGATGGCGGTCGCGGCCAAACAAATGGGCTATAAAATCGCTGTGGTTGACCCTGTTCCTTCATCACCGTGCGGCCAGGTCGCAGACCTTGAAATTACCGCTGCCTATAATGACAGGGAAGCGATACGAAAGCTTGCCGAAGCGAGCGACGTGATCACTTACGAATTCGAGAACATCGATTATGATGCGCTGAACTGGCTGAAAGAGCACGCTTTCCTTCCACAGGGGAGCGAGCTGTTGCTCCTTACGCAAAACAGGGAAACCGAGAAAAAAGCGATTGAATCAGCGGGCTGCAAAGTCGCCCCGTACCGAATCATTCACGATCGGACGGAACTGGAAGCGGCCGTCGCGGAGCTCGGTCTTCCGGCGGTGCTGAAAACTTGCCGCGGCGGGTATGACGGAAAAGGGCAGTACGTCCTGAAACAACAAGCACAAATCGGGGAAGCCGCAGCACTTTTACAGCACGGCACATGCATTTTGGAAAGCTGGGTTCCTTTCACAATGGAATTGTCCGTGATCGTGACGAGATCGGTTCACGGAGAGACAACCGTTTTTCCGGCGGCAGAGAACATTCATAAACAAAATATTTTATTCCAGAGTATCGTCCCGGCACGGGTCGATGAAGCGGTTCAGGAACAAGCGGCAGCACTTGCCCTCAAGCTTGCCGAAAAGCTTCAGCTTGTCGGAACGCTGGCCGTTGAGCTTTTCCTGAAAGAAGACGGCGGACTTCTCGTCAATGAGCTGGCGCCGCGGCCGCATAATTCCGGCCATTACACCCTTGATCTTTGCGAAACGAGCCAGTTTGAACAGCATATCCGTGCTGTCTGCGGACTGCCGCTCGGCAAAACGGACCTTCTGAAGGAAGGAATGATGGTAAACCTTCTCGGAGACGAAGTGTATATGGCTGAAGAAGATCCCGAACTATTAAAAGAAGCGAAGCTTTATATATACGGAAAGCATGAAGTCAAACCGGGCCGCAAAATGGGGCACATCACATTTTTAAGAAAACCCGACAATGAATGGATCGGGAAGATGACAGAAAAGTGGATTGAAAGAGATGGAGGACGAAAACAATGATCGAACGTTATTCAAGACCGGAAATGGCTGCGATTTGGACGGATGAAAACAGATTCCAAGCATGGCTGGAAGTTGAAATACTGGCTTGTGAAGCTTGGGCTGAGCTCGGCGTCATTCCGAAAGAAGATGTGAAGGTTTTGCGGGAAAAAGCGTCATTTGACATCAACCGCATCTTGGAAATCGAGCAGGACACGCGTCACGATGTCGTCGCATTTACCCGCGCCGTATCGGAAACGCTTGGCGAAGAGAAAAAATGGGTGCACTACGGACTGACATCAACAGATGTGGTCGATACCGCTCTTTCTTATCTATTAAAACAGGCGAACGATATTCTGCTCAAGGACATTGAGAGATTTGTTGACATCTTGAAAGAAAAAGCGAAGGAACATCAATATACGGTCATGATGGGACGCACACACGGCGTGCATGCAGAACCGACGACATTCGGCTTGAAGCTCGCCCTTTGGTATGAAGAAATGAAGCGCAACCTGGAACGCTTCAAGCAGGCGAAAGAAGGCATCGAAGTCGGCAAAATCTCAGGCGCCGTCGGAACGTATGCGAACATCGATCCATTCGTCGAGCAGTACGTATGTGAGAAGCTCGGCTTAAAACCGGCGCCGATTTCAACACAGACGCTGCAACGCGACCGCCACGCCGATTACATGGCTGCACTGGCGCTAGTTGCGACAAGCATCGAGAAATTCGCCGTTGAGATCCGCGGCCTCCAAAAAAGCGAAACCCGCGAAGTCGAAGAATTTTTCGCAAAAGGCCAAAAAGGTTCATCTGCTATGCCGCATAAGCGCAATCCGATCGGTTCGGAAAACATGACGGGAATGGCGCGCGTCATCCGCGGCTACATGCTGACCGCCTATGAAAATGTACCGCTTTGGCATGAACGCGACATTTCGCATTCATCAGCAGAGCGCATCATCCTGCCTGATGCGACGATCGCGCTGAACTACATGCTGAACCGCTTCGGCAACATTGTGAAAAATTTGACAGTGTTCCCTGAAAACATGAAGCGCAACATGGACCGCACACTCGGATTGATCTACTCTCAGCGCGTCCTTCTCGCACTCATTGACACCGGCATGGCGCGCGAAGAAGCGTATGACACCGTTCAGCCGAAAGCGATGGAAGCATGGGAGAAACAAGTACCGTTCCGCCAGCTTGTCGAGGCTGAGGAAAAAATAACGTCCCGGCTGTCTCCGGAACAAATTAACGACTGCTTTGATTACAATTACCACTTGAAAAACGTCGACTACATTTTTGAACGTTTAGGCTTAGCGTAGAATCGACCGCCCGCTTTGACAGGCGGGGGTCTAAAAGATGAAATATTTCCAACATTCGGGTTAGGAGGACTTCTGTGAATATTGTGAAAAATGAACTTTTATATGAAGGAAAAGCGAAAAAGATATACCTGACGGATGATGACAACACGTTGTTTGTCGAATACAAAGACTCGGCGACGGCTTTTAACGGAGAAAAAAAAGCCGAGATTGACGGAAAAGGCCGTTTAAATAACGAAATTTCCAGCCTGATTTTCACAAGGCTTCACGAGAAGGGAATCAACAACCACTTTGTTGAACGAATTTCTGAAACGGAGCAGCTCATTAAAAAAGTGACGATCATCCCGCTTGAAGTCGTTGTCCGCAATGTCGTTGCCGGAAGCATGTCCAAAAGGCTCGGCATTCCGGAAGGCACGGAGCTGGGGCAGCCGATTATCGAGTTTTACTACAAGGATGACGCGCTCGGCGATCCGCTGATCACAGAAGACCATATCCGGATTTTAAACGCGGCTGAGCCTGAACAGGTGGAGAAAATCAAATCGATTACGAGACAGGTAAATGATGAGCTGCAGACGATTTTCGCGGCTTGCGGTGTCAGATTGATAGATTTCAAGCTTGAGTTTGGACTCGATAAAGACGGCGAGGTCCTGCTGGCCGATGAGATTTCCCCGGATACGTGCCGGCTGTGGGATAAAGAAACGAATGAAAAGCTTGATAAAGATGTGTTCAGAAGAAACCTGGGCGGATTGACGGATGCATACGAAGAAATATTTAAAAGACTTGGAGGCATGTAATATGTACAAAGTGAAAGTGTATGTCAGCTTAAAAGAGAGTGTTTTAGATCCTCAGGGGAGCGCCGTTCAGCATGCTTTGCACAGCATGTCCTACAAAGAAGTTCAGGACGTCCGCATCGGCAAATACATGGAGCTCACCATCGAAAAATCGGACCGCGACCTTGACGTTCTCGTCAAAGAAATGTGCGAAAAACTTTTGGCCAACACGGTGATTGAAGATTACAGATACGAAGTCGAGGAGGTTGTCGCACAGTGAAATTTGCGGTGATTGTGCTGCCGGGCTCAAACTGCGATATCGATATGTTCCACGCGATCAAGGATGAGCTTGGCGAAGAAGCAGAATACGTCTGGCATACAGAAACAAGTCTTGATGAATATGACGGCGTCCTCATTCCGGGAGGATTCTCATACGGTGATTATTTAAGATGCGGCGCGATCGCCCGCTTCGCAAACATTATGCCGGCTGTCAAAAAAGCGGCTCAAGAAGGAAAGCCGGTGCTCGGCGTCTGCAACGGCTTTCAAATTTTGCAGGAGCTCGGTCTTTTGCCGGGCGCGATGAGACGCAACAAAGATTTGAAATTTATCTGCCGTCCGGTTGAACTGGTCGTCCAAAACAATGAAACGATTTTTACATCTTCCTACGGCCAAGGCGAATCTATTACGATTCCGGTCGCTCACGGCGAAGGAAACTTCTACTGTGATGAAGAAACGCTTGCCGGATTACAAGAAAACAACCAAATCGCTTTCACATACGGAACGGATATCAACGGAAGCGTCGCCGATATTGCAGGCGTCGTCAATGAAAAAGGCAATGTATTAGGCATGATGCCTCACCCTGAACGCGCAGTCGATTCTCTGCTCGGAAGCGCCGACGGTCTTAAACTGTTTCAATCTATCGTGAAAAATTGGAGGGAAACTCATGTCGCTACTGCTTGAACCAAGTCAAGAACAAATTAAGGAAGAGAAACTCTATCAGCAAATGGGTGTCAGCGATGACGAGTTTGCCATGATTGAATCGATTCTCGGAAGACTTCCAAACTATACGGAAATCGGGATTTTTTCGGTCATGTGGTCAGAGCACTGCAGCTACAAAAATTCCAAGCCGATCCTGAAAAAGTTCCCGACAAAAGGCGAACGCGTCCTGCAGGGGCCGGGGGAAGGCGCTGGAATCGTCGATATCGGCGACAATCAGGCGGTTGTCTTCAAAATCGAATCGCATAACCATCCGTCAGCGATTGAGCCGTACCAGGGAGCTGCAACGGGTGTGGGCGGCATCATCCGCGACGTCTTTTCAATGGGCGCGCGTCCCATCGCTGTTTTGAACTCTCTCCGGTTTGGCGAACTCACTTCACCGCGTGTGAAGTACTTGTTTGAAGAAGTAGTCGCGGGCATTGCCGGATACGGAAACTGCATCGGCATTCCGACCGTTGGCGGGGAAGTTCAGTTTGACAGCTGCTATGAAGGCAATCCGCTTGTCAACGCGATGTGTGTCGGTTTAATCAACCATGAAGATATTAAAAAAGGGCAGGCGAAAGGCGTCGGCAATACGGTCATGTACGTCGGCGCGAAAACGGGGCGCGACGGTATCCACGGCGCCACGTTCGCCTCAGAAGAAATGTCTGACCAATCAGAAGAAAAGCGCTCGGCTGTGCAAGTCGGCGATCCGTTCATGGAGAAGCTGCTTCTTGAAGCGTGTCTGGAAGTCATCAAATCAGACGCCTTGGTCGGTATTCAGGACATGGGGGCGGCAGGACTGACAAGTTCAAGCGCGGAAATGGCGTCCAAAGCCGGATCGGGCATCGAGATGAACCTTGACTTGATTCCGCAGCGGGAAACAGGGATGACGCCGTATGAAATGATGCTTTCCGAATCCCAGGAGCGCATGCTTTTAGTCATCGAACGCGGCCGCGAACAGGAAATCATCGATATTTTTGACAAGTATGATCTTGAAGCTGTGGCTGTCGGTCATGTGACAGACGACAAGATGCTGCGCCTTTTCCACAACGGGGAAATGGTTGCCGATCTTCCGGTTGATGCGCTTGCAGAGGAAGCGCCGGTTTACCATAAGCCGTCAAAAGTTCCGGCTTATTATAAAGAATTCCTTGAAACAGACGTCCCTGCGCCAAAAGTCGAAAATGCGAAAGAAACGCTTCTCGAGCTCCTAAAGCAGCCGACCATTGCGAGCAAAGAATGGGTTTATGACCAATATGACTACATGGTCAGGACGAACACGGTTGTCGCACCGGGCTCTGATGCAGCCGTCCTGCGGATTCGCGGCACGAAAAAGGCGCTCGCCATGACAACGGACTGTAATGCCCGCTACTTGTACCTCGATCCGGAAAAAGGCGGGAAAATCGCTGTCGCGGAAGCGGCCCGCAATATCGTCTGCTCCGGAGCGGAACCGCTTGCCGTTACGGATAACCTCAACTTTGGAAATCCGGAAAAGCCGGAGATTTTCTGGCAGATCGAAAAAGCGGCAGACGGGATCAGCGAGGCGTGCAACGTGCTCAGCACACCGGTCATCGGCGGAAACGTCTCTCTTTACAACGAATCAAACGGAAGCGCGATTTACCCGACACCTGTCATCGGAATGGTCGGACTGATCGAAGATACGGACCATATTACGACTCAGCATTTTAAAGCAGCGGGCGATTTGATTTATGTCATCGGCGAAACATTCCCTGAGTTCGCCGGAAGCGAGCTGCAAAAACTGTCCGAAGGAAAGATTTACGGCAAAGCGCCTGCCATTGACTTGGAAGTCGAACAAGCGCGTCAAAAAGCGCTTCTGAAAGCGATCCGCACCGGACTCGTTCAGTCCGCGCATGACGTCTCAGAAGGCGGCATCGGCGTGGCACTGGCGGAAAGCGTCATATCTTCTCAAGGACTCGGCGCCAATGTGACGCTTGCAGGCGAACCTGCATTGTTATTCAGTGAAACACAATCACGGTTTATCGTCTCTGTGAAAAAAGAGCATCAAGAAGCGTTCGAAAAGCTTGTCAAAGACGCCGAGCTCATCGGTGAAGTAACGTCAGACAGCACGCTGGCTGTTCAAAGCCAAGAAGGACAACAATGGATTCATGCGCAGACAGAAGAGCTCGAAAGCGCATGGAAAGGAGCTATCCCATGCTTGCTGAAATCAAAGGCTTAAATGAAGAATGCGGCGTATTTGGGATTTGGGGGCATGAAGAAGCATCGCAAATTACGTACTACGGCCTTCACAGCCTTCAGCACAGAGGCCAGGAGGGCGCCGGCATCGTCGCGACAGACGGCGAAAAAATGTCCGCCCACAAAGGCCAGGGGCTGATTACCGAAGTTTTTCAAAACGGCGAGCTCAAAAAGGTGAAAGGAAAGGGAGCGATCGGCCATGTCCGTTATGCAACGGCGGGCGGCGGCGGCTTCGAAAACGTCCAGCCGTTCCTTTTCCATTCGCAAAACAACGGCAGCCTTGCGCTTGCGCACAACGGAAACTTAGTAAACGCCACTCAGCTGAAACAGCAGCTTGAAAACCAGGGCAGCATTTTTCAAACGTCTTCTGATACGGAAGTGCTCGCCCACTTAATTAAAAGAAGCGGCCACTTCGAGTTGAAAGATCAGATCAAAAACGCTCTTTCCATGCTGAAAGGCGCTTATGCTTTCCTGATCATGACGGAAAAGGAAATGATCGTGGCGCTTGATCCGAACGGACTCAGACCGCTGTCTGTCGCAATGCTCGGCGACGCGTACGTCGTCGCTTCTGAAACGTGTGCGTTTGATGTGGTCGGCGCGACATATTTGCGAGATGTAGAGCCGGGCGAGATGCTGATCATCAATGATGAAGGCATGAAGTCAGAGCGGTTCTCCATCAACATCAACCGCTCGATCTGCAGCATGGAGTACATTTATTTCTCAAGACCTGACAGCAATATTAACGGCATTAACGTTCACAGCGCGAGAAAGAATCTCGGCAAAAAGCTTGCTGAAGAATCAGGCATTGAAGCAGATGTGGTGACAGGGGTTCCGGATTCAAGCATTTCAGCGGCGATCGGCTATGCCGAAGCGACGGGAATTCCTTACGAACTCGGACTGATCAAAAACCGCTATGTCGGCAGAACGTTCATTCAGCCGTCACAGTCGCTCAGAGAGCAGGGCGTGAGAATGAAGCTGTCAGCCGTCCGCGGGGTCGTTGAAGGCAAGCGCGTCGTCATGGTGGACGATTCTATCGTGAGAGGGACGACGAGCCGCAGGATTGTGACGATGCTGCGCGAAGCCGGAGCGACGGAAGTGCACGTCAGAATCAGTTCCCCGCCTATTGCCCATCCGTGCTTTTACGGAATTGACACATCAACGCATGAAGAACTGATCGCGTCCTCCCATTCAGTGGAAGAAATCCGTCAGGAAATCGGCGCCGATACATTGTCATTCTTGAGCATTGATGGACTCCTTTCCGGTATCGGAAGACAATATGAAGACGAAAACTGCGGGCAGTGCATGGCCTGCTTTACAGGAAAATACCCGACCGAGATTTATCAGGATACGGTTCTTCCTCACGTGAAAGAAGCCGTTTTGACAAAATAAACCGGCCGGCGCTCTTGAAGCGCCGCGCCTCCTGAAATGAATAAAGGGCAGCAGAAGCGATGCGGCTGCTCTTTTGAATTTGAATATTACGAATGGACAAGCGCGGAATAAGGAGTGGATTGTGTTGTCTGAAAGCTATAAAAACGCCGGGGTTGATATTGAAGCCGGATATGAAGCCGTAAAACGAATGAAAAAACATGTGGAAAGAACGAAGCGAATTGGCGCAATGGGCGGTCTTGGCGGATTTGGCGGCATGTTTGACCTGTCAGAACTGCCGTACAAACAGCCGGTTCTGATTTCGGGAACGGACGGTGTCGGCACAAAGCTGAAGCTCGCTTTTGCGATGGACAAGCATGACACGATCGGCATCGATGCCGTCGCTATGTGTGTCAACGATGTGCTCGCTCAAGGAGCGGAGCCGCTGTTCTTTCTCGATTACCTTGCGGTCGGAAAAGCCGATCCCGTCAAAATTGAAGAGATTGTAAAAGGCGTCGCAGAAGGCTGTGTACAGTCAGGATCAGCGCTAGTCGGCGGAGAAACGGCGGAAATGCCGGGTCTTTATACAGAGGATGAATACGATATTGCCGGGTTCTCGGTCGGCGCCGCTGAAAAAGATGGCATCGTCACGGGCGAAAACATCGGCCAAGGGCACCTTTTAATCGGACTTTCTTCAAGCGGACTTCACAGCAACGGCTTCTCTCTCGTTCGGAAAGTTCTTCTTGAAGATGCCGGTCTGAACCTTGATGAGACGTATACACCTTTTGAACGGCCTCTTGGCGAAGAGCTTTTAGAGCCGACGAAAATTTATGTCAAGCCTGTCCTTGAAGCGGTGAAATCAGGCAAAATCGCCGGTATGGCGCACGTGACCGGCGGCGGTTTTATCGAAAACCTGCCGCGCATGATGCCCGATGGCCTCGGTGTTGAAATCGACATCGGATCATGGCCCGTCCCTCCTGTCTTTCCGTTCATTCAGGAGAAAGGCGGCCTGAAGTCCGAGGAAATGTTCAATGTTTTCAATATGGGAATCGGGTTTGTCCTTGCTGTGAAAGAAGAGGATATGACAGACGTGATTCAAACGCTCGAAAACAACGGTGAAAAAGCCTATCTCATCGGCAGAGTGAAAGCCGGAAGCGGCGTTGAGTTTGGCGGTGCCGGTCTTTCATGAGAAAATTCGCGGTATTTGCATCAGGAAGCGGAACGAATTTTGAAGCGATCGCAAGAAGAATGAGGGAAGAGAACTGGGATGCCGAAATCGTCCTTGTCGTCTCTGACAAGCCCGATGCGAAAGTGCTTGAAAGAGCGGAAAAAGCCGGAATTCCGTCGTTCGCATTCCAGCCGAAATCGTTCGAAAATAAAGCGGCTTTTGAACAGGTGATCGTTGAACAGCTCCGCCTCCACGGAGCAGAGTGGATTGTCCTGGCGGGGTATATGAGACTGATCGGCGATACGCTTCTGTCGGCTTACCGGAATAAAATCATCAACATCCATCCGTCGCTCCTGCCGGCGTTTCCCGGCATCGACGCGATCGGACAAGCGTACAGAGCGGGCGTGAAAGTGGCGGGCATCACGGTTCACTATGTTGACGAAGGCATGGACACCGGTCCGATTATCGCCCAGCGCGCCGTTGAGCTTGAAAAAAGCGAAACACTCGCGTCTCTTGAAGAAAAGATCCACAAATTGGAGCATGAGCTTTATCCTGAAGTAATCAAAGAGCTTCTTGAACTAAATGGCAGAGGTGAAAAGAAATGACGATCAAACGCGCATTAATCAGCGTATCTGATAAAATGAACATTGTCCCTTTTGTAAAAGAATTGACAGAGCTTGGAGTTGAAGTGATTTCAACAGGCGGCACAAGCAAACTTCTTCAGGAAAACGGCGTTGACGTCATCGGCATTTCTGAAGTGACGGGCTTTCCCGAAATCATGGACGGCCGTCTGAAAACCCTTCATCCGAATATTCACGGAGGGCTTCTTGCCGTGCGCGGCAACGAAAAACACATGGCGCAGCTCAATGAACAGGGAATCCGGCCGATCGACCTTGTCGTTGTTAATTTATATCCGTTTAAAGAAACGATTTCTAAAGAAGACGTCACATTCGAAGAAGCGATTGAGAATATCGACATCGGCGGTCCAGGCATGCTTCGCGCAGCAGCGAAAAACCATCAGGACGTGGCGGTCATCGTCGATCCCCGTGACTACAGCCCTGTACTGAACGATTTGAAAGAAAACGGCAGCGTCTCTCTTGAGAAAAAACGCGAGCTGGCAGCGAAGGTGTTCCGCCACACGGCAGCATATGACGCGTTGATCGCTGACTATTTAACAAACGTAACCGGTGAAAAAGAGCCTGAACAGTTCACCGTCACTTTTGAGAAAAAGCAATCGCTCCGCTACGGCGAAAATCCGCATCAGGAAGCAGTCTTTTATCAAAGCGCGCTCCCTGTAAAAGGGTCAATCGCTTCAGCTGAACAGCTGCATGGAAAAGAGCTTTCCTACAACAACATTAAAGACGCGGATGCAGCACTTCAAATCGTCCGCGAGTTCACGGAGCCGGCTGCGGTTGCCGTCAAGCATATGAACCCTTGCGGTGTCGGGACGGGCAATACGATCGAAGAGGCGTTTAACAAAGCATACGCCGCTGACGAAACGTCGATTTTCGGCGGCATCATTGCCTTGAACCGCGAAGTGGATAAAGCGACGGCTGAAACGCTTCACAATATCTTTTTGGAAATCATTATCGCGCCATCATTCAGCCAAGAAGCGCTTGATATTTTAACATCCAAGAAAAACCTTCGCCTCTTGACCCTTGATGTCAATCAGCCTGTGAAAAACGAAAAGCAGCTGACATCTGTTCAAGGCGGGCTTTTGATTCAGGATCTGGATATGCACGGCTTTGACGACGCCGACATTACAATTCCGACGAAAAGGGAGCCGACCGAACAGGAATGGGCTGACTTGAAGCTCGCTTGGAAAGTTGTGAAGCATGTCAAATCGAATGCAATTGTCCTGGCAAAAGACGATATGACGATCGGCGTCGGCGCCGGACAAATGAACCGCGTGGGCTCCGCGAAAATCGCAATTGAGCAGGCCGGCGGGAAAGCGAAAGGAAGCGCGCTCGGATCAGATGCGTTCTTCCCGATGCCTGATACGGTCGAAGAAGCGGCTAAAGCCGGTGTGACGGCGATCATTCAGCCGGGCGGCTCTGTTCGTGATGAAGATTCGATTCAAAAAGCGGATGAA
The DNA here is from genome assembly GCF_030449715.1 of Bacillus sp. LB7. NCBI lineage: Bacteria > Bacillati > Bacillota > Bacilli > Caryophanales > Bacillaceae > Bacillus > Bacillus sp. LB7. The sequence goes on from NZ_JASGCA010000009.1 coordinate 85,922, forward strand.
TACGGGATCGCGATGGTGTTCACCGGAATCCGCCATTTCAAACATTAAGGGAGTGACCAGCGTGAACGTATTGATTATCGGCAGAGGCGGCAGGGAGCACACGCTCGCCTGGAAAGCGGCGCAAAGCCCTCTTGTCGGCACTGTATATGCGGCGCCCGGCAATGACGGAATGGCCGGGACCGCCGTACTCGTTGATCTTGACGAAGGCAATCACGAAGGGCTTCTCGCTTTCGCAAAGGAAAACAATATCGGACTGACGATTGTCGGTCCTGAGGTTCCTTTAATCGAAGGGCTTGTTGATGCATTTGAAGAAGCGGGCCTTCCGGTGTTCGGTCCGTCGAAAAAAGCAGCGGTGATTGAAGGAAGCAAGCAGTTTGCCAAAGATCTGATGAAAAAATATCAGATACCGACAGCGGAATACGAAACGTTTACATCTTTTGAAAAAGCAAAGGCGTATGTTGAGGAAAAAGGCGCTCCGATCGTCATCAAAGCCGACGGGCTTGCCGCCGGAAAAGGCGTCACAGTCGCGATGACAGCCGAAGAAGCGGTTCAGTGTCTGCATGACTTTTTAGAAGATGAAAAGTTCGGCGATGCAAGCGCCTCTGTCGTGATCGAGGAATTTTTGAGCGGTGAAGAATTTTCGCTGATGGCTTTTGTCAAAGGTGAAAAAGTGTATCCGATGGTGATCGCGCAAGATCACAAGCGGGCATTTGACGGAGACAATGGCCCGAATACAGGGGGAATGGGCGCATATTCCCCGGTGCCGCAGATTTCGGATGCGGTCGTTGAAGACGCCGTTAAAACGGTTTTGGAGCCGGCGGCCGAAGCGATGGTTAAAGAAGGCCGTTCGTTTACGGGAGTCTTGTATGCCGGCCTCATGCTGACCGAAAAAGGAACAAAAGTGATCGAATTCAACGCGAGATTCGGAGATCCGGAAACCCAGGTCGTATTGCCGCGTCTTGAATCAGACCTTGTTCAAGTCTTGCTTGACCTTCTCGCGGACAAAGAAGTGGAACTGAAATGGAAGGATACGGCGGCAGTCACCGTTGTTCTTGCATCTGACGGCTATCCGGAAAGCTATGAAAAAGGCGCGCCGATCGGCACGCTTGAGCCTGACTTGGAGCAGACTGTCGTCTTTCACGCAGGCACGAAAAAAAGCGGCGATCAGTTTGTGACGAACGGCGGCCGCGTCGCTAATGTCACGGCGTTTGCCGAGACGTTTGAAGCGGCGAGGGAAGCTGCCTATCAAGCGGTGGAACGAGTAAGAAAACCGGGGCTGTTTTACCGGACGGATATCGGCGCGCGTGCGCTCAAGGGCGCAAAGAAATAACCGGTGAAGAGACAGAGCGGGAGCACCCGTTTTGTCTCTTTTTTTGCCGTCAATTTTTTTGGATCATTTTGATCAACGATTCAGCCATCAATTCGGGCGGATAAGGCATGCCGTTTTCAAGCCACCATGCGGCTGTGCCCGCAAAGGCGGAAATCACAAATCGCCGCTCGATATCAAGAGGCACTGAACGGTTAGTATCAGCAGCTGCTGTTTTTTTGATTCCCGTCAAAAAGCTGTCATTCCAAAAATCATTGAGCAGCTCCTTAATGTTCAGCTCATATCTTCTGTTGATGATAATCGCAAAATCAGCGCAGTTCTGTTGTAAATGCTGATAAAAACGCAGCACATACCAGTACGCTTCAGGCTTTTCCCCGCTGCAATCTATATCAAGCGGCGAAAAAATATCCTCTTTCATCGCTTCAAACATGTCTCTCAAATTTTGATGAAGCAAATCGTATTTATCTTGATAATGCTGATAAAATGTCGTTCGATTCAAATTTGCCCGTTGCGTAATATCCTGTACAGAGATTTTTCCCCATTCTTTTTCAGCAAGAAGTTCAAACAAGGCTTTTTTTAAATTTGTTTTCGATTTTGTGATCCGCTTGTCTCCGCGGTAGCTGTCAGCCACTTCAGCCGCCCCCTCAAACACTTTTTCGACACTTCTTTTCCACTTGTTGGTTGAATGATCCGGTGGAATCTTTTAATTTTAAACTAACATATTGCACTTCATGAATCAGCTGACAAGAACCGAAGGAGTGAAGCGAATGAGTCAAACAAAACAGCAGAACCCCATTCAGAAAGCGCTGCTTAACGGAAAAAACAGACAAGACCCGTACGATCCGTTTCCATGGTATGAAAAAATGCGCACCGAATCACCGATTCACTATGATGAAGACAGCAAAGCGTGGAGCGTGTTCCGCTATGACGATGTCAAAAGAGTGATCAGCGACAAAGATTTTTTTTCAAATCAATTCCATCAGCTTGGAGCTAGCAATACCTTTGCGAAAACGTTGATTAGCATGGATCCGCCGAAACACACGAGAATCAGATCGATCGTCAACAAGGCTTTTACTCCGCGCGTTATGAAAGAGTGGGAGCCGCGCATTCGCGAACTGACGAATGAACTGCTCGCTCAAATCCGCGGCAAGGAAGAGATCGACCTTGTACAGGATTTTTCATATCCGTTGCCCGTCATCGTCATTTCGGAATTGCTCGGCGTTCCTTCAATGTACAAGCATCATTTTAAAGAATGGTCCGACGTGTTGGTCAGCCTGCCGAAGAGCGATCGGCAAGAAGACGTGAACGAGTGGAAAAACATCAGGGATCAAGGCGAAGAAGAGCTGACCGCGTTTTTTGAAAAGATGATCGAAGAGAAAAGACAAAACCTCGGCAATGACTTGATTTCGCTCTTGATCAAAGCTGAACAAGAAGGGGACAAGCTTTCCCCTGATGAATTGGTTCCGTTTTGCAACCTGCTCTTGCTGGCGGGGAATGAAACGACGACGAATTTGATTTCAAATGCGGTCTACAGCATTCTCGAAACACCGGGTGCGTATGACGAGCTCGCCAGGCATCCTGAACTGATTCCGCAGGCTGTCGAGGAAGCCGTCCGTTTCCGGGCGCCCGCGCCGATGATCGTGCGCTTCGTTAAACAGGATACCGAGATCAGAGGAGTGAGTTTGAAAAAAGGAGAAGGTGTCGTCGCTTTCCTTGCTTCTGCCAACCGTGATGAAGCGAAATTTGAGAGGGCGCACGAATTTGATATTCACCGTCATCCGAACCCGCATATCGGATTTGGCCACGGCATCCATTTCTGCTTAGGCGCTCCGCTCGCGAGGCTGGAAGCGGCGATAGCCCTTGAGGCGCTTCTGAAGCAGTATTCCTCGATGGAAAAGCTTGCGATCGCGCCGATGGCCGACAGCAGCATGTACGGCTTGAAACAATTCCATCTGCGGGTGAAGTGAGCGGGGAAAACGGCGCCATACTAATTTTAAAAGCGCCTGAAGTGGTGCTTTTTTGTTGTTGGTGGAAAAATCGACTAACCTTTAGTACCATTTTATTAAGACAGTGATAGGGAAGGAGAAAGCATATGAGTCATGTAACCTGCAAAAGGTGTAAAAAACAAATATCAAAAGACGAGACATTTTATTACATAGACAAGCCCGTCGGATTATCAGGAATCACCCATGTCAAAAGGTTTCTGGAGAGCAACGGCTTGATTTTATGTGAAGATTGTATAAGAGAGCATTTGCAAAAATGACCTCATTCAATATAAAAAAAGCCCCTATAAAAGATGACGAAATCCTAAAACTTTAAACCGTTTTAGGATTTCGTCAACAATCTGCCACTTTCATTCCCAAGAAGGTGTTTTTTTACGGACAGGGCATTTCTTTCATAAGCCGGCCAGCAGGAATTTGACTGGATAAGCCTTGTGCCTTAAAATGAAAGTAATAAAAATGAATACTCCAAAGGGGAGTAGCTGTCACAGTAAAGTCGTCATTACGGGATGTCCTAGATCCTCGGCTTTGCTGGCAATCTAATTGTTAGCGAGACCTTTGCCAAATCTGATTTGGTGAAGGTCTTTTTGTTTATCCACTTCACCAAATCGGTGGAGTTTTTTCATTTTTATCAAAAGGGAAAGGAGACTGACCGTGTCTAAGCTCGGGAAATGGCTGAAGCGTGAATTGGTGAAGAAAGGTCTGCCTTTGGCAAAAGAAAAATTAATTCCGATTTTGAAAGAAAAAATGAAAAAGAAACGATAAGGAGGCAAACAATGAAAAGAATTCTTATAGTTCTTGCCGGAATGGGCCTTTTAGGTGCAGGCGGATGCGGAATGCTTGATCAGGTGAATGACGGATTGAACTATACAAATGAAGCGGCCGGCTATATCCAAGAAGTGAAGACATTTGCGGAGGAGGCGCCTTCCTTGGCTGAACAGGCTGTAAACGACACGGGTGCAAAAGAAAAGCTGGAAACTCAGCTTGAGTCTATCCAGCAGGCTGCAGCCGATTTTAATGAATTAACCCCTCCCGATGCCGCAGCCGAGATTCATAACACCATCGAGAAGCATAATGAAACACTGCAAAAAAGCGCTGAGGATGTTTTGAAAAGTGTTGAGGAAGGAAAATTAACAGTCGAGAAGCTGGAGCAGTCAGAATTGGTGCAAAGCGCTCAGCAGATCAGCGATGTGATGGGCCAGATTGAAAAATTGACCGAATAGAAAAAAGCATCCCGGTTTGGGATGCTTTCAGCTTGTCGACAAAGCATAAAAAGTGGCTTCATCGACAAGCTTTTTTTAAAAAAATGTGAGTGGAATCTAGTTTTGGAGGTTTTACTATGTTGTCCAAGCACTCAAAAGATCAGCGTGAACAGCTTGAAGTCGTTGCCTTAAGTGAACTTGTCCTTGAAGATGATCTGGTCAGGAAGATGGAAGAAGTTCATGGATTTTTCATTTATTTATGAAAAAGTTGCCCCTCTTTATTCTTCAAAAGGACGTCCAAGCATTGATCCTGTTGTATTGATCAAAATGGTTCTGCTTCAATACGTGCTTGGGCATCGCTCCATGCGCGAAACCATCGAACGGGTTTTTTGCAGATTTAAAACACAAGCATGGCCTGCGCTGGACAACCCTGTGGAGAAAGAAAAAATTGTCCATGCAGGCGATGCTTGTTTTCGCTGAGATGAATGGACATGGAAAGGCCCTAACCGCCGTCCTTTTTATCGAAAAAACAAAATAAACTGGACAAAAAATAGGTAGGACCTTAGAAATCCGACCTATTTTGTCAACGGTCTGAAATCACTTATAAAAGGTGCTTTTTACGATTGTTCGCCAGCCTCTCCCTGCTGCTTCATATACGTTTGGCAAACATACGTCATGGGACAAAATCGCAAGATGCCGGAAGCGGCCTTCATCGCCCCCATAAACATGCAGAAAAGCGTCATTCTGCACCACGGTTTTCTCGTAAACTTTGCCGCTGCCGCCGACAGGATCGTCAGTCCGCAGGCAATGCGAAAAACGGCGTCAAACAGTCCGATGTTTTGCTTCATACTTCATTCCTCCTATTTAAATAATTAAATAAAGTGTTTTTTCGAAAAATTGTAACGGATTGGTAATGCGTGACGATAGTAAATGTGTTAACATAGGATCATTACATGTAAAGGAGAGTATGTGAATGTCCGAACGCACCTTAATTTGGAAAAACAAACACATCAGATCGCAAGTTGATGTTGTAAGTTCAAGGCTGCAGCCAACGCTCCTTTTACGAAATGCCTCTGTACTGAACCCGTATGTAAAGCAATGGATTCTGGCAAACGTATGGATTCATCATGACAGAATCGTTTACGTCGGCCGTGACTTGCCGAAGACGGCTGTTAAAACTACAATAGATTGTGAAGGAAAATACATTGTACCCGGGTATATTGAGCCGCATGTCCATCCTTTTCAAATTTATAATCCCCAAACTTTGGCTGAATATGTGTCACAGTTTGGAACGACGACATTCGTAAATGACAACTTGTTTCTGCTTTTGCATTGCGGAAAAAAGAAAGCGTTTTCTATATTGGAAGAACTGAAAAAACAGCCTGTCCACTACTATTGGTGGTCAAGGTATGACTTGCAGACTGAAGTGTTGAATGAAGATCAAATTTTATCGATCGATTACCGAAAACGTTGGGGAGAACACCCGGACGTCATCCAGGGAGGAGAAATGACAGGCTGGCCGCGCCTTTTGGACGGCGATGATCTGCTCCTTCATTGCATGCAGTGCACGAAAAGAAGGAGAAAGCGGATCGAGGGCCATTTTCCGGGGGCATCGGAAAAAACGCTGACGAAGATGAAGCTTTTCGGCGCTGATGCAGATCATGAAGCCATGACTGGAAAGGAAGTGCTGAAGCGGCTTGAACTTGGATACCACGTCGGCTTGAGGCAGTCTTCCATCCGCCCTGATTTGCGAAAGATTTTGCGCGAGCTGCACGAAGAAGGCTTTCACCATTATGACCATATGTTTTATACAACGGACGGTGCAACGCCGAACTTTTATAAAGAAGGCATGACAAACAAGCTGATTGAAATTGCCATCGAAGAGGGTGTGCCGCTGATCGACGCCTATAATATGGCTTCGTTTAATATCGCTAAGTATTACCATATGGAGGACATCCTCGGTGTTGTGGCACCGGGCAGATACGCGACGCTCAACATTTTGAATAGCCCTGATGAACCGAATCCGGAGACAGTTTTGGCAAAAGGTCGGCTGATCAAATCAGGCGGTACAAACATGAATGCGTTTTCAGTTCCTGATTGGCAAAAAGGGGGTCTTGTCCCTCTGAACCTTTCATATGATCTAACGATGGATGACTTGCAGTTTTCCATGCCGCTCGGCTTAAAAATGAGGAATTCCGTCATTATGGAGCCTTATACGATTGAAATTGACAACTCTGTCAATCAGCTTTCATTTGATCATGATGAAAGCTATCTCTCGCTGTTCGACAAATATGGAAAATGGCGTGTCAATACGATGCTGAAAGGCTTTGCAACCCGCGTCCAAGGGTTCGTCAGCTCCTATTCGACAACGGGAGATATCATCATGGTCGGCAAAAACAAGGAAGACATGCTTTTGGCCTTTAAGCGGATGAAAGAAATCGGGGGAGGTATCGTATTAGCGGAAAACGGAAAAATCCTGCACGAAATTCCTCTTCATTTAAGCGGCGGCGCATCAAATGAGACGTATGAAAAGGTGCTTGAAAGGGAAAAGGCGTTAAAAGAGCTTTTGTTTGAAAGAGGCTATACGTTTGACGACCCGATCTACACCCTGCTCTTTTTGCAAAGCACTCATCTGCCTTATATCAGGGTGACGCCGAAAGGGATCTTTGATGTGATGAAAAAAACTGTACTCTTTCCATCGATAATGCGTTAAAATATAAAAGAGCGGGAGCTAATCTATGGTGAATCGATATGTAAGAGTACTGCTATGTTTTGCTTCTCTTTTACTGCTTGCATCGTGCCAGTCGCAGGAACAGCAGGAAAAGGAAAAGAACATTCATCCGCTGACAGGATTGAAGGCGGACGGAGATATTCGGCAGCGGCCCATTGCCGTTGTGGTGAACAATCATTCAAAAGCACGGCCGCAGTCGGGATTAAGCAAGGCTGACATTGTCATTGAAGCTCTCAGTGAAGGACCGATCACACGATTGTTGGCGATCTATCAAAGCGACATGCCTGAAGCGGTTGGCCCAGTCCGCAGCGCTCGGGAGTATTTCATTGATTTGGCTCTCGGTTTTGACAGCCTCTTGGTGCATCACGGCTGGAGTCCAGGTGCAAAAAGCCGCTTGTTGAACGGCGACGCCGATCATATCAATGGAATGGATTACGACGGCAGCCTGTTTTGGAGGGCCGATTTTCGGGAAGCGCCGCATAATTCGTACACGTCATATAAAAATGTAAAGCAAGCAGCAGATGACAAAGGATATGCCATCGAAACCCGCACAGAACCGCTCACTTTTAAAGCAAGCCCTGACAAACCTTCGGATGCGCTTTATTCTATACGGTTAGATTACGGAACAAAATCCGTTACAAACCGTGTCGAATATGGTTATGATAAAAAGGTTGAAGGCTATGTGAGAAAGTCAGACGGTGTTTTGACAACAGACCTTGAAACAGAAGAACCGGTTGTTCTTCAAAACATTCTAATAGCGGAAGCCGAACATCATATGAAAGATGCGTACGGGAGAAGGGATATTGACCTTCGTTCAGGCGGAAAAGGGCTCCTTTTGCAAAACGGGGAAGTCCATCGGATCAGCTGGAAGAACGAAAACGGCCGGATTATACCGAAGACGGACGGCAAGACCGTTCCGCTTGTGCCGGGAAAAACGTGGATCAATATCGTTCCCGATCTCAGCAAGGTTTCTATTAGCAAAGGAGAAGGTGTGTAAAGATGCAGATCGATAAATTGCGCGGGAGAGAGCTGGACCAGCTTTTTCAATCCATACTATCACTAAAAGATCTCGAAGAATGCTATCGTTTTTTCGATGATTTATGCACAATAAATGAAATTCAGTCATTGGCTCAGCGGCTCGAAGTAGCCAGAATGCTGCGCGACGGCAACACGTATCACAAAATTGAGACGGAAACCGGAGCGAGCACCGCGACCATTTCCAGGGTGAAGCGCTGCCTGAACTACGGAAATGACGCTTACATCATGACGCTGGACCGCGTCAAAGCAAATCAATCTGAATCATCTTCATGATGTCATGAAACCGCCTGGCTCAGGGCACTGAGCACCGGCGGTTTTTTTGTGCCTTCTGCCCGTTTATCGTTATTCGTTATCCGTTTTTCGAATGGGGCTGAATTTGTTATAATATTTAAATGGTAAGAACGAATGGAGGAGCTTTTTTCATGTACGATGTTACCGAGTGGAAGCACGTCTTTAAACTCGATCCGAATAAAGATATTACGGATGATCAGCTTGAACAGCTGTGCGAATCCGGAACAGACGCGGTTTTGATCGGCGGAAGCGACCATGTCACAGAAGATGACGTCCTTCGGCTGATGTCAAAGGTACGCCGCTTTTTAGTGCCGTGCGTCCTGGAAGTGTCGACGATTGACGCGATCGTCCCGGGGTTTGACCTCTATTTTATTCCGACTGTGCTCAACAGCAGGGATACCGACTGGATTGCCGGCTTACATAAAAAGGCGATGAAAGAATACGGCGAACTGATGTCGCCTGATGAGATTGTTGTTGAAGGATACTGTATTTTGAATCAGGACTGCAAGGCAGCCGCTTTGACAAACGCAGATACCGAGCTTGACATTGAGGATGTTAAAGCATACGCCCGCGTGGCTGAACATCTTTTCCGCCTTCCGGTCTTTTATCTTGAATACAGCGGCATGCTGGGTGATTCGGAGACCGTTAAGGAAACAAAAGCGGTGCTTCAGGAAACGACGCTGTTTTACGGCGGCGGAATCAAAGATGCGGAGACGGCGGTTAAAATGGCTGAACACGCCGATGTGATCGTCGTCGGAAATGCGATTTATGAGAACTTCGAAGAAGCGCTGAAAACGGTACAGGCCGTAAAAGGATGAACACAACGAACCGGATTGGTTTATAATAGAACATATGTTTGAATAGGCGGTGAACGGAATTGAATTACATTAGCGACCAATTATTAAGCGGATTAAACAAGATGCAGCAGGAAGCGGTCAAAACGACGGACGGCCCGCTTTTGATCATGGCCGGAGCAGGAAGCGGAAAGACGCGGGTATTGACGCACCGCATTGCGTATTTAATGGCGGAGAAGCGCGTCGCCCCGTGGAACATTTTGGCGATTACATTTACGAACAAAGCGGCCAGAGAAATGAAAGAACGTGTGGAAAAAATTCTCGGACCGGGAGCGGACGACATCTGGATTTCGACGTTCCACAGCATGTGCGTGAGAATTTTGCGGAGAGACATCGACAGAATCGGCATCAATCGGAATTTCTCGATTCTTGATACGTCAGATCAGCTTTCCGTCATTAAAGGAATCTTGAAGGAAAGAAACATCGATCCGAAAAAATTCGATCCCAGAAGTATACTTGGATCGATCAGCAGTGCGAAAAACGAATTGATCGAACCGGAAGAGTACGAGAAAACTGCAGGCGGTTTTTTTGAACAAGTCGTCAGCGATGTCTACAAAGATTATCAGAAGAAACTGCGGAAAAACCAGTCGCTCGATTTTGACGATCTGATCATGACGACGATCATCCTGTTTGACCGTGTGCCGGAAGTGCTCGAATACTACCAGCGGAAATTCCAATACATTCATGTCGATGAGTATCAGGATACGAACAGGGCGCAGTATTTGCTCGTCAAAAAAATGGCGCAGCGCTTCGAAAACATCTGCGTCGTCGGGGACTCCGACCAGTCGATCTACAGATGGCGCGGAGCGGACATCGCCAACATTCTGTCGTTTGAAAAAGACTATCCGAATGCAAGCGTCATTCTGCTCGAACAAAACTACAGGTCGACACAGCGGATATTGAACGCGGCCAATGAAGTGATTCAGAATAACTCCAACAGAAAGCCGAAAAATCTCTGGACCGAAAATGACGAAGGGGCGAAAATTTCCTACTTCAGAGGCGACAACGAATTTGGCGAAGGCCAATTTGTCGCGGGCAAAATCAGGGAGCTTGTCGGCTCTGGAAAACGATCCTTCTCAGATATCGCGATTTTGTACCGGACGAACGCTCAATCGCGGGTCATTGAGGAAACGCTGCTGAAAGCGAACATCAACTACAACATCGTCGGCGGCACGAAGTTCTATGACAGAAAAGAGATCAAGGACATCCTTGCATATTTGCGCCTCGTCGCAAACCCTGACGACGATATCAGCTTTGCGCGGATCGTGAACGTGCCGAAGCGCGGCGTCGGTGCGACTTCAGTCGATAAAATCGCGGCTTATGCCGATATGAACGGAATGTCTTTATTTGAAGCGCTCGGACAGGTTGACTTTATCGGCCTCAGCGCAAGAGCGGCCAACGCGCTTGACGAGTTCAGACAGACGATCGAAAACTTGACGAATATGCAGGAATACTTATCCGTCACAGAGCTTACGGAAGAAATCCTTGAAAAAACCGAATACCGCGAAATGCTGAAAGCGGAAAAATCATTGGAAGCGCAGAGCCGTCTTGAAAATATCGACGAGTTTCTCTCCGTAACGAAAAACTTTGAACAGCAAAGCGAAGATAAATCGCTCGTCGCCTTTTTGACGGATTTGGCGCTTATCGCCGATATCGATCAGCTTGATCAAAAGGAAGAAGAGACCGGAAGTCAAGACGCGGTCATCTTAATGACGCTTCATGCCGCAAAAGGACTCGAATTCCCGGTTGTGTTCCTGATGGGGCTTGAAGAAGGGGTATTCCCGCACAGCCGCTCCCTGATGGAGGAAGCGGAGATGGAAGAAGAACGGAGACTCGCATATGTCGGCATCACGAGGGCTGAGGAAGAACTTTATTTAACAAACGCGCGGATGCGGACATTGTTCGGGAGAACGAATATGAACCCTGAATCAAGGTTCATTGCGGAAATACCGGAGGAATTATTGGACAATCTAAACGAGAAGAAAAAAGATCTGAAAACGCCGTTTGGAAGAAAGCCGGAGCGGAGAGGCCCGGTTACCCGGCCGGCTGCATCGTACAGCAAAACCGGCGGCGACGGTGTCAATTGGGCAGTCGGCGACAAAGCCTCCCATAAAAAGTGGGGCGTCGGAACCGTTGTCAGCGTTAAAGGATCCGGCGAATCGACTGAGCTTGACATCGCCTTCCCGAGCCCGACCGGAGTGAAGCGTCTTCTCGCGGCCTTTGCGCCTATTGAAAAGCAATAAATGGCAAAAGACCTGAAATGAAAGGACGAAACCAATGGAAAAAGAAGCAGCTAAACGCCGTGTGGAACAACTGCATGCATTGATTAATAAATACAACTACGAATATCACACCCTTGACGACCCAAGCGTGCCTGATTCCGAATATGACAAGCTGATGAAGGAGCTTATTGCTCTTGAAGAAGAGCACCCCGACCTGAAAACGCCGGACTCTCCTTCTCAGCGTGTCGGCGGAGCCGTTTTGGACGCCTTTCAAAAAGTGCAGCATAAAACGCCGATGCTGAGCCTCGGCAACGCGTTTAATGAAGAAGATCTGCGCGACTTTGACCGCCGCGTCCGCCAGGCGGTCGGAGATGTTGAATACAACGTCGAATTTAAAATAGACGGTCTTGCTGTTTCACTGCGCTATGAAAACGGCGTATTTGTCAGAGGTGCGACGAGAGGCGACGGAACAACGGGCGAGGATATTACGGAAAATTTGAAGACCATCAGAAACATTCCCCTCAGAATGAAGCGCGACCTTTCAATTGAAGTGCGCGGCGAGGCATTTATGCCGAAGCGCTCTTTTGAATTGCTGAACAAAGCGCGGCTCGAACGGGATGAAGAGCCGTTCTCCAACCCGCGGAACGCCGCTGCCGGCTCATTAAGGCAGCTTGATCCGAAAATCGCCGCGAAACGAAATCTCGACATCTTCGTCTACAGTATAGCGGAGCTTGACGAAATGGGCGTTGAAACGCAAAGCCAGGGACTCGATTTCCTCGACGAACTCGGCTTTAAAACCAATCATGAAAGAAAAAAATGCAGCACGATCGAAGAAGTCATTGAGATCGTCGAAGAGCTCAAGACAAAACGCGCCGACCTTCCGTATGAAATCGACGGGATCGTCATTAAAGTCAACTCCCTTGATCAGCAGGAAGAGCTCGGCTTTACGGCAAAAAGCCCGCGCTGGGCGATCGCCTACAAGTTTCCTGCCGAAGAGGTTGTCACAACGCTTTTGGACATTGAATTAAGCGTCGGCCGGACGGGCGCAGTAACCCCGACTGCGATTCTCGAACCTGTAAAAGTGGCGGGTACGACCGTCCAAAGAGCCTCTCTCCACAACGAAGATTTGATTAAAGAGAAGGATATCAGACTGCTGGACAAAGTTGTCATTAAAAAAGCAGGAGACATCATTCCGGAGGTCGTCAACGTCCTCGTCGAACAACGGACGGGCGAAGAAAAAGAATTCAACATGCCAAAGGAATGCCCGGAATGCGGAAGCGAGCTTGTCAGGATTGAAGGAGAAGTCGCGCTTCGCTGCATCAATCCGGAGTGCCCGGCCCAGATCAGGGAAGGCCTGATCCATTTCGTTTCCCGGAACGCGATGAATATAGATGGTCTTGGCGAGCGCGTCATCACCCAGCTGTTCCGCGAAGACCTCGTCCACAATGTCGCCGATCTGTATAAGCTGACGCGCGAGCAGCTGATCAATCTCGAGCGGATGGGAGAAAAATCGACTGACAATTTATTGAAGTCGATTGACAAATCGAAGGAGAATTCATTAGAACGGCTTCTTTTCGGACTCGGCATCCGCTTCATCGGCGCCAAAGCGGCCAAGACACTGGCGCTGCATTTTGAAACGCTCGACAGGCTCAAAAAAGCGACAAAAGAAGAATTGGTCGAAGTCGATGAAATCGGCGAGAAAATGGCGGACGCCCTCGTCACTTATTTTGAAAAAGAAGAGATTCTGAAGCTCTTGGAAGAACTCGAAGAACTCGGGGTGAACACCGTTTATAAAGGCCCGAAAAAAGCGGCCGCTGAAGCGAGCGATTCGTATTTTGCGGGGAAAACGATCGTCCTGACCGGGAAGCTAAGCGAATTGTCGCGGAACGACGCGAAAGCGGAAATCGAAGCGCTCGGCGGAAAAATCACAGGCAGTGTAAGCAAAAAAACCGATCTCGTCATTGCCGGCGAAGCGGCAGGCAGCAAACTGGCGAAAGCTGAAGAGCTGAACATTGAAGTATGGGATGAAGCAAGACTGATCAGTGAGCTAAAGAAATAAGAGGAGTGTTTTCTATTGAAAAAGATATTATGTTTGGCGGCTGCTGCGGGTATGCTCATGCTCTCAGCCTGTGCGCCGAATTTTGGGGGAAAAGAAGAGCAGGAGATGGTACAGAAAACGGATAAGTCGAAAGAAAAAGCCATCATTCCGAAATACAACATCTCCGATTCTTATTATAAAATGGTTCTTCCTTTCAAGGCGGGGAAAGCCCGCGGCTTGACGACCGAACGTCTGAATACGCGGCTGGATATCGATGAATTTGAGACAGGCATGATGCGCCTTGCGCAAGATTCATTTTCTACTGACGATTACCTTTTTCAAGAAGGACAATACTTGGATGAGGATACAGTCACGAGCTGGCTCGCCCGCAAAAAAACGGGGGAAGACCTGAAAAAAGCTGAGAAAGACGATAAAAACTTCAAAAACCTCGGACTGAACCCCGCCCTTTCCGGAAGCGGATCAACAGAGAAGCAAAACGAAGAAAGCCCGGTATACCTCGCCCATATGCTTGAGCACGACTACCTCGTCCGCAAAGACAAGGATACGATTGAGCTCGGCGGCGTCGTGATCGGCCTTGCGTTGAACTCTGTCTACTACTACCGCGAAAATGTCGGCGACCCACAAAAAGAAGTGACCATCAGCGACAAAAAGCTGAGGCAGGAAGGCGAAAAAATCGCCGAGGAAGTGGCGAAACGGATCAGAAACATGGATGATTTGAAAAACATTCCGCTGACTATCATGCTCTACAAGCAGGCGCCTAAGTCATCGATCGTCCCTGGAAACTTTATCGCCAAAACCGAGGTGAAAGCAGGGACAAGCGAGCTCGGCGGCTGGGATAAAATCAATGAAGAGTACACGTTCTTCCCTTCAACAGAAGGTTCGGAGAAACATCCGGATGACGCGGAGCTCTTCAAACGCTTTAAAAACAAAGTCGACACGTATTTTCCAAACTACACAGGGGTTGTCGGCACAGCTCTCTATAAAGACGACCAAATGCAGGACATGAAAATCAACATCCCGATGCAGTTTTACGGCAAAAGCGAAGTCATCGCCTTTACCCAGTTCTTGACCGGTGAAGTGATGGATTACTACGGCAAAAGCGGACTGAACGTTGAGATCAACATTACTTCGTCAGCCGGGCAGGAAGCCGTTATCCTGAAAAAGCCGGGAGACAAAGAACCGACCGTCCATATTTATGATTCATAAAAAAGAAGCAGCCAAAGGGCTGCTTTTTTTTAAAGCGTATCGCATTTTACGCCGACGACGCCGTCGATCGCTTTGATATCGTAATAGACATCGGTGACATACCGTTTCTTATGAACCATGATTTTCGTTTCCATGATCGGAAATTCATTATCGCGCATATCATCGATCCGGACGGAATGAATCCGGATTTTTTTCGCTTTCATTTCCTTGATGATATCCGTCATTTTATCCTTGTCATTCAGGGACATGCGGACGCGGATTTCTTTTTCCTGCAAGCGGTTCGGACCGATTTTGCCGACGATCCACGGCAAAAACTCGACGCTGATTAAAATGAAAATGAGACTGACAAATGCTTCTTTATAAAAGCCCGCTCCGATGGCGACGCCGAGGCCGGCTGCTCCCCAGATCATCGCTGAAGTGGTCAGGCCGGAAATGACGTCGTTGCTTTTGCGTAAAATCACGCCCGCTCCGATGAAGCCGATCCCTGATATGATTTGTGCGGGAAGCCGCAAAGGGTCCATCATGATTCTGTTCGACTTTGGAAAATGGTATGCCGCATCAATGCTGATCATTGTCAGAACACAGGAACTGATCGCAATCACGATGCACGTTTTTAAGCCGAGCGGCTTGTTTTTCAGCTCCCTTTCGAGACCGATGACCATTCCGATTAATGTTGCGATGCCAAGCTTCAACAGCGTTTCTGTTTCAATATGCCAATCCATGCCCATGATCTCCTTTCCGACAATATCTTATATGATTGATATGATTTTCTCACAGACGCTATGGATCGACAACTGTTTTTGAAGGGTGTGTCCAGGAACCATTCATCTGCAAGAAGCTCTATACTCTTACCATTATATTGCCGGCGTGGCATCAAATGAATTCAGTCTGAGCAAAAAAGCCGCCGGATGTCAACCGGCGGCTTTCATTGCCTGATCATTTAAGAATGTTCTTCCTCATGCGTTTGTTCCATTTCTTCAAACATATCTCTTGCTTCTTTTGCCGGCTTGTTCGTGAACATGCTGACAGCGTAAACGACAATCAAGCTCAGGAAGAAACCAGGGATCATTTCATAGATTCCCGTCTTATCCTGCAGACCGGTCAGAATGCAAATCAGCACGGTCACGGCTCCTGTGATCATACCGGCCAATGCGCCCCACTGGTTCATCCGCTTCCAGTACAAGCTGAGAAGGATGGCGGGCCCGAATGCGGAACCAAACCCGGCCCACGCATAGCCGACCAGATCAAGGATCGTGTTGTTCGGTGTCAGAGACAGAAGGATCGCGATGACGGCGACAAGCAGAACGCTCAGACGTCCGACAAGAACGAGCTCTTTATCCGAAGCATCGCGGCGGAAAAACGTCCGGTAAAAGTCTTCCGTCATGGCGCTTGATGTGACAAGCAGCTGGGAAGACACCGTACTCATAATCGCCGCGAGCAAAGCGGAAAGCAAAAATCCGGTAATCAGCGGATGGAATAATACCTTTGAGAACACGATAAAAATCGTTTCCGGATCTTTAAGCGCTGTACCCGTCTCATGGACATACGCCACACCGATCAGTCCGACAAGCAGTGCGCCGATTACGGAGATGATCATCCAGCCCATTGCGATGCGGCGTGCAGGCTTCAGCTCTTTTACGGATGAAATCGCCATAAAGCGGACGATAATATGCGGCTGACCGAAATAGCCCAGTCCCCAGGCGAGAAATGAAATAATGCTAATGACGGTCGTTCCTTTGAAGAAATCGAGCAAGCTTGGATTGATTTCTTCGATCACATTGAAAGTCGGCGTAATTCCGCCTAATTGAGTAAAGGCAACGATCGGCACGAGCACTAAAGCGATAAACATAATCAAACCTTGCAGAAAGTCAGTCAGACTGACAGCCAAAAATCCTCCGAACAGCGTATAAGCAATCACGACTGCGGCTGTTAAGAAAAGACCGATTTTATAATCGAGGCCGAACGCCGTTTCAAACAGTCTTCCTCCGGACACCATACCCGCCGACGTGTACAGTGTGAAAAACACCATAATGACGATGGCTGATGCAAGGCGCAAGATTCTCGTCGTATCATTAAACCGATTTTCGAAAAAATCCGGAATTGTAATCGCATCGTTTGCTACTTCTGTATATGTGCGCAGCCGGGGAGCGACAACCAAGTAGTTCACATAGGCTCCGATTGTTAAACCGACGGCAAGCCAGGCGCTCGAAAGTCCTGTCACATACATGGCTCCGGGCAGTCCCATCAGCATCCAGCCGCTCATGTCCGACGCACCGGCCGATAAAGCCGTAACAGCAGGCCCAAGACCTCTGCCGCCGAGCATGTAGTCATTCAAATTGGATGTCTTTCTGTAGGAATACCAGCCGATTAAGAGCATCGCGGCAAAATAAATCCCTAACGAAATAAATATTTCAACACTCACGTTTCATATCTCTCCTCTTTAAAAATAATGTGGCATCACCTCTTTAAAATTTTCAACAATACTGACTTGCGGTACGAAGAAAATTGCAGGGCCTCCTCTTTAAAAAATCAAGTATTGGAATTAAGGCGCTGCCGATTAGATCGTACTTAGTTACCTAACCTATCAAACTATTCCCCATCAATCAACCGTGAAAAACATCCGATTTTATTGAAAAAGGGCGTGATGGTTATGATAAGCATCGTAATGAAAGCGCTTACAAATACTATAAAAAGTAAAAATATTCTGAATATTAGTACGTGCTATTTTACTGAATTTTTCATGTGCGATCAAATAAAAGCCGCCAAATGGGGCGAAGATCGCGGTTTTGTTGATTTAGAAGGCTGAAATTTGATATGATCAGTATTATGACTAAGCGAGAATAACCTTGGAGGTGTTTTTAGTATGTCGCGTATTTCTATAGAAGAAGTAAAGCATGTCGCCCATCTTGCCAGACTGGCGATTACGGACGAGGAAGCGGCGATGTTTACCGAACAGCTTGACAGCATTATTTCATTTGCAGAAGAGCTGAACGAAGTCGATACAGAGAATGTTAAACCAACAACGCACGTATTGCAAATGAAGAATATCATGAGGGAAGATGTCCCTGATAAAGGGCTTCCGGTTGAAGACGTCGTCAAAAATGCGCCTGATCATAAAGACGGCTACATCCGCGTGCCGTCAATCTTGGACTGAATAAAGGAGGGAGCGAGAAAACATGTCACTGTTTGACCATAAAATATCTGAATTAAAACGTCTCATACATAATAAAGAGATCAGCATATCAGATTTAGTCGATGAATCTTACAAACGGATTCACGAAGTTGACGGAAAGGTACAAGCCTTTTTGCAGCTTGATGAAGAAAAAGCCCGCGCATACGCCAAAGAATTGGACGAAGCGCTTGATACCCGTGATGAGCACGGCCTTCTTTTCGGGATGCCGATCGGCATTAAGGACAATATCGTAACAAAGGATCTGCGGACAACGTGCGCAAGCAAAATTCTCGAGAACTTTGATCCGATCTATGACGCAACCGTTGTTGAGCGTCTTCACGAAGCTGAAGCGGTCACCATCGGAAAGCTGAACATGGATGAATTCGCGATGGGCTCTTCCACAGAGAACTCAGGCTTTAAAAAGACAAAAAACCCGTGGAACCTCGAAACTGTTCCGGGCGGATCAAGCGGAGGCTCTGCGGCTGCGGTTGCGGCCGGGGAAGTGCCGTTTTCACTTGGATCTGACACGGGTGGATCGATTCGCCAGCCGGCATCTTTCTGCGGCGTCGTCGGCTTAAAGCCTACATACGGACGCGTTTCCAGATACGGCCTTGTCGCATTTGCTTCTTCATTGGATCAAATCGGCCCGATCACAAGATCTGTCGAAGACAACGCCTACCTTCTGCAGGCGATTTCAGGCGTCGACAAAATGGATTCGACGAGCGCCAATGTGGATGTGCCCGACTATTTGTCAGCGTTAACCGGCGACATTAAAGGACTTAAAATCGCCGTTCCGAAAGAATACCTCGGCGAAGGAGTAGGAGAAGAAGCGAGAAATTCCGTCCTTGAAGCGCTGAAAGTGCTCGAAAGCCTTGGCGCGACATGGGAAGAAGTATCGCTTCCGCACAGCAAATACGCGCTGGCGACTTACTACCTGCTTTCTTCATCTGAAGCGTCGGCAAACCTGGCGCGCTTCGACGGCATCCGCTACGGCTACCGCACGGACAATGCCGACAACCTGATCGATCTGTACAAACAAACGCGTTCTGAAGGATTCGGAAACGAAGTCAAACGCCGCATCATGCTCGGTACGTTCGCGCTCAGCTCAGGGTATTACGACGCGTACTATAAAAAAGCGCAAAAAGTCAGAACGCTGATCAAAAAAGACTTTGAAGACGTATTTGCAAACTATGACGTCATCATCGGACCGACAACGCCGACGCCGGCATTTAAAATCGGCGAAAAAACGAGCGATCCGCTGACCATGTACGCCAATGATATCTTGACGATTCCTGTCAACCTTGCGGGCGTACCGGGAATCAGCGTACCGTGCGGCTTGGCGAACGGCTTGCCGCTCGGCCTGCAAATCATCGGCAAACACTTTGACGAAAGCACAGTATACCGCGTCGCCCACGCATTCGAACAGGCGACAGACCACCATAAAGCGAAACCTGAACTGTAAGGGGTGAAAAAACATGAACTTTGAAACGGTAATCGGACTTGAAGTCCACGTGGAGCTCAAAACAAAATCGAAAATTTTCTCCAGTTCTCCAACGCCATTCGGCGCGGCGGCCAACACGCAGACAAGCGTTATCGACTTAGGCTATCCGGGTGTACTGCCTGTGTTGAACAAAGAAGCCGTTAATTTCGCGATGAAAGCCGCGATGGCGCTCAACTGTGAAATTGCGACAGAAACAAAATTCGACCGGAAAAACTATTTCTATCCGGACAACCCGAAAGCTTATCAAATTTCACAATTTGATAAACCGATCGGCGAAAACGGCTGGATCGAAATCGAAGTCGGTGGAAAAACGAAGCGCATCGGCATCACCCGCCTTCATTTGGAAGAGGATGCGGGAAAACTGACACATACAGGCGACGGCTACTCCCTTGTCGACTATAACCGCCAGGGAACACCGCTCGTTGAAATTGTCTCCGAGCCCGATATCAGAACGCCTGAAGAAGCTTACGCCTACCTTGAAAAACTGAAATCGATCATTCAGTATACAGGTGTTTCCGATTGTAAGATGGAAGAGGGCTCGCTCCGCTGCGACGCCAACATCTCGCTCCGTCCGATCGGACAAGAGGAGTTCGGCACAAAGACAGAGCTGAAAAACCTGAACTCATTCGCCTTTGTTCAAAAAGGCCTTGAGCACGAAGAAAAACGCCAGGCGCAAGTTCTTTTGTCAGGCGGTGTCATTCAGCAGGAGACGCGCCGCTATGATGAAGCATCCAAAACGACGATTTTGATGAGGGTCAAAGAGGGATCTGACGACTACCGCTACTTCCCTGAGCCTGATCTAGTCGAGCTTTACATTGACGATGAGTGGAAACAGCGCGTGAAAGACAGCATTCCTGAGCTTCCGGACGAGCGCCGCAAGCGCTACATCGAAGAGCTTGGCCTGCCTGCCTATGACGCGAAAGTGCTCACTTTGACAAAAGAAATGTCCGACTTCTTCGAAGCGGCCGTCGAAAAAGGCGCAGACGCGAAGCTGGCGTCGAACTGGCTGATGGGTGAAGTGTCGGCTTACTTGAATGCCCAGCAAAAAGAGCTTGACGATGTCGCGCTCACACCTGAAGGCCTTGCTGGATTAGTCCAGCTGATCGAAAAAGGCACAATTTCATCGAAAATCGCGAAAAAGGTCTTCAAAGAATTGATCGAAAAAGGCGGAGACGCAGAAAAAATCGTCAAAGAAAAAGGCCTTGTGCAAATCTCTGACGAAACGACGCTCAGAAAGCTTGTCACAGAAGCACTCGACAACAATCCGCAATCGATCGAAGACTTCAAAAACGGAAAAGACCGTGCGATCGGCTTCCTTGTCGGCCAAATCATGAAAGCCTCAAAAGGACAAGCGAACCCGCCGATGGTCAACAAGCTTCTTCTTGAAGAGATTAATAAACGATAAAAAACAGACTTGTGCTACTTAAATGGAGGTCCTCATGTTGGGGACCTTTTTTTATTTGTGTAAAGATGCAAATAAAAAATAAATAAAATTAAAGTTTATTTGAATTTTATTAAAAAATATATTATCATTAAATTGAATTTTGTTTTTAATTTTGATGATAAGAGGGGCTGTCTATGGAAAGAAAAGATGTACCCGAGTGGATATTGGCTTTAGAAGAAGAGGATGTAGAATTTATTAAAAACTTTATGCTGAAATCTGGTTCGTTAAAAGAAATTGCAAAGAATTATCAAGTGTCTTATCCAACAGTTAGAGTTAGATTGGATCGGTTAATACAAAAAATTCAACTCATTGATGAGTTGGAAAATGAGACTTTTGTTCATTTTATTAAACAGTTAGCTATCGATGATCAGATAAGTCTGGAAAATGCAAAGTTAATCATTGAGAAATATAAAAAAGAGCGGGGTGTTCATAAATGAATACTATATATATACTACTGATCGGATTTACAATACTAGGAATTCAATATTTTTTATCTACCAGAAATCGTACTTTTTGGGGAGCTATACTACCAACAGCTTATATCATTTTTCTCGTTGCATTATCCATTCATGAAGGAAAATCTTTCGCATCATTCTATCTTCCTCTTATTGGCGGACTAGCTTTATTGCTGGGGGAATGGATTAAAGGCAGAGAAGCTTTGAAAAAAAAGCAGGAAAGAGAAATGAGAGTAATGAAAGCCATGGATATTAAATAACAGGATCAGCCTCAAAAGGACAGAACAAGCTGCTTAAAAAACCTTGGAGAATAATTCTCCAAGGTTTTTTCATTATTCCACGACAGGCGTCAAAGAATCGCCGTCCCAGATGTCTCCCTTATTCAGCGTCCATGGATGAAGATAGAGGGTGTCCGCTCCCTTATTCACAGCAGGGCTCCACTCATCGTTCCACGCCAGGAAGTACGTCGTTTTCGGGTATTTTTCTTTGATTGCATGGATAAACCGCGCGTAATCCAGCCCGCCGTTTGTCGTCTGCGGTCCGACCTCTGTAAAGGCAAACGGTTTGTTCAGAGATGTGAGCTGATCGTAGCCATCAATGGCGTCCGGGTCATCAAAATAAGCGTCAAGCCCAACAATGTCAACATATGATGCGCCCGGATAAAAGTCTGTTTTAAAGTCTCTGTTGGCGTCAGGCGCATACACCCACAACAGATGATCCAAGCCTCTTGTCTTTGTCATATAGTCATAGATTTTCACATAGAGCTGTTTGTACAAGGAGATTCTCGCGCTGTCTTTTTGATTATATTGCGTCAGCCCCCACCAGAACCATTCGCCGTTCATTTCGTGAAGGGGTCTGAATAGAACGGGCACACCTTCATTTTCAAGCTCCTGAAGGCCATCGGCGATTTTGCTCAGCATCGCCTCAAGCCGTTTTCCTTCGGGCGTGGAAGAATCTAAAATTCTCTCATACTGGCTGTTTGAAATCTGAGTTTTATAATGGCCCGAAGTATACGCGGGGTTTGCGAGGTGCAGGCTGATTTGCGGAATGCCTCCGCTTTTCCAATATGCGATCAAATCACGGTTGCAGCTGTAGTCAATCGTATCGGCAATCTCCGCCGGCTCCAGCCATCCTCTTGCATAATCGCAGCCGTATATGGCTGGCAGCTGTCCTGTTACCTGTTTGATCCGGTCGGCTTCAGCCAGCGAAAATGTGTCGAGGCTGTATCCTCCGAATGCCCCGGACATCACCCGGCTCTCCGTTCGATTGGGCAGGTGGGCAAGCCAGTTCATCACCGCTTTCGTCGTCAGCTGGGCATTTGGATTCACCGGAGAAACGGTGTGTGCGTAGCTCGGCTGCGAAACGGTAAAAGCAAGAAGCAGCACGAAGATGGAACAAACGATGTTTTTTTTCACTAAGGTAAAACCTCCTAAAAATCTAGATTGTCTTAAGCGAAATCTTATTATACATGCCGCTTCCAAAATATACATGGTCAGATCGTCGTATTGTAAGGGAATAAAAAAACAGCCATAAGGCTGCTTTATGAATGAAGGAAACGGGTGATCATTCCATATAGATGCTGAAGATTGTCCTGATGCTCCAAATTTGTCAGCATACCTTGAAGCACGGGTGTGCGGGGCGAATCTTTTCTCAGCTCTTCCTCGATCACATCCAGTGTAATGAGAATGTCTTCCGGCAGGGCCGGCTGACGTTTGGCATCTTCAAGCTCCCGCAAAATCGTATGTTTATCGGCCGTATTGCCGGCGTTCCGGTAATAGCTGTACGTGCGGCCGGCCAGGATCGGCTGCTCCCCGTTTTGAACCATGCCATCAATCATGTCATCGATTCTTCTCATAATAAAATCCGCAAGTTCGTAAAAATCGATGTCCAGTTCATTAAAGATAAACAAATTTTGATAGGACTGCACGATGCCTTGAACGATCACGGACAAGTCTGACAGATAAGGCTTCACAATGTCACCGTAGGCGGCTGACAGCGCGTTTTGATACGTCTCATGGAATTTTTGGCTGACATTTTTAAAATATTCTTCGATTTTGCTGTTTTCCGGGATGCTGTGTTCGCTGATCATCACGAGAATAAAGTCGCGGTGCTCCTTGCTCTCACTGAATTGATAAGCAATCTGCTCCTTGAACGTTTCCTTGGGAGGAAAATTCTTTTGCTGAATGATCTTCATATTTTCCATCGTTCGATCGATATAATACTTAATGATCGCAAGCAAAAGCGCTTCTTTCGACTTGAAATGCAGGTAGAAAGCTCCTTTTGAGATGTTGCATTCATTGGCGATGTCCTGAATCGTTGTGGAAGCAAACCCGTTTTTCGCGAAGAGGTGCAGGCCTGCTTTAATGATTTTTTCTTCTTTTTCTGTCATGAATGTACCCCTTTAACACTTCTTTAAAATTGAATAAATTTTAACATATATAAGTTGACGCTGTTTACTTTTGAAGTTTATTATTGTATAGAATGACCAGTCAGTCAATCTGTATTTTGAAAAATGATATACACAATGGAGGTCGTAATGAATTCTATCATTAATTTTGTACTAAAGAACAAGTTCGCTGTGTGGCTGATGACGATTATTGTTACGGTTGCCGGCATTTATGCGGGTTTAAATATGAAGCAGGAATCGATTCCTGATGTAAACATGCCTTATTTGACCATCAGCACGACATACCCCGGAGCCACTCCGAACCAGGTAGCTGATGAAGTCACAAAGCCTGTTGAACAAGCCGTGCAAAACCTGGACGGCGTCAGCGTTGTGACGTCCACATCGTATGAAAATGCATCATCGGTGATGATTGAATACGATTATGAAAAGGATATGGACAAAGCGAAGACGGAAGCCGCTGAAGCATTGGCGAATCTCGATCTGCCGGACAATGCGAAAGAGCCGAGCATTTCGCGCTACAGCATGAATTCTTTCCCGATCCTCGCGCTCAGCGTGTCCAGTGATAAAGACGATCTTCAAAGCTTGACGAAAAAAGTGGAAGACAGCCTTCTGACGAAGCTTGAAGGTCTTGAAGGCGTAGCTTCCGTTCAGCTTTCCGGACAGCAGGTTGAAGAAGTCGAATTTTCATTTAAAAAAGACAAGTTGAAGCAATACGGGCTTGACGAGGATACAGTCAAGCAAGTGATTCAAGGATCTGATGTGACGACTC
This sequence comes from Bacillus sp. LB7, assembly GCF_030449715.1. Classification (NCBI taxonomy): domain Bacteria; kingdom Bacillati; phylum Bacillota; class Bacilli; order Caryophanales; family Bacillaceae; genus Bacillus; species Bacillus sp. LB7. Next base: position 110,600 of record NZ_JASGCA010000009.1, read on the forward strand.
CACTTGGGTTGTACACATTCGGCAAAGAAGAAAAATCGGTCGTCGTCAGCGGCGATATCGAAACAATTAAAGACTTGAAAAATATGAGAATTCCAGCGGTGTCTGCCGGAGGCGCAAGCGCGCAAGCCGGAGCGCAAAGTGCACAAGCGGCCCAGGGGGCGCAGGCTCAAGCCGGAGCACAGAGCGCCGGACAAGCTCAGCAAAGCGCGGGAATCCCGACGGTTAAGCTGTCTGACATCGCAACGATTAAAGATGTCAAAAAAGCCGAATCCATTTCACGCACCAATGGTAAAGACAGCATCGGCATCAGCGTCATTAAAGCCAACGACGCCAATACCGTCGAGGTAGCCGACAATGTAAAAGCTGAACTCGAACAATTCAAAAAAGACCACAAAGGCTTCAAATACAGCTCGACATACGATCAAGCCGAACCGATCACTGAGTCGGTCGAGACGATGCTGAGCAAAGCGATTTTCGGAGCGATCTTTGCGGTTGTGATCATTCTCTTATTCCTAAGGGATATTAAATCAACATTAATCTCGGTCATTTCGATTCCATTGTCATTGTTAATCGCACTGCTCGTCCTGAACCAGCTTGATATCACGCTGAATATCATGACGCTCGGCGCCATGACGGTTGCTATCGGACGGGTTGTCGACGACTCGATCGTCGTCATTGAAAACATTTACCGCCGCATGAGGCTGAAAGATGAGCCGCTGCGCGGAAAGGCGCTCGTACGCGAAGCGACGAAGGAAATGTTCATGCCGATCATGTCATCAACGATCGTCACGATCGCGGTATTCTTGCCGCTCGCACTCGTCGGCGGTCAAATCGGCGAATTGTTCCTGCCGTTTGCCTTAACGATTGTATTCGCGCTTGCCGCATCCCTGCTGATCGCGATCACGCTCGTGCCGATGCTTGCGCACACCCTCTTCAAAAAGTCGTTGACAGGTGCGCCGGTGAAGGCGAAAGAACATAAGCCTGGGGTACTGGCCAACTTCTACAAAAAAGTGTTGAATTGGTCGCTCAGCCATAAATGGATCACATCGATCATCGCGGTTCTGATGCTGGTCGGAAGCTTGTTCCTCGTGCCGTTAATCGGAGCGAGCTACTTGCCTGCTACAAAAGATAAAATGGTGCAAATCACATACACTCCTGAACCGGGAGAAACGAAAAAAGAAGCGGAAAAAGAAGCGCAAAAAGCTGAAAAAGTCCTATTGGACCGCAAACACGTCGATACGGTTCAATATACGTTAGGAGCGGGAAATCCGCTGATGGGCGGAAGCTCAAACGGAGCGTTGTTCTATATCAAATATGAGGAAGACACACCTGATTTTGATAAAGAAAAAGACAACGTCCTAAAAGACATTCAGAAGCAATCCAAACGCGGAGAATGGAAAACCCAGGATTTCAGCTCTTCAGGCAATAACAATCAGTTAACGTATTATGTGTACGGAGATTCAGAAAAAGAGATTAAAGGCACTGTAAAAGAGATCGAAAAGATTATGAAAGACCAAAAAGACCTGAAGAACGTAAACTCAGGTCTGTCCAGCACATATGACGAATTTACTTTTGTCGCTGACCAGGAGAAATTAAGCAAACTCGGGTTAACGGCATCACAGATTTCTCAGGCGCTCATGAAAGAAACATCGCAGGCGCCGCTTACAACCGTGAAAAAAGACGGAAAAGATCTTGATGTCACGATTAAAACAGAAGAAGAAACATATAAAAGCGTCAAAGATTTAGAAAACAAGAAAATCACAACTCCGACCGGCCAGGAAGTGAAAATCGGCGATGTCGCGAAAGTGAAAGAAGGCACGACATCTGACACGATTTCAAAACGCGACGGCAAAATCTATGCCGATGTCACGGCGGAAGTCACATCTGACAACGTCACAGCCGTATCAGTCGACGTGCAGAAAAACATCGACAAGATCGAACTGCCTGACAACGTCACAATCGATACCGGCGGCGTATCCGCTGATATCGAAGATTCCTTTACAAAACTCGGACTCGCGATGCTTGCGGCGGTCGCGATCGTCTACCTTGTGCTTGTGATTACATTCGGCGGAGCACTGGCGCCATTTGCGATCCTGTTCTCGCTGCCGTTTACGATTATCGGCGCCTTGGTGGGACTATACGTATCAGGAGAAACGATCAGCCTGAACGCAATGATCGGAATGCTGATGCTGATCGGTATCGTCGTCACAAACGCGATTGTCTTAATCGACCGCGTCATCCATAAGGAAGCGGAAGGGCTCTCAACGAGAGAAGCGCTCCTTGAAGCCGGCTCTACAAGGCTCCGTCCGATCCTGATGACGGCCATCGCCACAATCGGCGCCCTGATTCCATTGGCGCTCGGATTTGAAGGCGGCAGCCAGGTCATTTCAAAAGGACTCGGCGTCACCGTTATCGGCGGTTTGATCAGTTCGACGCTCCTTACCCTTCTGATCGTACCGATCGTATACGAAGTACTGGCGAAATTCCGCCGGAAAAAACCGGGTATGAAAGAAGAGTAAGTCGATAAAACATGAACCCCTTGGAACGGTCCTTTCCAAGGGGTTTTTTCTTTGATGAGACGATCGTCGGTGTTTAACAAATATATCCTGTGTTATGCTTTGTCAAAGGCAACGTGATGAGGAGGCAGTGAATGGAATCGAAAGGAAACAGCGAACCAAGCCCCAAAGTCGTAAAGCGGCTTACCTGGATCATACCGATCGTGTTGATCGGAGTCATTTTTCTCTTGAAAAATATAAGAAATCCTGTGACTGATGTTTTATTTTATATTGTATGTGCAGGTGTTATCATTTTAGTGATTTTCAGCATCATGAAAGAGACAAAAAGCAGATGAAAGCATGTTTTGAACTTGTCGATAAAGGTTGGAATGATCTTTTTATCGACAAGCTTTTTTAATGCTGCTGATTTCTTTCTCCAGGCCCGCGAAGGAAACGGCTTAATCATGCGGATTGATCACAGCCAGCAGCTGATGGTCTTCCCATTTTCCGTTGATCTTAACGTTTTTCCGGGCGATGCCTTCTTTGTGAAAACCCGCCTTCTCCAGCACCCGGATCGAGGCAAGATTACGGGGCATGACGCCGGCTTCAATGCGATGGAGCTTGAGATCGTGAAAGGCGAACTCGACCATCAGCTTGACGGCTTCAGTCGTGTAGCCTTTGCCGTTGTGCTTCTGATCCAAAAAATAGCCGATGAAGGCGCTTTGCAAGGAACCGCGCAGCACCTGGAAAAGGTTGATCGTTCCGATCAGCGCATCGTTTGCAGAATCAAAGATGCCAAAATAGTAATCTTCGTCATTCTGCATATTTTCATATAATCTTTGAAGCCTCGTCTTTTGTCCTTCAATTGTATAAAACGCTTCGTTCCGCTCCATTGAAAACTGTTCAAAAAACGAGCGGTTTGCGTTCTGCAATTCAAGGCATGCCTCGGCGTCTTCAGCCGTGAGCGGCCTGATATAAATGTTTGTCCCTTTTTTCATCATGGAAAGTCTCCTTTTATCAAGATGGAATACGGTCGGCTTTTTTCATCAACTCTTCAAAATACGCAAAAAACTGATCCCTGTCGACTTGATCGACGACTTTGACCATTCTGCCGTGAGGATGCTCTTCTGTCGTTCCTTGGCGCGGGCTTTTCGTATGGACAACCGCCTTGACGGTGCGTGAGCGTGTCATATCGACTGTGCCGAGCGTCAGCGTCGTCAGCACATCCCAAAGGTAGTATGTCGAATTCGTCTCGTTATGGACAAGCGGCGGACACATCGCATAGCACTGGCCGATAAAATCGATCCCAACATGCTTTCTAAGGCTCGCCCAATGGGAGCGGATATCGTTTGTCAATGGCACCTGGTTCGTGCTTTCAAGCGCGACCATTTCGATCTGAATATCGCGTTCGAACACCGTCTTGACGCTGTAAGGGTCCCAAAAGGCGTTCCATTCCGCCGTCCCGTCGTGCTCAGGCTCTTCCACATTCCCTTTCTCAAGGAAGGTGCCGCCCATCCAGACAAGTTTGGCAATGTGCTTGATGATCGCCGGTTCTTCCTCAAGCGCCCTCGCCAAGTCTGTCAGCGGGCCGGTGAACAGCAGCGTCACCGGTTCGGGGCTCTGTTTGACACATTCAATCAGATGGAGGTGAGCGGGCAGGTCTGACACAGGGGTCCGGACTTCGCCTTTTTCATTTAAAAGCGGCAGGGCGTCGACATAAAAAGCGTGCATGCGCCACTCCTTCGGAAACGGATGCACCCCTCTCGAATCGGATGCCGCAGTCTCGACCTGGTACGAACCGAAGCGGTCAATGATTTTTCGACTGGCACTGAGAGCCGGCTCCAAATAGCAATCCGCCGGTATGACGGATGTTCCGATCAATTTGATATCTTCCATCTGCAATAGCAGAAATAAAGAAACGAGATCATCGACGCCTCCGTCATGGTTAAAATAAACGGGCTTTTTCACAGCAACAGCTCCTTTTTTCTTAATATTGATTATTTTACATCAATTAGATCCCGAAGTCTTTTTTACCATGAATTAGGGCATTTTATCTAAAATTAAACAAATAATAAAACCCATTTTGTTGCGATTTTTTCAACAACTAGTATAATTAAAGGTTGTTGGTAAAGAAATGATACGGATACTCTAATAGGATGATGAAAACATGAAACGTGCACGAATCATATACAATCCGACTTCCGGTCGTGAACTATTCAAAAAAAACCTTGCCCAAGTTCTGCAGAAGTTCGAGCAGGCAGGCTATGAAACGTCATGCCATGCGACAACAGGGGAAGGGGATGCCGTACAGGCCGCCAGACATGCCGCTGAGCGAGAATTTGACTTAATTGTTGCGGCCGGAGGAGACGGCACATTAAATGAAGTCATCAATGGACTGGCGCCGTTGGAACACCGCCCCAAGCTCGGAGTCATTCCGGTCGGAACGACGAATGACTTTGCGAGAGCGCTCGGCATTCCGCGCGAGGATATTTTAAAGGCGGCTGACACAATAATAGAGGGAGAAGCCCGTCCGATTGACATCGGCCGCGTCAACGGCCAATATTTCATCAATATTGCCGGCGGCGGACGCCTCACAGAACTGACATATGACGTACCAAGCAAATTAAAGACGATGCTCGGCCACCTCGCCTATTATTTGAAAGGAATGGAAATGCTCCTTCCTTCACTGAGGCCGACCGAGGTTGAAATCGAATACGACGGTAAGCTGTTTGAAGGAGAAGTGATGCTGTTTCTCGTCATGCTGACGAACTCCGTCGGCGGCTTTGAGAAGCTCGCTCCCGACTCAAGCTTGAACGACGGCATGTTTGACCTCGTCATTTTAAAACGGGCAAACCTCGCCGAATTCATCAGACTTGTCGGACTTGCCCTCCGCGGCGAACACATCAATGACGAGCATGTCATCTACACGAAAGCGAACCGCGTCAAAGTGACGGTCAAAGACAAAATGCTCCTCAACCTTGACGGCGAGTACGGCGGCGAACTGCCGGGCGAATTCGAAAACCTTTATCGCCATATCGATGTCGTCATGTCAAAAGAAAAAGCGAGAAAATTGGATGAATGAACTTGGTCTAAAGAGCTGGCCAAGTTTTTCTTATAGCAGGTGAAAAAGATGAAACAAAAAGCCCCCGTTCAAAAAAATGAATATTACAATGTCGTATTTGAAGATTTAACACACGAAGGAGCAGGCGTCGCCAAAGTCGACGGCTTCCCGATTTTCGTGCCGAACGCGCTGCCTGACGAAAAGGCGCAAATCAAAGTGACCCGGGTCAAAAAAGGCTTCGCCTTCGGCCGTCTCATCGACTTGAAAGAAGAAAGCCGCTTTCGAACGGACGCCCCGTGCCCGATCTATAAGCAGTGCGGCGGCTGCCAGCTTCAGCACATCAACTACGAAGGCCAGCTTCTCTACAAGCAGAAGCAAGTCAAAGACGTGCTGGAGCGAATCGGCAAGCTCGATTTAAGCCGAATCACCGTCCACCCGACCCTCGGCATGGAAAACCCGTGGAACTACCGAAACAAAGCGCAGGTCCCTGTCGGGGAAAGAGAAGGCGGCCTGATCGCAGGCTTCTACCAGCAGCGCAGCCATGAAATCATCGACATGAACGAATGCCTGATCCAGCAGTCGGAAAACGACCGCGTCGTTCAAGCGATTAAAGAGATCTGCGGCAAATACGGCATCAAAGCGTACAACGAAGAACGCCACAAAGGCTGGCTCAGACACATCATGGTCAGATACGGCGCCGTCACAGGCGAAATGATGGTCGTCTTCATCACAAGGACAAACGACTTCCCGCACAAAGCGAAAATCGTCGAGGAGATCACCGCGGCATTCCCGCACGTCAAATCGATCGTCCAAAACATCAACCCGAAAAAAACAAACGTCATCTTCGGCGACGAAACAACCGTCATCTGGGGAGAAGAATACATTTACGACACCATCGGCGGCATCAAATTCGCCATCTCCGCCAGATCGTTCTACCAAGTCAACCCCCAGCAAACGAAAGTGCTCTACGACAAAGCGCTTGAATACGCCGAACTGAACGGCGAAGAAACCGTCATCGACGCGTACTGCGGCATTGGCACGATTTCGTTGTTTTTAGCGAAGCAGGCGAAGAAAGTGTACGGCGTTGAGATTGTACCGGAAGCGATTGAGGACGCGAAGCGGAATGCTGAGTTGAACGGTATTGAGAACGCTGAGTTTGAAGTTGGCGAAGCTGAGGTCGTGATTCCGAAGTGGTATAAGGAAGGTATCAAGGCTGATACGCTTGTGGTTGACCCGCCGCGCAAAGGCTGCGATGAGGCATTGCTGCGGACGATTATTGAGATGAAGCCGAAGCGTGTGGTGTATGTGTCGTGCAACCCAGGGACTTTGGCGCGTGATTTGCGGGTGCTGGAGGATGGCGGGTATGCGACGCTTGAAGTGCAGCCTGTTGATATGTTTCCGCATACGGCGCATGTGGAGTGTTGTGTGTTGTTAAAATTGATCAAATAAAATAGCAGATGGGATCGAGAATCATTAAAAGATTCCTCGAGTTGCCATCTGCTTTTATTTCCATAATAAATAGGTGAAGAGTTTCTGAAGTTAATCCTTGAAATTCAAATGCATACAGCTATTGTTTTACTTCATTGAATATCAATTTATCATAGCCTGCTTTTGAGGTTTTTTTGTTAATAAACAAATTGAGAGACTTCTTTTTCTTTTGTTTCAGTTGGACAAACTCCTTCTCAAAGTCTCCAAATTGCCTTTCTGACTTCCCTTTCTGTTGATTCAGTTTCGTTTCAAGTATTTGAAAAATATCCTATTTATTCAATGCGAAGGTTGAATTTTTTAAGTCATTAATAGCTAGTTTTTAAATCAGATTCTTAAATAATTGATTATTTCATGCTTTTTTATACCATGTTTGTTGTAATTCCCGAACATATAACCCTCAAAGCTTTTTTTATAGTACATTCCAAATCCACACTTTTCATAGTAAGCAGTATTAGTTAAACAGGTACATTTCTGCCTGAGGATGGGGCCTTTTCTACTCCTCATTAATTGTTGGACAGATTTAAATTTTCTAGTCGTGGTCCGTCCTTGAACCAAACCCAATGTAATGTGGCTTCCTCTAGAATTACCTAACTAATGCCACTTATCAATAGGTTTATTAGAGGAACTGATCGTAATGAGCCTTTCTTTACCATTGAATGCCCAATTGAATAAGATTAAAATAAGAAATAAGTAAAATCTAGGCTAGAAGGTGAATTGTATGACGTTAAAGTTGTTCTACCGCACGCAGAGAGATTTGGCTATAGGATTGAACAAGCTCATTGATTCCTATTGGCAAAATAAAATTCTAGAAAATGAACTGATAGAAGGAATTAAAAACTTGTATGAGAATAATCAAGAAAAACTAATAAAAAATAATCAGTTTACAAAAGTTGTTCAGCAGCAATGTGGAAAAAGACGATTAGCTGTTGTTGAAAAAATATTAGAAATAAGGCAGGAAAATAGTCCTGTCTGAAAGGTTTGATTGCATGACAATGAATTTAGAATATTCTTCAAGCTTGAATGGGGCGTCCTTTTTACTTTTTGAGTTAAAACAGGTTGTAAAGTTGAAACAACAGGGCTTAGCCAAAGATGAAATAAGAAAAAAAGTAAAAGAAGAAAATCTGTTTCAATTTAATAACCAAGGAAGAATCAATAGAGCACTGCCATCCGTTATGAAAAGGGCAGAAGTTATTGATGAAACGCTTGCATCTTTATTGTTGGAAGGGTCTATTGAAACTGGGAGAACCCTTAATCTATATGCCATTATGAAGACTGATTTGCTGTTCTTCGAGTTCATGGATGAGGTAATAGGGGAAAAGCTACATAATAATGATTACCTCATAGAGAAGAAGGACATTAATCTCTTCTTTTCTTCTAAAGCAGAGCAAAGTGAGAAGGTAGCTAGTTGGAGTGATATTAATGTTGAAAAGTTAAAACGTGCCTACATCCAAGTATTATATGAAGGCGGTATTTTAAGAAACAGGAAGAGTAAAGAACTAAATAAGCTAATTATTGATGAACCGATAAAAAATTATCTTACTCAAATTGGCGATTCTCGTTATGTACATGCTATGGGTGAGTAGGAGGTGACAGAATGAGTAACTTGAAAGCTAGGGCTGATAAAATTATTGATAAAATTAAAGAAGATAAATTTATCGAAGGTCGTGGTTTGGGCAACGAAATTAGCTTTTATGTGTTTGACTACGAACCGAATCAGGAGCTTTATATCAGAGATTACGTTAAACGGATCAAAAGACAATTGAACTATGAAGGATCAAATCGAAGAGTAATCGAGTTTGATTTGTACAAGATGCTCATTGATATTACAAAGGAAAAAAGAATTTTTGATCGCATTTTTTTAATGGAAGAACGTCAAGGCAGAGAAGCATTGTTTAAAGCGATGACAACATTTGCTAAACCTGAGGTATTTCTAAATAAAATTAAGGAACAAGTGGATGACTATAATGTGGTTTTTATCACAGGAATAGGGAAGGTTTACCCATTTGTTAGGTCTCACAATATCTTAAATAATTTGCAAGAAGTTTTGGACAATATACCTGTAATCATGTTTTTTCCAGGTAAATATGATGGTCAGTCATTAAAATTGTTTGGAAAGTTTAAGGATGATAACTATTACCGAGCATTCCGATTAGTTGATTAATGAATCAGGGGGAATTTAGATGATTATTAAAGATATGTTTCAAAAAGACATTGAACGTGATATTCGTGGGGTCATTAAAGTAGCTCAACAAGATGAAGGTAATATTTATCAGGAATTGGACGAGTATGTTGTTACCCGTGAGCTGCAAAAACACCTTTCTAAGTTTTATGAGAACTATCAAAAAGGGATTAATGGTGTAACAGATAAGATGGGTGTATGGATTTCTGGATTCTTTGGTTCCGGTAAATCACACTTTCTAAAAATCCTTGCTTACTTGCTTGAAAATAAGAAGGTAAAAGGTAAGCAAGCAATTGATTTCTTTCAAGAAAAAGTACAAGACCCTCTTGTATATGCGAATATGCAAAGAACGGCTGATGTGGGAACAGAAGTCATTCTGTTCAACATAGATTCAAAAGGTTCACTTGATAACAAATCAAAAGAAGACGCAATTCTCCGTGTCTTTATGAAGGTTTTTTATGAGCATCGTGGTTATTACGGAGATATACCCGGTGTTGCAGAGATGGAGAAGTATCTGGATAAACAGGGAGTCTATGAGGCATTTAAAGCCGAATTTAAGTCATTAGCTGGTGAATCGTGGGAAGAACGTCGTAATAGTTTTTACTTTGATGCGGATTTTGTCATTGGTGCTTTAACGAAAGTAACTGATATGACGGAAGAGTCTGCTCGAAATTGGTTTGAGAACGGTGTAAATAATTTCGAAATCAGTATTGAAAAGTTTGCGAAAGACGTAAATGAGTACATCAATAGTAAGGGGGAAAACTTCCACCTTATCTTTCTAGTGGATGAGATAGGCCAATACATTGGTGATAACCGTAGTTTGATGCTGAACCTGCAGACAGTTGCTGAAGATATTGGAACCCATTGTAAGGGTAAGGTTTGGATTATGGTTACTTCCCAAGAAAGTATTGATAGCATAATTAAAGTCAAAGGTGATGATTTCTCCCGTATCCAAGGTCGATTCGATACAAGACTTTCTCTTTCATCCATCTCGGTTGATGAAGTTATCAAAAAACGTATCCTATTGAAAAAAGACTTTGCTAATGACAAATTGAAGGTCCTTTATCCTGAAAAAAGTGCGATTTTAAAGAACTTAATTAGTTTCCGAGAAAGCACAGCGGATTTACGTGGTTACGACAATGAGCAGGAATTTGCAGATGTTTACCCTTTTATCCCGTACCAATTCAAGTTATTACAAAACGTATTCGAACAAGTGCGTAAACACGGCTCCTCTGGTAAACATTTATCAGAAGGGGAACGATCCATGTTATCGGCATTTAAAGAGGCTGGACTTCATTATAAAAATGCTGAGGAAGGTACGCTTATTCCTTTCTATGCCTTCTATGATACAATAAAAGAATTTCTTAATCCATCCATTTCAAGAGTAATTGAGGGTGCATATGAAAATCCTGCTTTAAAAGATGATGACTTTAACATTGATCTTTTAAAGGTTCTGTTCATGATTAAATATGTAAAAGAACTGCCAGCAAATCTCGATAATATTGCTACTCTAATGGTTACACATATTGATGAGGATAAGTTACAGCTTAAAGAGAAAATTAAAGTTTCTTTACGTAAGCTAATATCCCAAACGTTGGTACAGAAAAATGGGGATAATTTTATCTTTTTAACAGATGATGAACAAGACATCAATAGGGAAATCAAATCCCTTAATATTGATGAAGACATCGTTAAGCGGGAGTTAGCAAACTACATCTTCCAAGACCTATATGATGAAAAGCGTTTCCGTTACAGTAGTGAATACTCATTTACATACAATCAAAAAATGGATGAGAAAAACTATGGGAATCAGACATCCAATATAGGAATGCAAATTCTTTCTCCTTTATCAGACCATTACCATAAGTCCGAGCAAGAATTAATGATGATGACTTCAGGTAACGGGGAAATGATTATTAAACTTGGTGGTAATGAGGCATATATTGAGGAAATCGGTGAAGCATTACGTATTGAGGAGTTCCGAAAGAAAACGAATATTACGCAACTTCCTGAAAACATTCAAAATATCTTTAATAATAAACAAGCAGAAGTTCGTGAACGCCGAAGAAGGGTTCGTGAGCTTTTGGAGGAAGCCATTAAGGACAGTGCTTTCTTTATCAATGGTGATAAAGCAGAAATAAAAGGATCTACTGTTCGTGAGAAAGTGAATGCTGCCTTCACAATGCTAGTCGATAATGTCTATACAAAACTCAGTTATATAAAGGAACATTTAGATAATGAGAGGGCCTTAATTTCAATCCTTGCTTCAAATGATGAACAATTGTCTTTTGAAGAAACTTTGAAGGTAAATTCAAATGAGTTGGCTAAGCGGGAAGTATCTGATTTTATCAGTTTACAAGACGACTTGAAAAAGCAGGTGCGAATTAAGATTTTATTCGACCGTTTCGGAGACAAGCCGTATGGTTGGAAGACGCTTGATATAGCAGGAATAATTGCACAATTATTAAAAGAACAACGTATTCGAATTCGGTATAATGCAGAATACTTGGAACCTGAAGATAATGTTAATACACTTGTAACGATTTTTACAAAGACACAGGAAGCCGACAAAGCGATTGTGTTGAAGAGGGTTAAAGTTGACGAAAAATTAATTAAAACAGCTAAAAGTATTTGTAAAGATGTTTTCAATAAAACAGATTTAGCTGATGATGAAGATGGACTATTGAAGGACATTCGAGTATTTATTGAAAAACAGATAGACGAAATTAAGGGATATAAAGCCCGTTATGAAGGTAGAAAGTATCCTGGTATGAGCCTACTTGACAAAGGATTAGAATACTTTGAGCAGCTCCACAGTGGCTTAGACAATGTATCTTATTTCAATAAGTTGAAGGAATTAGAAGATGATTTGCTTGATTGGGAAGAGGATATTGTCTATGTCAAAAGTTTCTTCGATACTGATCAGAAAAAGATCTTTGATGATGGATTGGAAGCCTTACGAAAATATGATGAAAGTAAATCCTATTTGATAGGTGCAGAGGTAGAAGGAGTTATTAATAAGCTCCAGTCTATACTTCAGGATCCTATACCTTACAAAAAGATTAAGGACATTCCAGAGCTCATTCATGCAATGGATGAACAAATATATAGTGTCCTTAATGAGAAGCGAGAAAACGCTCAAAAAAAATTAAAAGATGATAGTGATTACTTATCATTATTGACATCACAATATGGTGTATCCAACGAAACTAAAGAAAGAGTAAATCGTTACTATCAAGAACTTAATGCGAATATAGATACTTTTACAGATATTTATAAAGTTGATGCAACAGTTTCACAAAGTACGAGCTTCAAGGAAAAAATGGAAGGGTATATCGAGCGGGAGATTGCAGAATGGAGACGTAAAAAAGAAGAGGAAGAAAGAAAACTTCCTGGTGGTGAAGTGATTGAACCGCCTGTAGAGCCGACCATTCAAAAGCAACCAGTAAAGGTAACAAAGCTGGTCAATGTGAAAACATTAACTACAGAAGATGATGTCGATAAGTACATCAACGCCCTTTCAACAAAGTTAAAACGAATTATTAAAGAAAATAAACAAATTGAGTTTGTAGAGTAATTGAGGTGAATTGGATGAATAAAACTGCACTCAAGACTTTTGCTACGAATGCACGCAGAGAGTTGTTGAAAAAAGTCGAAGCAAGGGCCATGAAAATAGGAATTACAGAAGATAATATAAAAAAAGCGGACATTGAAAGCTCGGATGCCATCTTTATTGATGGCAGACAGCTTTCAAAGGAAGAAAAGACTCAAAGAGATCGGTTAATTGATCGTATTAAACAAATTGGGTTTAAGCGAGTGATGGAGGAAGTTTCTTATACTTGGTTTAACCGTTTCACTGCTTTACGCTTTATGGAGGTAAATGATCATTTACCAACCAAAGTAAGGGTGCTATCTTCTACTAATGCAGATAGCACCGAGCCAGACATGATGAAAGAAGTACTATCATTAGATTTAGATTTGGATAAGGAATATATCTATAATCTAAAGATGAATAATAGTTCAGAGGAATTGTTCAAATACCTTATAATCAAGCATTGTAACGACTTAAATCGTTATATGCCATTCATGTTTGAAACAATTGATGATTATTCTGAAATTCTATTTCCAGAAGGCCTTCTAGCTACCGATTCCTTTTTACGCTACATGACCAATACTGAAGTTATACCAGAGGATAATTGGAAAGAAATTGAAGTTATAGGCTGGCTCTATCAATATTATATTGCTGAGGAAAAAGATAGAGTTTTTAAAGAGAAAAAGAAGTATAAAGCAGAAGAAATTCCATTTGCTACTCAGTTATTTACTCCTGATTGGATTGTTCGCTATATGGTGCAAAATTCACTTGGACGTTATTGGGTAGAAGCACATCCTGAACATCGGGAATTACTTAATGATTGGGAATTTTATTTGGAATATGAACAAGAAGATTTTCAGGATAAAATCGCTCCGTTTGTGAATAAAGAACTCAATGTGGAAGAAATTAAATGCTTTGACCCAGCAATGGGAAGTGGACACATTCTTGTTTACGCATTTGATGTCTTTTATGAGATTTACAGTAAGTGCGGGTATATGGAAAGAGAAATTCCGAGACTTATTATTGAAAACAACTTGTATGGGTTAGACATAGATGATCGTGCATATCAATTAGCTTGTTTCTCCGTGGTTATGAAAGCATTGAAGTACAATCGGAGATTTTTGAGAAACATAGAACGAGATGGACTGAAACTTAACTTGGCATCGGTACAAGAGACCAATTCAATTAATGAGGAGGATATTGCTTATTTTGCAGGGGAACAAAGTGGTGAAAACTATCAGAAATCAAAAGCATTTATTGATCAATTTCGAGATGGTAAAACATTAGGCTCCATAATTAAAGTAACAGAAAAGGATATAGCATTAATACAGGAAAGACTTGAAAAAATAAATGCTTCCCCTGCTATAGATCTCTTTGGAATAGAAAAAAGAGAAAAAATATTATCCTTGTTTCCGAAGTTAATTAAACAAAATCAAATTATGGGGCAGAAATATGAGGTTTTAGTAACTAACCCCCCCTATATGGGGTCAAGATACATGAACCCAATTTTATCTAAATATTTGAATACGTATTATCCAAATTCAAAAAGTGATTTATTTGCTACCTTTATGGAGTTGGATCATTACCTAAAAGAGTTTAGCTTTTATGCGTCTATAAATCAACACGCCTGGATGTTTTTATCAAGTTTTGAAAAATTAAGAGAAAGTATTATCGCCAATAAATCTATTGAAAATATGTTGCATCTCGGTTCAAGAGCTTTTGAGGAGATTGGTGGAGAAGTAGTTCAATCCGCCGCTTTTGTACTAAGGAATTTGAAGATTGAAAGTAAACAAGGAGTGTATATAAGGTTATTAGACCAAAGAACAGCTACAGAAAAGAAGGATAAAGCGATTGAAGCGGTTCAAAATCCTAGTATTCCTTTTAGGTATCAATTTAAACAAGAATATTTCGGCAAAATTCCTGGATCTCCCATTGTATATTGGTCCACACAAAGAGTTAGAGACATTTTCAATAATGAAAGTAAGCTAAGCGATATTGCAGATCCTAAAACTGGTATACAAACTGGAAACAATAATGTATTTCTTAGGAATTGGTTCGAAGTATCAATTCAAAAGGTTGGACTTGAAATGAGCGGTTTCTCTGACATTAACAAGTATGGGTATAAGTGGTTCCCCTATAATAAAGGAGGGGAATTTAGAAAGTGGTATGGCAATAATGACGTCGTAATAAATATGGAAAATGAAGGAGAGGGAATTAAAAACTTCAGTAAAAAAAGTAATTATAGGTTAAGAGAACCAAGATTATATTTTAAAGAAGCAATAACCTGGTCATTTATAAGTTCATCAAGGTTTGGTGTACGTTATTCTCCTCCTGGGTTCTTATTTGATGTTGCGGGATCTTCCGTATTTCCGAAGAAAGAAGATACATTGTATTTAACTGCATTTCTTTGTAGCAAATTAGCCTTTGAATTTTTGAAATTACAAAACCCTACTCTAAATTTTCAGGTCGAAAATATAGCAAAACTTCCAATTATTATAGATGTGGAGGAAAGTTTGAAAAAGCAAATCGATCAACTAAGTCAAGAATGTATACAAATATCAAAAAATGATTGGAATTCCTTCGAAACATCATGGGAATTTAAGAAGCATCCTTTAATTTCGATGAATAAGTTTAGTGTTCAAGATAGTTTTAAAAACTGGAAGGATATCCAAGAAGAACGATTTTTCCAATTAAAGTCTAAAGAGGAAAAGCTAAACGAATTATTCATTGATATATACAGCTTGAATAATGAGATTTCTCCAATTGTAGAAGATGATGATATAACTATTAATAAATCTGATTTAGAACGGGATATAAAAAGTCTCATTTCTTATGCAGTTGGATGTTCATTCGGTCGCTATTCACTAGATGAAGATGGTCTTGTTTATGCTGGCGGTGAATTTGACCATTCAAGATATAAGACATTCAAAGCAGATAAGGATAATATTCTTTCTGTTCTTCCAGGTTCTTATTTTGAAGATGACATTGTTTCAAGATTTATTGATTTTATCCGAGTTACTTTTGGAGAGGAGACTCTTTCTGAAAATCTTGAATTTATAACGGGTGCACTTGGTAGAAAGAAGGGTGAAACACCTAAAGAAACTTTGCGTCGTTATTTCTTAAATGATTTTTATAAAGACCATCTAAAGACATATAGCAAGCGACCAATTTATTGGTTATTTACTTCTGGTAAAGAAAAGGCATTTAACTGCATTATTTACATGCACCGTTATGATAAAACAACTTTATCCCGGATTCGAACAGATTATTTACATGACTATCAGATACGTTTAGATGCAGAAAAGGAAGACTTGCTTAATATCATTGAAGGGGATTCAACAGCCAAAGAAATTAGTAATGCAAAGAAAGAGTTAAAAGCCCTTGATAAGAAAATTGAAGAGTTGAAAGCATATGATGAGCTACTTCATCATATGGCTGATATGCAAATTGAAATAGATTTAGATGATGGAGTTAAAGTTAATTATGAAAAATTTAAAGGACTTGTCGCAAAATTATAATTAACTTTTTGAGGATACATCGGCGTTTTGCTGTTGTATCTTTGCACTATAATGGTAGTAGAAGGTAGGTGAAGGAAATGAACATAAATCAAATTGAGGCTGCGTTATCAGATATATTTAATGAACCATTAAAAGATGGGGAACAACGGAAGATTGTGTTCTGGGTGGATAAGGATAATGAGTTCACTGAGGACATTGAGCATCTAAACGTTGATAAAGTAAAGGTTCATACGCTTACTGATCGTAACCAGTTCCAGACAAAGTATTTACTTGAAGAAGAAGATCCAGTGTCTTCTTACTTGATTTATACAAATACGGAGTTGGGTGTGGAAGACAACTGGTTAGCAGATACATTTTTTTATTCAAAAACATTCTATGCAGATCGAATTTCACTTATATTAAGTGAATTGAATATAGACCCATCACTTCGAGCAGTTATCAAAAAGTATGAACGTTTCTTTAATAATAAGGACCGTTTTAGAAAGTTTTCAGCATTAAATATAGAAACCTATTCAGAGCAAATAATTGAACTTTCTATTATGAGTGTCTTATGCAACGTTAAAACTCCAGATTTTGAAGAAGTTTTAAAGGCTGTGTTAATGGACACGCTGGAGGGCAATGAGAATAAATACTTATTCCTTATGGAAAAGTTTTTTGATATTGACGTATTCTGGAATTATGTTTCTATTCACTACGGTTATGAACGGGAGAAGAAAAGTCTAAAAACATTGTTCATCCATCTAGTAGTAACGGCATTCAGTCAATTGGTTGGAGAAGAAAATCTAAATGAGCTTAATGATTTTATTTCAAATCGAAATAAAACAAATGCTGTTGTGTTTATTGACCATTGGATGCACCATAAGACTGACTATGTGGTATTTGATGAATACGCTAAAATGATTGAGCAGGAAATCCAACTTTCGAACATTATCAATCATTTACCTTTTGAATCATTTAAACAGGCGGATACTTTTCCATATATCGACCGAGCAATCATCATTTATATAGCTAATGGGTTGGTTACACAGCTTGAGGATTATGAAGAATACACGAAACTTATTAAATTGAGAAGAGCTAAGCATTACTATGATAAATTTGCTTCCATATATGAGGCACTTTACTATACTGTTAAAATTCATGAGTTTTACAAAGAACATCGTCAAGGTATCCCACAAGGACGGGCTATTGATTTGTATCAAGCATATGTAAATGACTATCATTTAATGGATACATATTACCGTAAGTTTTATGTGGCTTATGATGAAGAAAGTAATCATGATCTATTGAAAAAATTAAAAATGCTGGTAGAAAATCTATATACAAACTGGTATATGGGTGAGTTGAGTTCCCATTGGTCCCAAGCGGTTGAGTCTGAAATGACACAGGACTGGTCATTACCAGGAATTAAAAATCAGCAAGACTTTTATTCTACTTTCATTGATTCTAAAGTTAGAAGTGGGGAACGAGTTTTTGTTATTGTTTCGGATGCAATGCGTTATGAAATAGGTGTTGAGTTGGCTGAACGCCTTAATACAGAGACTATGGGTGTTTGTGATGTGGAAACATTACTCGGTGTTGTGCCTTCAGTTACAAAAATTGGAATGTCATCACTCCTACCACACAATGAAATTGACATAGATACAAATGCTAGGGTATTTGTTGATCGAAAAGATTCCTCTGGTTTGGAAAATCGGAAAAAGATTATTGAATCAAAGGTGGCTGAAAGCATTGGTGTTCATTTTCAAGATGTACTAGCAATGAATAAAGCAGGAAGAAGAGAAACCTTTAAGGGTAAAAAACTCATATACATCTATCACGATACGATTGATGCAATGGGAGATAAGGCTTCAACAGAAGTTTATACATTTAATGCTGTTGAAACTTCATTAAACCAATTGTATGACTTAGTTAAAATTATTCGGGATGATTTGAGTGGAACAAATGTGTTTATTACTGCCGATCATGGTTTCCTTTACCAAAGGGATGAATTAGAAGAAAGTGATAAGATTGGACAAGATTCAATAGATAGGATTGAAGTTAAACGTCGCTATATACTTTCAAAGGATCAGCGTGAAGTATCAGGACAATTAGCTATCAACCTGTCATCCATAATAAAAAATGAGCAGCAATTAACAGCATATTTGCCAAAGGCAACACTCAGATACAAAATGCAAGGCTCAGGTATTAATTTTGTTCATGGTGGTGCAAGTCTGCAAGAGATTGTCGTCCCACTCTTATCGTTTAAAAACAAACGTACTGGACAAAAAGGTGCCAAGGTAATTAAAAAAGTTGATATTAAACTTACAAATACAACCCGTAAGATAACAAATAGCATTTTTAATCTTGAATTTTTCCAAACCGAAAAGGTGGAAGACAAGATAACCCCTCGAACAGTTGTCATCTATATGGCTGATGAGGAGGGAAATGTAATATCTAACGAGGAAACGATTATAGGAGATCGCCCCTTTGATAATCCTGCTGATCGGACTTTCAAAATAAGGTTTGTATTAAAGAGCATTCCTTATGATCGAAATAAAACATATTATTTAACCATAAAGGATACTGAGACAGGTGTTGTAGTGGAAAAAATACCATTTAACATCAAATTGGGTATTATTAGCGACTTCGATTTTTAATAGGGAGGTGGACCGTGAGTGAAAGAAAGAGCGAATGAAGGAATAACTGTTGATTTAGATAAAAAGTTGAATGACGTTTTTGCTGGAAGAGTTGTACGTAAAGATTTAACGACCCTTATTAAAGAGGGAGCGAACGTTCCAGTATACGTGCTCGAGTATTTACTAGGGATGTATGCTGCAACTGACGATGAGGACAGTATTCGTGAAGGCCTTGAACGGGTGAAGAAAATTCTATCTGAAAACTTTGTTCGTCCTGATGAGGCGGAAAAGATAAAATCACGCATTCGGGAATATGGCCAATACTCTGTTATTGACAAGGTAACAGTTGCATTAAATCCCAAAATTGATACTTATGAAGCGGAGTTTTCAAACCTTGGTTTAAAAGGTGTTCCCATTTCATCCATGTATGTGAAAGAGTTTGATAAGCTCCTTGTCGGTGGCATATGGTGTATGGTCAAAGTTGATTATTTTTATGATGAAGAGGTTCGTAACTCAAACCCCTTTAATGTTAGTAGCTTACAACCAATTCAAATGCCAAATATGGACATTCAAGAGGTATTTGATGGGAGAAAGAGCTTCACAAAATATGAATGGATTGATGTCTTAATTCGTTCAGTAGGAATGGAACCAACGCAACTAGAAGAGCGGGTAAAGTGGCATTTGTTACTGCGGTTGGTTCCCCTTGTAGAAAATAATTACAATATGTGTGAACTGGGGCCTCGTGGTACAGGAAAATCTCATGTGTATAAGGAGTTATCACCGAATTCGATTCTCGTCTCGGGTGGACAAACAACCGTAGCAAATCTATTTTATAATATGTCTACAAGAAAAGTAGGTCTTGTCGGGATGTGGGATTGTGTTACTTTTGATGAGGTTGCGGGTATCCGTTTTAAAGATAAAGACGGCATTCAAATTATGAAGGATTACATGGCATCAGGTTCTTTTGCTAGAGGTAAAGAAGAAAAGAATGCTTCTGCTTCCATGGTATTTGTCGGCAATATCAATCAAAGTGTGGACACACTAATTAAAACATCACACTTGTTTGCACCATTCCCTGAAGAAATGGCAAATGATTCGGCATTCTTTGATCGGATGCACTATTACCTTCCTGGTTGGGAGATTCCGAAAATGCGACCTGATATTATCACTAAAAAATATGGATTTATTGTTGATTATCTTGCAGAATTTTTTCGTGAAATGCGTAAACGTACATTCAGTGATGCAATTAATCGCTATTTCAAGTTAGGTAATAATTTAAACCAGCGTGATACGAATGCGGTAAAGAGAACTGTTTCTGGAATGTTAAAGCTCCTTTATCCACATGGAGATTTTACAAAAGAAGAATTAAGTGAGGTACTGGAGTATGCACTTGAGGGCCGTCGACGTGTTAAGGAACAGTTAAAGAAAATTGGTGGAATGGAGTTTTATGATGTGATGTTCTCTTATATAGATAAGGAAACGTTAGAAGAACATTACGTATCAGTCCCAGAACAAGGTGGAGGTAAACTGATTCCAGAAGGTATGGGTAAACCAGGACATGTTTACGTTGCTGGACATAGCCATTCTGGAATGATTGGCATTTATAAGCTCGAAAATCAAGTTGTTAGTGGAACCGGTAAATTTGATAAATCAGGTGTTGGTTCAAACCGTGATGCAAAGGAAAGCCTTGATACAGCATTTCGTTTCTTTACTGCTAATAGTAAAAGTATTAGTAATACGATTAGTACCAAAACAAAAGACTATCTCATGCACATAAGTGATCTGCAAGGAATTGGCCTAACGGATGAGTTAGCGATTGCTGAATTAATTGGTCTTTGCTCAGGAGCGTTGGGAAAGCCAACGCAGGAGAGTTTAGTCGTTATTGGTAATATGACAGTCGGGGGTACTATTTCCAAAGTTGAAGGATTTGCAAATACTTTACAAGTATGTGTAGATGCTGGGTCCAAGAAAGTGTTAATACCTGCAGCATCGGTTATGGACTTGCAGACAGTTCCATCAGATTTATTGGTAAAAGTGCAGCCAGTTTTTTATTCTGATCCGATAGATGCGGTGTTTAAGGCACTAGGTGTGAGCTAAAGA
The DNA here is from genome assembly GCF_030449715.1 of Bacillus sp. LB7. NCBI lineage: Bacteria > Bacillati > Bacillota > Bacilli > Caryophanales > Bacillaceae > Bacillus > Bacillus sp. LB7. The sequence continues at coordinate 131,648 of NZ_JASGCA010000009.1, forward strand.
TTTAAAAACAAGAATATGATATTCTTCAGATTCTGCGAATTTTGTGGTGAATAGAGTATATATGAAATAAAAGAAATAACAAAAGAACAAGGAACTTAATACACAGTTCCTTGTTTCCGCTTGGAAAACAATACAACTTTTCAATACAACTTTTAATTTCACTTCCTTTTGTAAAGAAAGTGAAGTTAAAGAGAATAAATATTTACATTGACTAAACCGTCAAATATGGAGCCCCCTCTTATTCCAAAGAATTTTTGGCTTTTCCAAACGGATATAGAAAACAATCTTTGTAAATGAAGTATATATTATAGTGGATTTGGAAAATTACATTTTAAGAATGAAAGAAATAAAGAAAAATCTAAATTCGCTCCGATGGTAATTATTGGTTATATTGTCTGTTCTGAGCCATTATGGAACGCTTATTAAAACGACTAAATATAAAGAGAATAGATAGAGGAAGAAAAGCAATCTAAAAATTCACTCTGCGGGCCAGGTTAAGCTGTTGACAGATCTTATCCAACTAATTGACAAAAGGTAATTTATAAAAAAATACGCATTTGATAAGGTCATTTTAATAATAGATAACAATCTTAAAGGGAAAGAGGGGTTCGGCATGAGCAAGGTCGGTTCAGAAGTGGTTGCAGGGGTGTTGAACGATTCCATTTGGCAATTAAAAAGCATAAATATTGAACAGGCGAAGTCAATGTTTTGAGAATTAGAATGTGCTCGTTACTTCTCGTGCTTGATGAACTGTGTCGGATAATGCTTTGCTGCGAACGATGATTGAGATAAAGCCGAAGCGTGCAGATTATGTGTCTTGTAACCCTGTAACCTTGGCGCGCAATTTGCGGGTGCTTAAAGATCTTCATGATCGCTATTAGAAATAAATCGTAGGCCATTCGACCAAGAAATTTACTTTTTTAAGAAAAATAAAATAAATGTTGACGCTTTCATAAAACCGATATATACTTTAATCAAATCCAATATTGATAAATTAGACATGTGACTGGTCATGCAGGCAGGATCTAAAACCGATAAATTTTTTAATTTGTCGGTTTAGGTCCTTTTTTTATTGCCTAAATATAGGTCTCATGTTTCAGAAAAGGGGGAGAAACAGTGAATTACACACAAACAGCAAGAGACGTATTGCAGCATGTAGGCGGTAAAGAGAATATTGCCCACTTGGAGCATTGTTCGACACGACTCCGTTTTACATTGATTGATCAAAACAAGGCGGATGTACCGGCGCTTGAGAAAACACCGGGTGTCATCGCTGTCCGTATGTCGGGCCAATGCCAGGTTGTAATTGGAAACGATGTCATCGAAGTCTATGAGAAAGTGACCGGCCTTCTCGGCGGATCACCTGCTGGACAAAACGGGCCTGCCAATCAGCCGAAGGAAAAGCGAAAAGCGGGGACTGTACTATTAGACTTCATTGTTGGTGTTTTTCAACCGCTTGTTCCAGCCATTGCGGGCGGAGGGATTTTAAAATCGTTTCTCCTTCTCTTCTCGTTATTCGGATTAATGGATGCCAAAGGGCAAACGTATCAGATTTTAAATATGGTTGGCGATGCGCCGCTTTACTTCCTGCCATTGCTAGTCGCCGTGACGACAGCCAATAAACTAAAAGTGAATCCGCTTGTTGCATTATCGGCAGTCGGCGCTCATATTTTGCCAAACACGACGGCTATGCTGACAGAAGGCGCTCAATTATTTTCATTTGATTTGAAAAATATTGCGTATGCCTATCAGGTGTTTCCAGCGATTTTATCTGTTCTGTTGTATGCACAGATGGAAAAATGGTTTACTCGTATTTCGCCAAAACCTATTCGAATTTTCTTCGTACCGATGATGTCATTGGTTATGACAGTTCCGATCACTCTCCTGCTGCTGGGACCAATCGGTTTTACAGCTGGGCAAGGCTTCACAGCAATTATCCTTGCTATGTTTGACAAAGTGGGCTGGGTTGCGGTTGCGATCCTGGCAGCAGTCCTTCCATTTATGGTCGCATCGGGGATGCACAAAGCGATGGTGCCGTACGCTGTAACAACAATGGGCAATCTCGGAAAAGAAGCACTTTACTTGCCTGCATCACTTGCACACAATCTCGCTGAAAGTGGGGCGTGTTTCGCAATTGCCCTTCGTACAAAAGATAAAGTGCTTCGTTCAACTGCCATTTCTGCAGGGATTTCCGCATTCTTTGGGATTACCGAACCGGCATTATACGGGGTGACACTGCAAAATAAACGTGTGCTTAGCAGTGTCATGATCGGTTCTTTCATCGGCGGAATCTTCATTGGACTTGTCGGACTTCAAGCGTTTGTTCTTGTTGGACCTGGGCTTGCAAGTATGTCGATGTTCATATCTGACGAGCTTCCACGCAACTTCATGTTTGCAGTTATCGGTTTTGCCATCTCATTTGTTGTTGCTTTTGCTGCAGCCTTTATTTTAGGAAAAGATCGAAAGACAGAAGAAACGGAAAAAGAAGCAGAGCAAGGTGTTTTCGCTGAAAAACTTGGCGCAGATGAGACATTCAAAAGTCCAGTCATCGGTCAAATGATTTCACTATCTGATGTAGAAGATGACATATTTTCTTCAAAGGTAATGGGAGAAGGAATTGCCATTATTCCTTCAAAGGGTGAACTATATGCACCGGTAGATGGCGAGATTTCACTTCTCTTTGAAACAAATCATGCGCTCGGCATGAAAACAGCAAACGGAGTTGAGGTTCTTTTCCACATTGGGATCGACACCGTTCAGCTAGAGGGCAAGTTCTTTAAACCATTGGTGCAAGCAGGAGACAAAGTCAAAGCGGGTGATCTGCTCATTCAATTTGATCTAGAAAAAATTAAAGAAGCAGGTTATGATCCAGTTACACTAGCAGTTATTACGAATACGGATCAATATGATATAAAAGTAACGCAATTAAAAGAGGTCAATCGTCAAGATACGTTGATGGTTGTCACACAAATAGGAGGGTAATCATGATGACAAAGACAAAAGGATTTCCAAAAGGTTTTTTATGGGGCGGTGCGATTGCCGCAAACCAAGCAGAAGGAGCTTGGAATGTTGATGGAAAAGGACCGTCTGTTGCAGATATTGCTATGTACCGTTCGAATTTGAGTGTAGAAGATTACGAAGGACACCTTGCTGTTACTTCTGAAAACATTGAACGCGCAATGAAAGACCCGGACGTAAAAAAATATCCGAAGCGCAGAGGGATTGACTTTTATCATTACTATAAAGAAGACTTGGCTCTCTTTGCAGAAATGGGCTTCAAAACATTGCGTATATCGATTGCATGGAGCCGAATTTTCCCGACAGGAGAAGAAGCTGAGCCGAACGAGAAAGGCCTTCAGTTTTATGATCGTCTGTTTCAAGAAATGAAAAAACATAACATTGAACCGATCGTGACGCTGTCACATTATGAAATGCCATTAGCACTTAGTGTGAAATACAACGGATGGGTTGAAAGAAAAGTGATCGATCTCTTTGTGAAGTTCGCAAATGTGTGTTTTGAACGCTATAAAGATGTCGTAAAATACTGGCTTACCTTTAATGAAATTGACAGTATACATCGCCATTCTTTCATTACAGCGGGAATCATTCCTGATCGCTGTCCTGAAGGGAAAATAGAGGAAACGGTTTATCAAGCATTGCACCATCAATTTGTGGCATCCGCTCTTGTGACTGCAGATTGTCATCGCATCATTCCCGGCAGTCAGGTGGGATGTATGCTAACGAAACTCACGACATATCCGCACACTTGTCATCCGAATGATGTAGAACGCGCACTGAAGCAAAACCTTGATAACTATTTCTATGCAGATGTTCAAGTGTTTGGCGAATATCCGCCATTGATCAAACGCATGCTGGAACGAAAAAATATCAATATTAAGATGGAAGCGGACGATCTTGCCATTTTGAAAGAACATACGGTAGACTTCGTTTCGTTTAGCTACTATATGTCCCTGACAGAATCTGCACAGGAGGGGCTGGAAAAAACAGATGGCAATACGATTCGCGGTGTGAAAAATCCATATTTGCCGTCAACAGATTGGGGTTGGCAAATCGATCCGGTCGGCTTAAAGATTTCGCTCATTGAATTGTATGATCGCTATCAAAAACCTCTCATTATTGTGGAGAACGGCATGGGTGCGAAAGATGTTGTTGAAAGCGATGGATCGATCCATGATGATTATCGTATTAACTATTTCAGAGAACATTTCCGTCAGATGAAAGAAGCCATTGAAGAAGGTGTAGATCTCTTCGGATATACCAGCTGGGGATCCATTGACATTATTAGTGCGGGAACATCTCAAATGTCCAAACGATATGGGTTTATCCATGTTGATCAAGATGACGATGGCAACGGGACATTGAAGCGCTCACGTAAAGATTCATTTTACTGGTATAAGAAAGTGATCGAGTCAAATGGAGAAGTATTAGACTAAAAAACCGCATTCATGAAAAGGTGATGGCGATGTTTAAAATAAAAAAGGTTTTAAACTCGAGTGTGGTACTGGCTGTAGATCAGAACCGCCAGGAGCTGGTTTTATGCGGCAGGGGCATCGGTTATGGGCAAAAGCCGGGGAATATGATTGAAGAAAAACAGGCTGATCAAGTATTTATGCCAGTAGACAATATAAAGGCAAAGGAATTTCTCCAACTGTTGGATTCAATACCGCAAGAATTTATTGAATTGACACAGCAAATTGTTCATTATGCAGAAGAAAAATTAAAAACAAAGCTAAATTCCGGCGTATACTTCACATTAATGGATCACTTGAATTTTGCAGTAGAGCGTTATAAAAAGAACATCAATATTACGAATCGCGTCTACTGGGAAATTAAAAACTACTATACGGAAGAGTTTGAGGCAGGGAATTATGCGCTGCAGCTCATCAATGAAACACTGGGGATCCAATTGCCGAAAGAGGAAGCGGCAAATATTGCGTTCCACTTAATTAATGCATTAGGTGAAGAAACAGAATCTAAAAATGGAATGAAGTATGCAAAAATGATCGGGAGCATTGTCAATCTTGTCCGTTACACATTAAACATGAAATTAGATCAAGAAAATATTCATTACAGCCGATTTATCACACATGTTAAATTTTTCGTTGAAAGATTTTACGCTGATAAATTGTTGGCAGATCAGGAGAATGAATTGTTTGAGCAAATTGCTAATTTATATCCGCAAGCAATGGATGTAGCTTTCAAAATCAAAGATTATATCAAACAGGTACACGGAATCGTCATTCCGAACGATGAACTAACATACTTGGGAGTCCATATTCATCGCTTGATTTCTTATCAGCAATTAAAATAAATGAAGAACCACTTGCCTTTGTGGAAGGCGAGTGGTTTCTTGTTTTTGAAAAAGAAGGAGCATTTCTGTTTATAGGCCAGATGAGTTGATTGATCTATACCAACAGTTAAAATTGACAACAAAAGGCTTTTTCCTCCTTAGAGAAAGGTCTCATATCGAATTGTTGACAAAAACAGAACACTAATTGACAAAAGGTCATTACAAAAATTTACACGTGTGATAAGATCATGTTACAGATAGAGAACAATCTTAAAGAGAAAGAGGGGGTTCGGCATGAGCAAGGTCGCTTCAGAGGTGGTTGCGGGGGTATTGAACGAATTCCATTTGGCCATTAAAAAGCACGATATTGAGCAGGCAAAGCATCTTTTTGATGAGGCGAAGTCGATGTTTTCCGAGATGGAAGAGGATCAGAATGTGCTGGCTTATTTTTCGCTTCTTGAGGAGCGGTACCGGATGATGCTTTATGATGCGAGGGGAGAGCGGCTGCCGCGGGAGTCTTACTTTAATGATTCGCAGATCGAGTGCATCGAGCAGACGGATCATATGATCGATTATTATTTCTACTTTTTTGAGGCGATGCATGAAGCGTACAACAAGAATGTTGAGCGGGCGATCAGCCTGTACAAGGTTGCCGAGAAAAAACTGGCGAAGGTGCCCGATCAGATCGAAGCGGCCGAGTTTTATTTTAAAGTGTCCTGGCTGTATATGTCTCTCCGGCAAAATGCGGTTTCTCTCAATTATGCGAGAGACGCGATGAATATTTACAAAATGCATGACGGGTACGAAAAAAAGCTGGCGATTTCCCAGGTTGTGATGGGGACAAATTACATGCAGATGCAGCGCTTTAAAGATGCGGAGAAGTACTTTGAAGAATCGATTGAAATTTCCAAAAAGATCGACGATTCGTTTTTAGAGGCGATGCTTCATCACAATATCAGCATTCTGTATTCCAATTCCGGCCGGTCTCAGGAATGCATTCTCGCCGTCCAGCATGCTTTGAGCAACGCCGAATGGTGCGAGTCAAGCTACTATATCAACTCGCTTTACATGCTGATCAGAGAGTTTTTCAAAATCGGCGAAACAGAAGCGGCCCTGTTCTATTATAAAAAAGGACAGGAGGAATTAAAGAAAAACGGGAATAAGCATTATGAAAAGAAAATAAATATTATTTATGAGCTGTATTGCCATGAAAACGTAAAAAGCATCAAAGACGACATCGATTCCTTGGACGAGATGAATGATTTAGACGGGGTTTGCGACCTTTCTTTGCTCATCTCAAGCTATTTTGAGAAAAAAGGAGATTTCAAGGAAGCGCTGGAATTTGTTAAAATATTCATGAAAGCCGAAAACAAAATGAGATCATTAGGGAGTGAGGTATTGTCATGAAAAAAATCATTCTTTGCTTAGCGTTAACAGCCGTGGTCTTTGGCGGAGCTGCTTTATCCCAAAGCCACAATATGGCGTCAGACAGTGTTCAAGTAGCAGAATTGCCTGTTGGAGGTTGAGGTCCTTTTTAGGGCTTCTTTTTTTATTGTAAAAGAGGAAGATAATTGAAAGATCAATCTTCAAAAACATTGATACGAACCTAATTAAAGCCGGAAATTTGCTCCTCGCCGGGACAACTTTCGGTATTGTTGGCAGGTGATTTTTTCGAGTTTGGCAGTTCAGGAGATATCTGGTTTAATAAGGATCGCGTCGACACCGAAGGGATCAGTGTGAGAAAAATGACGATCGCTGATTTTGCCGTCCATCCTTTGACGGATGGTGTTGTGCTTGCGACATACCGTTTAAAGGATGAAACGAGAAAGCAGAGATGCTGCGCAGTTCAATCTGGAAGCGGGTGGAGAATGTGTTTTCATCAAGGGACACCAATAAAATATTCATACAATGTGAAAAGGATGCCTTGTCCTCAGACATCCTTTTTGAATTAATTATGCAGGCAGTTTAACATCATCTGTAAACCTTCAAAAAATGAAGTATATGCCCAACGCAATCATTGTTTGGACTAATGAGACGATAGCTAAGTGACCAAAATGAGATTTTCCTTTTCTTATGTAAGTATCATAAAGGACATTAACAATGAGGAAACAAACGTAGCCTATGATCGTTTCAAATATCACCATTATTTTGATTCCTTTCTAAAGTGAATCTATTGCATAGAAGTTTCTTTACTTATTACCTTAACATAGCTAGGTCTTTCTATGATTGGTTATGCAGGGATACGAAGAAAAAGATGCCTGAATCCAGACACCCTTTTCTTCTATTCTCTTAGGAGCCTATTATTCTAGTCCATGACTAAATCTCATCAGTATCCTTTAGCCTCAGCCTTACAGAAAAAGTCCCTGCAATAAGCAGGGACACCGCTTTTACAAATGACTCCGGCATTCCGCCACACATTCTTTCAAGTCTTTTACCGCATGCTCCATCTTTGGCTTTGCTTGGTCATGAACCTTGTTTAATGCGTGATGCAAATGGGTCAGGGCGCTTTCGCATTCGGTGATGCATTCCTGAAGGTCGTTTTTATTCATAGGACAATCTCCTTTCGATGATGATTTGTATACCTGTAGGATGTGTTAGTTTAGCTTTGTTATGAGGAAATCGGTGAATAAATGTTGTTGTAAATGTGTTCAGTGCTTATCTTCCAGCACAGTGATACTTTGAAATGGTCATGTGTGTTTTAAAATGACGATTCAAAGGGCCCATCCAGAGCGATCAGCAGATTGATGTAGCACAACAGAAGGGGGATAGCAGAGCCTTTCCATTAAGAAAGGCCTGTCCCGCTATGCCTGATTTACATAAGAGTAGGTTTTCCAGCCGCCGTCTAGATTGATCGCTCGATAGCCGGAGCCAAGGAGGATTCGTGCGGCGAGATAGCCTCTCAGCCCGACTTGGCAGGCAACGTAAATTGGTTGATTGTTCGGAATTTCGTCCTGACGATCGCGGATTTCGCCTAATGGGATGTTAACGGATCCTTTAATATAGCCTGCTTTTCTTTCGTGTGGTTCCCGGACGTCGATCAAGAAGCCGCCTCTTTCAACAATTTTGTCAATTTCGTGCCACTGCACCGTCTCCAATCCGTCTTCCACCATATTAGAAGCAACATAGCCCGCCATATTAACGGGGTCTTTCGCCGATGAGAATGGAGGGGCATAGGCGAGTTCAAGTTCTGTTAATTCAAATACGGTCAGGTCGCCTTTCATTGCGGTGGCGATTACATCAATCCGTTTGTCCGCACCGTCTTTACCGATGGCCTGAGCTCCGTAGATCATGCCGTCGTGCGGACTGAAGATGATTTTTAAGGCCAGTTGAGACGCTCCCGGATAATAACCGGCGTGTGACGCGGGATGAATATGGACGACTTTGTAATCAATGCCATGTTGTTTTAACGTTTTTTCATTGCTGCCTGTGACGGCAGCCGTCAGATCGAAGATTTTGGCAATCGAAGTTCCCAATGTGCCTTTGTATGTTTCCTGTTTGCCGTAAATATTGTTCGCCGCAATCCGGCCCTGGCGGTTTGCGGGGCCTGCTAAAGGGATGAAAGCCGGCTGCTGATGGACATAATCGGCTGTTTCAATCGCATCGCCGATCGCATAAATGTGTTTATCGCTTGTCTGCAGCTTTTCATTGACTTGAATGCCCCCGCGCGGTCCGATCCGCAGTCCCGCCTCAACGGCGAGCGCATTTTCCGGGGTGACGCCGATGGATAAGACGGTGAAATCAGGGTCAATGACCTTTCCGCTCGATAAAATGACTTTTTTTCCTTTGTCACTGAAGGATTGAACGCCATCCTTCAATATGAGGGTGACGCCTTTTTCATGAAGATGCTTGTGAATGACCGCTGCCATTTCGTAATCGAGCGGCGCCATGACTTGATCAGACATTTCGACCAGCGTCACATGTATACCGCGGCCGACGAGATTTTCAGCCATTTCCAGACCGATAAATCCGCCTCCGATGACGACGGCTTTTTTGGGGTTGTGGCTGTCTATATAGTTTTTGATCTGATCGGTATCGGGAATCGTTCTAAGCGTAAACAAATTGTCCGCTTCCGCTAATCCGGGAATCGGCGGGACGATCGGCTTTGCTCCAGGTGAAAGCACAAGTGTGTCATAGTTTTCTTCATATATTTGGTCAGCAGCCAAATCGTTGACGGTCACCGTTTTTTTGTCACGGTTGATTTTTACGACTTCGCTCCGGATTCGAATGTCCAAGTTGAATTTTTTGCTCATGCCTTCTGCGGTTTGCACGAGAAGCTTCTCACGGCTTTTGATCGTTTCGCCGATGTAATACGGAAGTCCGCAATTTGCAAAAGCAATATATTCACCTCTTTCAAAAAGGACGATGTGGGCCTGTTCATCTAATCTTCTTAAGCGGGCGGCGGTTGTTGCACCTCCGGCAACACCGCCGATGATGACGATCTTTTTATTCAATGTAAACACTCCTTTTTATATACATATACCCCTATATGTATTATAGATGTTTTTCTCGACAAAAAAAGTTACATTATTGTGACTTATGATGGTTGTCCTAAAAAAATAAAAATTATGACAAAATTGTTAGAAATTTTGATAGACTGTTGATTAACGGTTTTTTATCGACAATAAAAGACAGGAGAAGAATGATGAGAAATCAACTTGCGGCTTACATATCGCTCGCTCTTGCGATGGCGATCGTCGGCAGCTCGGTCGTCGTCGGCAAGCTGATGGTGGAAACGATTCCGGTGTTTCTGTCGTCAGGACTCAGGTTTATGGTCGCTGCTATTGTGTTGGTGATCCTCTTGTTTTGTTTTGAAAAAGGCTTTCCCGCTCTAACGAAAAAAGATTTTTTTGTTTTGCTGATGCAGTCTTTTACAGGTGTTTTTTTGTTCAGCATCTGTCTGCTTTACGGCGTCGGCATGACGACGGGGATGGAAAGCGGGATCATTACAAGCACCACGCCGATGGCGGTCGGGATTTTGGCTTTCTTTTTGTTGAAAGAGAAAATAGAGAAGCGGATGGCGCTTGGGATCGTGCTCGCTGTTATGGGTGTGATGACGATCAATCTGTTTGGGGCGGGCGAAGAAGGAGGCAATCCGCACGCTTTGCTAGGAAATCTTCTGGTCGCCGCGGCTGTTGTTGGTGAAGCGCTGTTTACACTGCTGGCGAAAATGCTGTCGCCTCACATTTCCGCATTGGCGATTTCGACGTTTGTCTCGCTTTTCGGGTTTTTATTTTTTCTGCCGTTTGCGGCTTACGAAGCGCTATCGTTCAACTTTAGTGCGCCGGGACTCATTGATTGGTCATATGTGCTGTATTATGCGCTGATCGTCACGGTGCTTGCTTTCTACTTATGGTACAGTGGGGTGACAAAGGTGCCGGCCGGCGTTTCCGGAATTTTCACTTCTGTGCTGCCTGTTTCAGCCGTCGTGCTGTCAGGGATCATTCTCAAGGAGCAGTTCACCTTCATCCATTTGCTCGGTGTGGCGTTTGTGATTGGCGGCATTTTTGTCACGGTTTTGAAGAAAGAAACGCAAAAGGATAGCCAACATCTCGCATCCTAGCAGGATTTCCAATAAAATGTCGCAAATTTGATGCATCAATATAATGAATTCGTCCAGTGCTGCGGTATAATAGATTTTGTGAATTCAATGTTGAAAGAGAGTGGTAGTATCATGGGCCGTAAGTGGAACAATATAAAAGAAAAGAAAGCGTCGAAGGATGCCAATACAAGCCGGATTTACGCCAAGTTTGGCCGTGAAATCTATGTGGCGGCAAAGCAGGGAGAGCCCGATCCTGAGGCAAACCAGGCGCTGAAGTTCGTGCTTGAGCGCGCCAAAACATACAATGTCCCGAAAGCGATTATCGAGCGGGCGATTGAAAAGGCGAAGGGCGGTTCTGAAGAAAACTATGACGAGCTTCGCTATGAAGGATTCGGACCGAACGGAGCGATGGTGATCGTTGACGCCTTGACGAACAATGTCAACCGGACGGCGGCGGATGTGCGCTCCACATTCGGCAAAAACGGCGGCAATATGGGTGTGAGCGGCTCTGTCGCATACATGTTTGATCCGACGGCCGTCATCGGCTTTGAGGGGAAAACGGCTGATGAAACGCTCGAGCTGTTGATGGAAGCGGATATCGATGTCCGCGATATTTTAGAAGAAGACGATGCGGTGATCGTCTATGCCGAGCCTGATCAGTTCCATGCCGTGCAGGAAGCGCTGAAAAACGCCGGTATTGAAGAATTCACCGTCGCAGAGCTGACAATGCTTGCGCAAAACGATGTCACACTTCCGGAAGACGCGCAGGCGCAGTTTGAAAAGCTGATCGATGCGCTGGAAGATTTGGAGGATGTGCAGCAAGTCTACCATAATGTTGATTTAGGCGCTTAAACGAAAAAGCAAACCGCCTGAAATGAACGGCCCCGTAAATGTTAGACGATGATCTTACATTTACGGGGTTTTTTTATAACTGAGTTTTTAGCGAAAGAAAAAACCCCAGGCTTGAGCCTGAGAATTCAGAAAAAATTTCAGCGTGATATTAAAAAATTTCCCTGGGTTACTTAAATATCTTGGATTGCCAAGACAAATTAATATAGTCTCTTTAATAGTCTTTACGTGTTTTCAACTTGACTTTTCTACTGACCAAATGGCTACTGATAATTCTATATTGTCTGTGGGGAGCACTTCTTTCATTGCAGATTGTAGACTATGATGGATCTCCTAGATGGGTGGGGTAGACTGGAACCGCCTTTGATTCATTTAATCTCTTATTTGAAATAAAAAAAGGACTCCCCCTAGTAGAGAACCCTATCATCACATGTTTTTGTTATCTTATAAAATGCTGTTTTAAAAGGTGGAAGTAATTTGACAATTAAAGAGAAAAAAAGTAAACTATTAAGTGTTTTAATTTAATTATATTAATATAAAAATAACCCAATTATAATATAACGCAAAAACAATGTCGTGTCAATGGTCTTTTAAATCTTAAGGTAGGGGGAGTTAGATGTTTTAAGCCATTTGTCAATAATGAAAATTATCCATTAACACTGATTCAATTACACGAAGTCTAGAAATGGCAGTAAGCTGCTTAAATTGTGAAAAAAAGGAGGAGAAAGATGTTGACTTTAACGGATTTTAAGGACGTAATCGAACAACAGGTGCGCCATAACCAAAGCCAAAGTCTTTTTTATGAGTTTGCAAATGGTCGTTTAGCCTTATCCCCTTCCAAAGAAACGACAGATTTTTTAAAACGAAGAAGTCATGACATCGTAAAATTTTTACAACAAACACATGAGGCTGGTACGCTTCAGCTGCTAGCGAATGACATGTCGGATCAAACGATTCAATTATTTATCAAAGTGAATCAGTATTTAGATTTTTCTCGCCAAGATTATCGCAGGCTGCAAAAAATGTACAGCGATTTATTAAAACGAGTTTATTTGATGGGGAAGCAAGAAGAAATATCTAATCAAGATATTGAACAATTATTCTCGTCCCACTACAAAAATTTGCAAACGTTTTTATTAGATTCAAATGGCGAAGAAATTTTTAAAAAGTATAAAGAAAACCCTAATGTATTTGCAGTAGAATGCAGTGAATATACTTCTGATTTGCAAATGAGATTATTTAATATCAACTTATCGGCAATTAAAACACCTCTCCTAGACATTGGCTGCGGCCAACAAGCCAGTCTTGTTCGTTTTCTCAGAAAAAATGCCGTTGAATCATACGGAATTGACAGGAATGTTGAGAATATAGCCGGTTTACATAAAGCGAATTGGTTTGAATATAAGTTTACACCGAATACTTGGGGGACCATCATTTCCCATATGGCGTTTTCCAATCATTTTATCCATCATCATTTGAGGTTAGATGGAGATTATAAAAAGTACGCTGAGAAATATATGGAGATATTAAAATCGTTAAAATTAGGAGGGAGTTTTATTTATGCCCCGAGTCTTCCTTTTATAGAACAAGTGATATTACATGCCGACCGAAATTTCATTGTGAAAAATATGCAGCATGCGACAAAAGTGATTCGAGTGAAATGAATGCCAGACTTAATAATAAAGCATGGGGACTTCGTTTCATCGGCGATCAGTTTATCCCTCATGTACCTATGGATACTTGAAATCTAATTGAGGAGAGGTCTAATGGTTGAAATTAAGCTAATGAAATATTGTCCTTTTAAAGACGCACATTATGTATGGAACCTCGGTTTTTCTGATTATGCAAATGTGCAAATGTCCTTGAAACAGTTTGCGTTCAAACTTGGTTTTGACGAGTTATCCCCTGAATACTCTTTTATTGCTTATGATAATGGGGCTCCAGTTGGTATTCTAATGAATGGGATAAAGGTTTTAGGTGAAAAAAGTGGGCGTGGAATGGAGGAACAAACGTTATACCTGCTTATTGTGGGAAAGGTATTTCAAGAATGTTAATGGAAGAATCGATCAATCTTTATAAAAGGGAAGGAGTTGATATTGCAAGTTTAGAAGCTTTTCGAGTGAATGAACCAGCGATACGTTTATATAAAAATTTTGGTTATCAGGCAGTAGATCGTTTGCTGTTTTTAGAGCTAAATGGAGTTAACAGCACGGAATTTTTACGAGCTGACACTTCCCTTTATCGCATAGAGCATGCGGTTTCACTCGACGTAAGAAATATTTCATTCTATGACTTTTATGTTCCATGGAAAACAAATTGGAATCTCATTCAAAATGGTCAGGCCCTGATTGCCAAAAATGAGAATGATGAAGTGATTGGGTATGCTTTATATCAGAAAAAGCTTGATCAAGAGCACAAATTAAGTTCTATTATATTATATCAATGTGCAGTTAGCCCGACTGAAAAACAACAACTGCTTGTCTTGAAAAGGATTTTAAATGAAATATTATTAGAGAATGCTTTTATAGATATTCGCATCGCTACTTATAATTTGCCAAGTAAAAATGTTCAACTAGTACAGATTTTAAAAGAAACTGGTTTTAAAGAAATGCTAACTCCAGAAGGCATTTCCTTGGAACAAGTGTTTATGCTCAAAGAAATGTGATTGATTTAGCAGAAAATGCTATTGATGATTGAGAATAATGATGGAATAGGCGTTTAGAGAAACCAAAAAATGAATTAAACCGCAGGAAAATACAATTATTTCCTTTTTTGTTAGCCTTTCTACAAAGCTACTCTAGTTATACGGACGAAAGATCAGCCACGCGTAAGTTGGTAAAACCCGAAATTACAAGGAGTAAAGTAATGAGGTGGAGTTGGTCGTTATGTTTAGCTATTACGGAAAACTAAGTACAGAGCTTTATGATTTTACAAAACCAGTGGGACAATCGATTAACGGTGACATTGAATACTACGTAGAACGATTAAGTACGGTCAATGGCAGAGTGTTAGAAGCTGGAGTTGGGTCTGGTCGATTTCTCATTCCGCTATTGGAAAAAGGTTTTACGGTAGATGGGATAGACTGTTCTAAAGAGATGTTGCATTCCTGTAAACAACGGTGTGAAAAACGGAACTTAAATCCAAATTTATATGAAGGAAAGCTCGAAAATTTTTCCCTATCTCATAAATATGAAGCAGTTGTTATGCCGACTGGATCTTTTTGTCTGATTGATGACAGAGAGGCTTCTGTACAGACATTAAGAAATTTTAAGAATCATTTGATAGCTGGCGGACGGATTATTGTTGATTTATTATTGCCCAATCATTTTAAACCGTGGAAGATTGTAACAGAATCATTTTCGTTACCGAATGGTGAAGGAATGACACTTGAAAGTAAAGCCATCAAAATAGATTGGATCAATCAAACGACTTTAACCTATTTAAAGTATGAAAAGTGGAAAGATGGAAGATTAATGGATACGGAATTGCAAGAATTTAAATTAAGCTGGTATGGGATCAATGAATTTAAATTGCTATTAAAAAAAATCGGTTTTGTCAATATTACATGCTCTTCAGGTTATGTTTATGAAAGGTACCCTAAACAACCACATGAGGTGATCACTTTTGAAGCAGAAACGAAGGAGTAAGAGTACTGTTTAAGACTAAAACAAGGTTTTGCTGTATGAAGGAGTTGCGTCTTTGCTGCTGCCACAATGGTATTACATATCCAATCGAAAAGGTCACATTTTCTAAAGTAATCTGTGAGGAGCCTTGAGAGTACAGTTCCTAAGCGAAAGCCGTCACTAAAAAACATGTCTCAGCTATACGGTTGAAAATACTAGATCCTACAGTTGCAGAATTGCAAAACGTTTAAGAGCGTTGCTGAAACTGTCGTTGCCCAAGCGGTGAAAGAAGGGCATCTGTCATATAGACATCGGCGACAATGAGAGCATCTCAGTGAAAGAAAAAAGTTATTGAACTAATCAAAAAAAAGAATTTTACTGATCAACCGGATTTTACCGAAATCGTGCGGTAAAATCTTTTTTTTATGCCTAAAGACCTATGAGATTGAATATTTTTGCAAGAATGCCGATACATATATTGTAGTCTAACTTTTCCCAAAATTGTATGAGAGGAGATGCCCCGAATGTTTCAAATACATGACCTCAACCGCCAATACATAGGAGGGGAATGGAGAGACGGCCGCAGCGAAAGCATGCTGGACGATCTTAATCCTTTTACCCGTAAAACGATCACAACGTTTCGCAAGGCGACACCTGGAGATGTTGATGAGGCTTACAAGTCAGCTTTGGAGGCGAAAAAGCAATGGGATCGCGTCGGCCCGTATGAAAAAAGGGCGATTTTAGAAAAAGCCGCCGCTTATATTGAAGAACATAAAGAAGCCATTGTGTATCTGATTATGGATGAGCTTGGCGGAACAAGACTGAAAGCGGCGTTTGAAATTGATCTCGTCATCAATATGATCAAAGAAGCAGCAGGATTCCCGCTCAAAATGGAGGGCAAAATTCTCCCTTCACCGGTTGACGGAAAAGAGAATCGGCTTTACCGGATTCCAGCCGGTGTGGTCGGTGTCATCAGCCCGTTTAATTTTCCGTTCTTTTTATCCGTCAAATCGGTGGCCCCGGCGCTTGGGGCGGGAAATGGCGTTGTGTTAAAGCCTCATGAGGAGACGCCGATCTGCGGAGGCACATTGATTGCCAAGATTTTCGAGGAAGCCGGACTCCCGCAAGGCCTGCTGAATGTCGTTGTAACGGATATCGCAGAAATCGGAGACAGCTTTGTTGAGCATCCGATTCCGAGAATCATCTCGTTTACCGGATCAACAAAGGTCGGCAGCCATATCGGCCAGCTGGCTGTTAAACATTTTAAAAAACCGCTGCTTGAGCTGGGCGGAAACAGCGCCTTGATCGTTCTTGAGGATGCCGATTTGGAATACGCCGTCAATGCCGCGGCTTTCAGCCGCTTCACACATCAGGGGCAAATCTGCATGTCAGCCAACCGGATTCTCGTGCAAAAAGAGGTCTATCCAGAGTTTTTAACGTCGTTTTATCAAAAGGTATCTGCTCTTAAGACAGGTGATCCGATGGATCCTGAAACGATTATCGGACCCGTCATTCATGAACGCCAGGCGGAACTTTTAAGAAAAGCTGTTGAAAAAGCGATCGAAGAGGGGGCCGTCCCGCTGATCCAAGGCGAAATCAAAGGCAATCTCGTCGAACCGACGATTTTGACGGATGTGAAGCCCGGCATTTCGATTACGAAAGAAGAGCTGTTTGGTCCGGTTGTATGCGTCATGCCGTTTGAGACAGAGGAAGAAGCGATTCAGATCGCAAATGATACCCCATTTGGGCTGAGCGGCGCCTTACATACAGGAAATGTGGAGCGCGGCGTGGCCATTGCCCAGCAGATTGAGACGGGCATGATTCATATCAATGACACGACGATCAACGATGAGCCGCATGTCGCTTTCGGCGGCGAAAAACAATCAGGGCTCGGCAGGCTGAACGGCGAATGGAGCCTGGAAGAGTTCACGACGTTAAAGTGGATCTCCATCCAGCATCAAAAACGGGTTTTCCCATATTAACAGGAGGTTTGAAACATGAGCGAAGCAGTCAAAACAGACATCCATCCTCTTCTGGATGCTTTTGTCAAAGTCGCGCCATTCCTGAATCAGCTGATCCAGGATGATGTGACAGTAGGCATTTATGATACAGAAAAGCTGATCATCAATATTCCCGGCAAGACCTTTTCCCTGAATGTCAAACCAGGCGACCCATTGCAGGAAGGGGACATTATCACAGACGCTATCCGCCAAAATAAAAAGCAAACAAGCATGGTGCCAAAGGAGCTGTTTGGCTTCCCGCTTGCCGCCAGAGCGATTCCCCTGCATGATGAGAATGGAAGGGTCATCGGCGGCGTCGGACTCGGCACAAGCCTGGAAAAATCGGACCAGCTGCACCGCGTCGCCGAGAGTTTATCCGTCATCGTCGAACAGACGGCATCAGCAATTCAGGATATCGCTGAATCCGTAAGCGGATTTTCCGGCCAAATGTCTGATATCTCCAAACAGGCGAAAGAAGTAAGCGAAAGCGCCGGCGAAATCGAAAAAATTTCCGTCACCGTCAAAGGCATCTCAGACCAAAGCAATCTCTTGGGGCTGAATGCGGCGATCGAAGCGGCGAGAGCGGGTGAATCCGGAAAAGGGTTCTCCGTCGTAGCCGATGAGATCAGAAAGCTTGCGACACATTCAAAAGAAAACGTCGGCCAAATTGATCAAATCACCAAAAAGATCCATGCATTATTAAAAGACCTTGAACAGTCAATTGAAGTCATCAATGAACATACAAGCGGCCAGGCAGCAGGTGTCGAGCAAATTTCCGCAACAATGCAGGAAATCAGCAGCAATGCACAAAACCTCGCGAAAATGGCTGAACATCAATTTGAAGACTAAAGAAACGAAAGCTGCCGATCCAGGCGGCTTTTTTTACGGCTTTTTGTGAATTTCTTTCTTGCAATCCCTTCCAATAATTAAAATTTTATTTTAAATTTTTTAGAGGAATTTTTCCAACCCAAATCGAAAGTGATAACGGAAATCGCTTTCAAAGGGGGAGGAAGGGATATATGAACGTATATACACCAACGAAACTAGCCGGATTATTATTGGGGCCGATCGGGTTTTTGCTGATCATTGGCCTGATGCCCGAGGCGGAGCTCGCTTACGCACCGCGGGTCGTTCTCGCTGTGACGGTATGGACAGCCGTCTGGTGGATCACGGAAGCCGTGCCGATTCCGGCCGCCTCATTAATGCCCATCATTTTGTTGCCCACATTGGGCGGCTTGGATATGGAAACGACGGCCAAGGCATACGGCGACCCGATCGTTTTTATGTACATGGGGGGCTTCATCATTGCCATCGCGATTGAAAAATGGAATCTTCACAAGCGGATGGCCTTGCATATTTTAAAGCGGATCGGGGCGGAAAGCCATCGGATCGTGCTTGGGGTGATGCTTTCGACGGCGTTTTTATCGATGTGGATTTCCAATGCCGCCACAGCGCTGATGATGCTTCCGGTCGCGCTCGCCATCATCAAAGAAGTGCAGGAAAAAGAGATTTTAAAAGGGGATTCCCTGCAAAAGTTCAGCAAAAGCATTTTATTAGCTGTCGCTTATGCGGCATCGATCGGCGGTCTCGCCACATTGGTCGGATCGGTGCCGAACGCCGTGTTTGCGGCGATGTCCAGACAAATGCTGCACCGCGAAATTATGTTTTTTGAATGGTTTTTGTTCGGTTTTCCGGTTTCCGTTCTTTTTTTGATCATTCTCTATTTTTATTTAACGAAGGTGCAGTTTAAAGTCAGCCGTTTTTCAGGCAAAAAGCCCGGGTTTATCGATCAGGATCTGAAAGCGCTCGGCGCGATGACGAAGGAGGAAAAATCGGTATTCTCCGTGTTTTTGGCGACCGCTTTTTTATGGATGTTCAAATTTTTATTCCCGTTTCAGCTGTCAGACACATCGATCGCGATTTTGGGAGCGGTCTTGCTGTTTTTAATTCCAAGCGCCAGAGGTGAGCGGATTTTGGAGTGGAAGGATATGCAGACGCTGCCTTGGGGACTGCTTCTCTTGTTTGGCGGCGGACTGTCGCTGGCATCGGCATTTTCGGCTACCAACTTAACGGCATGGATCAGCGATAAGCTCAAGCTGTTGGACGGCCATCCATATTTGTTTGTGCTGATCGTGTTAACAGCGGCGATTTTATTCATGACCGAGATCATGTCCAATACGGCTGTTGCCAATATGGTGATTCCGATGACCGTCGGCTTGGGGGCCGCGCTTCAAGTCGAGCCGTACGGGCTGATGGCCGCAGCCGCGCTCGCGTCATCCTGCGCCTTCATGCTCCCGATCTCTACTCCGCCGAACGCGGCAGTGTTTGGCGCTAATGTTTTGCAGTTGAAGGATATGATCAGGGCGGGGTTTTGGCTGAATATTGCCGGTGTGTTGATCATCGTCATCAGCGTTTATTTTTGGCTTCCGGCCATCTTGCAGTAAAACTTGTAAACCTCTCACTAGTTTTCTTTTATCAACTACATTAAAATAATGGTATGACATTACGTAAGGATTGGTAGAATACATGAGTATTTTTAAGGCTAAAGGTTTATATAAAACATACGGAGACAAGACATTATTTGATCATATATCGTTTCATATTGAAGAAAACGAGCGAATCGGCTTGATCGGACCGAACGGGACCGGAAAAAGCAGCCTGCTGAAAGTGATCGCCGGCTTTGAATCAGCGGAAAAAGGAGAGATCACGAAACCGGGCACCCTGCAAATCGAGTATCTTGATCAAGATCCCGATTTGGACGGGTCTGAAACGGTGCTGGAGCACATCTATTCAGGCGATTCCGTGATGATGCGCGTGCTGCGGACGTATGAGAAAGCCCTGCAGGAACTGAATGCGTCTCCCGCTGTTCCGAAAAAGCAGGAAAACCTCCTGGGCGCCCAGGCCAAAATGGATGCACACGATGCCTGGGACGCGAACACGGCGGCGAAAACGATTTTAACAAAGCTCGGTGTCGCCGATGTGACAAAAGAAGTGAGACACCTTTCCGGAGGACAGAAAAAGCGCGTCGCGATTGCCAAAACACTCATCCAGCCGGCTGATCTTTTGATTTTGGATGAGCCGACAAACCATCTTGACAATGAAACGATCGAATGGCTTGAGGGCTATTTGAGCGGATATCCGGGTTCAGTCGTGCTCGTCACCCATGACCGCTATTTCCTCAACCGGGTGACAAACCGGATTTATGAGCTTGATCGCGGCCATCTTTATACGTATAAAGGGAATTATGAAGTGTTTTTAGAAAAGAGGGCTGAACGGGAAGCGCTCGCCGAGCAAAACGAAACGAAGCGGCAAAACCTGTTGAGAAGGGAGCTTGCCTGGCTCAGAAGGGGAGCAAAGGCCCGTTCGACAAAACAGAAAGCGAGAATTCAGCGCGTGGAAGAACTGAAAGAGCAGGATGCGCCGGAATCGGGCTCGACACTCGATTTTGCGATCGGCTCCCACCGCCTCGGAAAGCAGGTGATCGAGGCTGAAACCGTTGAAATCAGCCGCGGCGGGAAACAGCTTGTCACATCATTCGATGAGCTGATCATCCCGGGAGACCGAATCGGCATCATCGGGCCGAACGGAATCGGCAAAACGACGCTGTTAAACGCGCTTGCCGGGCGTGTTGAGCCTGATGCGGGCCGCATCACGATCGGCCAGACGGTCCGAATCGGCTATTATACGCAGGACCACAGTGAAATGGATGATTCGCTGCATGTGATCGAATATATCAAAGAGACGGCTGAAATCGTCAAAACGGCTGACGGCCAAGTCATCACCGCCGAGCAGATGCTGGAACGGTTCCTCTTTCCGCGACGTGTGCAGCGCAACTTTATCCACAAGCTCTCCGGCGGCAAAAAACGGCGTTTGTATTTGCTGAAAGTGCTGATGGAGGAGCCGAACGTTCTGTTTCTCGATGAGCCGACAAACGATCTGGACACGGAGACGCTCGGGGTGCTGGAAGATTACTTAGAACAGTTTCCCGGCGTTGTTGTGACGGTATCCCATGACCGCTATTTTCTTGACCGTGTCATTGACCGCCTGCTTGTGTTTGAAGGCAACGGAGCCGTCTCGCGCTTTCACGGGTCATACAGCGAATACATGGAGAAGCAAAAGGACATCGGCCGCCAGAAGGTTTCTCAAGAAACGACAGAACCTGTGAAGCCTGAGAAAAAGAAAAGGAAAAAGCTGTCGTATAAAGATCAGCTGGAATGGGACGGCATCGAAGACAGAATCGCCGCTCTGGAAGAAAAACATAAACGGCTTGAAGAGGAAATCGCCGCTGCGGGAAGCGACTTCGCCAAAATTCAGACGCTGATGGAAGAGCAAAACAAAACAGCCGAGGAGCTTGAAGAGGCGATGGAGCGCTGGACCGAGCTGTCGCTGATGATCGAAGAGCTTGAACAATCGTAATGGATGCTGCCGGGTAACCCCGGCAGTTTTTAATTTGCCGGGCTTTTTTCAGCTTTGTTACAAAAATCGCCGGTTACTTTTTCCTTTAATAAAGACGCCGCCAGACTCAGCTCCCTGTCTTGATGGACGATGAGCCCGTGCGTGGAGACAATCGGGGCAGTCACAGGCAGCAGTTTGAATTGTTTGGCTTCAAGTTCTTGTTTGACGGCGATTTCCGGAATGAAGGCAAAGCCGATTCCGCATTTTACCGCCTGTTTGATCATGGCGATGCTTGGGTATTCCATGGCGCTGTTTCCTTCAATTCCGGCTTCTTGCAATAATCTGCCCGCTTTTGTGTGGTAGACGCAGCTTGTGCCGAAGCTGATGAATGTTTCGCGGCTAAGAGCGCCAAGGCTCTCAGATTCAACCTTTTCAGCGAGATCATTGGAAGCGATGAACACCAGCTTTTCTTCGAGCAAAGGGGTAAAAAGGATGTCGGGCCTATTCGGATTTTGCGGTACGATTCCGAAATCGACGGCATGGTTCAGCACCTGCTGAACGATATCGTGCTGGAACCCGCTTTCCAATTGTAATCTGATCTTTGGATATTCTTTAAGAAAATCCTGGATCAGGGGAGCCGTGCGCGTCAGAAAAAACGATTCCTGCATCCGGATGCGGACGGTTCCTTGCGGCTGATCCAGTTCATTCATCGCTTCTTCCAAGGTGCTGCCTAAATGAATAAATTGATAGGCATATTTGCTTAGCTTCAAACCTGCCGGTGTCGGCTTCACACCTCTTGACAGCCGGTGAAACAAACGCTGTCCGCAAGCCTGTTCCAAAAGCTGAATATGGCTGGTGACTGTCGACTGTACATACCCCAGCCGATCAGCGGCGCGGCTGAAGTTTTTTTCTTCCATGACTGCGATGAAGGTTTTAAAAAATTTACCCTCTAAAAGCTCAATCATAGCTTGTCATCTCCTTGTTATCGAAAATCGAAATGGTTTCTATCGTAATCATTCATAAGTAAAATGGTTCACTCCATGATATCGTAGGTTTTGCAAGAATAAAAGAAAAATTGAGGAGGAAAACAATGAAAAGAACGAGAGGTTTCAGACTTGGTGTGTACATTTTCAAGGATGCTGAAATTATCGACTATGCTGCCCCGTACGGAGTGTTTTCAGTGGCGAGGAGGCTCGATCCTGAACTGGACGCCTTTCTTGTGGCGGATGCGATGAAACCGGTTCAGACGCAAGCCGGGCTTATCGTTCATCCGAATTACAGTTTCAATGACCAGCCTGATATGGATGCTTTCCTAATTCCGGGCGGTTTCGGCACACGACAGGAGACCAACAACAAACGGCTGCATCAGTTTATCCGCTCTCTGCCTGAGTCGACGATTTTGGTGAGCGTATGTACAGGTTCATGGATTTACGGACGGATGGGGCTCTTAGACGGGCTTTCTGCCACAAGCCGGAAAGAGCCGGATCGGCTTGAGGCGTCAGAGATGGGGCAAGTTCCGATCGACCGCTTGGCGGACATCGCGCCGGCCTGCCGCGTCAGCCGGGCGAGAATCGTCGACAGCGGACGAATCATCACCGCCGGGGGAATTGCATCAGGCATGGAAATGGGCTTTCACTTATTGAGAAGAGCGGGGTATGATGAAAGCTTCATAGAAGAAACGGCGCGGGTTATGGAGTATCAAGAGGGGTACAGCCAGTATCGGAATGATATTGAATACGTGCGGAAAGAGAAATAAGTCGAAGCTGCCGGGAAGAACCCGGCAGCTTACAACGGTTCGTCTGCCTGTAAAACGATTTGAAGCAACCCCGGAAAACGGCTGTCCAAGTCCTCTTGGCGAAGCGAAATAAACCGTTGTGTTCCTTCTATTCTTGTATGAATGACTCCCGATTCCCTAAGGACTTTAAAGTGATGAGACAGGGTTGATTTCGGAATGGGGACGCTGACAGCGCTGCACGATTGTTCGCCGGCTTCTGCGAGATTTTTTATGATTTGATCACTGAGGGCGTAAAGAACAGCGGATAAACTGATGTCAGGGCGGTTTGTCTGTTTACATCGGTATTATACCTTTTTTCAATGCTCCTGTTTAAAAACAGCCAGGCCCTGAATCAATCGAAAGCTGCATAAGGATCGAGGCTGCCGGAAAAACCGGCAGCTCTTTTTAATTTATATTTTGGAAAACGACAGCCGTGCCACGGCATCATGCATGTGAATCGATTCTTCGTTCCGGCATTCGATCTCAAAGGCGGAGATCCAGTCCATTTCGTATAAGTCAGCAGCCGTTAAGCGGATGACGTCTTCTACAAATCTTGGATTCTCATAAGCCTGTTCAGTTACTCTCTTTTCATCGGGCCTTTTTAAGACGGGATGGAGCTTTGCGCTTGCGTTCGTTTCCGCTGCGGCAAGAAGCTCGGTTTTGAAATCGTCCGGCATCTCCGCCTGTTCATTGATATGCGCGGTGATCTTGATCATGCCGCGCTGGTTATGGGCGCTGTATTCGCTGATTTCTTTTGAACACGGGCAGAGCGTCGTCACATGGGCGGTGATGCCGGCGGTTTGTGAAAAGCCTTTATTTTCATGATAAGAAACTGTCATATGAATATCGGCGTGCATCAGTCCGGACAATTTGGTTTCCGGGCTGATGCGTTCGAAATACCATGGAAAACTGACGGAGACGGATGCGCTTTGCTGTGCCATATTGTCGGCTAAATCCTTTGCAAAATCTTTCAGTGTATGGACGTCAACCGTCCAGTTTGCTTCGTGATAGCGCTGCAGCTGTTCTGTCAGGCGGCTCATATTGATTCCTTTGCGGTCGCGCGCAAGGCTCGTCGTAAAGGAAAAAGCGCCGATCGTCGTTTGTGTGAACGGCTTGAGCGAGGAGGCAATCAAAATCGGATGCGAAACGTTTGAGACACCGACATGGTCAATGTCAAAAAAATAGTCGTCCGGTGTGTTTTGAATATCCTTCATCTGTTCTTTAGCGGTCGGTTTTATTCCTTTCACGGCTTCGACAGATCCGAAGCGGCGGTGGCGTTCGGGTTTTGCGGGCAAATGCAGTTTGCGTTCCATTGATGAGACCCCTTTCTGTAGTAAATCGAAATAGTTCCTATTTATTTTGAGGGAATGCTGTGATAAAATCAAGTGGTCATGTCTAAAGCATGCAATTTAAATCGAAATGATTTCGTTTAGGGAGTGGTTGTTTTGCAGCATAGCGAAATCGTCATTGTTGGAGCGGGACCCGCAGGTATTGGAATGGGGATCGTTCTGAAAAAACTCGGTTTTCAACCGTTTACGATTTTGGAAAAGGACCGTGCAGGAGCTTCATTCCGAAGCTGGCCTGAAGAAATGAAACTGATCACACCGTCCTTTACCGGGCAGGGATTCGGGGCTTTGGATTTAAATGCTGTTGCTCCGGGAACATCCCCTGCCTTTACTTTTCACCGCGAGCACTTGAGCGGGCGGGAGTATGGAGATTATTTGACGCTTTTGGCCGATCATTTTCAGCTTCCAATTCAAGAAGGCACATCGCTTCGGAGCGTTCATAAAGACGACGGCGGTTTTTCAGTTGAAACTAATAAAGGCATGATGAAGGCTAAAGACGTTATTTGGGGAGCCGGTGAATTCCAATTTCCGAAATATTCGTTTCATGGTGCAGAGATTGGCATCCACAACAGCAAGGTCGCCAGATGGAGCCAATTTGAAAAAGCCCATTATTACGTGGTAGGCGGCTATGAAAGCGCAATGGATGCGGCCGTTACACTGGCGTCCTATGGCAGCGATGTGACGGTTGTGATGCCGAATTCGCTCAGCGAAAACGCTGAAGCCGATCCAAGCCGGTCGCTTTCACCTTATACATGGGAGCGTCTTGAAGATGCGTATGAAAAAGGAAAGGTTCAGTTTTTGGAAAAAGCCCTGGTAGAAAAACTGGCGAAAAACGGACCAGCCTATGATTTATATTTGTCAGACGGGAGGAAAATCCGCTCGGAAACACGGCCGATTATCGCGACAGGCTTTCATTCCGGGGCAAAACAAATCAAGCATTTGTTTGAATGGGGCGAGAACGGCAAACCGCTTTTAACGAATGAAGATATGTCGACCGTGACGGACGGTCTTTATTTAATCGGGCCGAGCGTTCAGCACCAAAACGCCGTCTTTTGCTTCATTTATAAATTCAGGCAGCGATTCGCCGTCATCGCTGAGCATTTGCTGAACAAACGAAAGTTTTCGATCGATGAAAAGGTGCTGACAGAATACAGGGAAAATCAAATGTATCTCACGGATTTGAGCTGCTGTGAGGTGCATTGTGAATGCTGAAAGAGCCAACGCGGCGGCAGCGCATGCTCTTCATCGGACTCGAATCGGTCGGAAAAACAACGCTTTTTTCCGCGATCACCGATCAGAGAGCAGGCGAAGCAGCCAATGTGAAAGGATCGACGATATTTGCGGCTGAACGGGAGATCAAAAGTCTTCCGGGCTGGCAAGCCATTGATACACCGGGCATTCGGATGACAGCGTGTCGAAAAGAGCGCTGAAAAAAGAGATCGAAAAGGCTGATGAGGTGGTTGCCGTCTTGCGCGGCACCCATTTTTCGGAAGAGCTGAACGCGGTCTTGGAGCTGATTCCGCCGGATGCCAGGCGTGTCTGCTTTATCGTTACGTTTCAGGATAAAATGACGGACGCCATGCGCCGGACGCTTTCTGAGCAAGTCGCGAAGAACAGTCTCCCGGTCCTGCTGGTTGATACGAGAACCGTGACAGACGATAAAAAAGAGCGGATCATCGCTTTTTTAAGAAAAGAGGCTGAATTTCATCCGCTGAAACGGAGGCGGATGAAACAGATTGAACTTGAAAGTGTGGCTGTTCAGCAGTTTGTGTTTCATCGTCCCGTAGTTGGGCCTGTTGTGAGCACTGCATTTTTATGTTTGTTATTATGGCGCCGATCGTATTGGCTTATCATACATCAGAGTGGATGCAGCAATACGCGGACAAATGGGCGGTTGAACCGCTCCAAAATGCGGTCGGTGGCTTGCCGTCATGGCTGAGCGCGGCATTGGCGGGGAATTATGGCCTGTTATCCCTTGGCATTTACTCGTTTGTTTGGGCGTTTCCTGTCGTTTTGTTTATGTCTATAGCAAATGCGGCAGCAGATGATTCGGGTTTAAAGGACCGGATCGTCGATTCATTGGACCCGCTGATGCGGAAGATTGGTCTGAACGGCCGTGATTTAGTTCCGCTTTTGACCGGATTTGGCTGCAATGTCGTTGCCGTTCAGCAGACGCGGTCGTGCAGCATGTGTACGAGAAAGCGTTGTGTATCATTTATTTCTTTCGGATCAGCGTGCAGCTACCAAATCGGTGCGACGCTGTCAATTTTTCATGCTGCGGGAAGGGAGTGGCTGTTTATCTCTTACTTGGCTGTTCTTGTTGCCGCAGCCGCCGCTCATAACCGGATATGGTATCGGATCGATCCGAAATGGGCCGCTTACTTCGAACACCGGCAAACGTTTTTGCAGATGCCGTCCTGGAAAGGGATCGTCTTTCGAGTAAAGGAAGTGCTTCAGCAATTTATCTTTCAGGCGATGCCGATTTTTCTCATCATTTGCCTGGCGGCGACAGTATTGAATGAACTCGGTGTCATCCGTCTTGTGACATTGCTTGTCTCGCCTGTTTTAAGTCTGTTCGGCGCTCCGGAGGATGCGGCGCCGGGCCTTGTTTTTTCTCTGATCAGGAAAGACGGCATTCTCTTGTTCAATGAAGGGAATGGAGCGCTTCTTGATGTGCTGCCGGGGGCAACGCTCTTTTTGCTCATTTACTTGGCATCGACTTTTACTCCATGCATGGTGACGGTTTGGACAATTGCCAAGGAATTGGGGATGAAAACGGCGGCAGCCATTATGGGAAAACAGATGGCCACTTCAGTCGTTTCAGTTTTGATCATCATGATCATCTGGAAGCTGACGCTTTGCATTTTTAAATGAATTGTGGTGAAATAAAATATAAATCGTAATAATTACGATTTGACACGAGGAAGGAGAATGAAAAAATGAGTAAAAAGATTCCTGTAACAGTATTAAGCGGATACCTGGGGGCGGGTAAAACGACGCTGCTGAATCACATATTGCAAAACCGCCAAGGGCTGAAAGTCGCCGTTATCGTTAATGACATGAGCGAAGTCAACATTGACGCAGGGCTTGTCAAGCAAGGCGGCGGCTTGTCGAGGACGGATGAAAAGCTGGTCGAAATGTCAAACGGCTGTATTTGCTGCACACTCAGAGAGGATTTGCTTGTTGAAGTCGAACAACTGGCGAAGCAAGGAAATATCGATTATATCGTGATCGAATCGACCGGTATCAGCGAACCGATCCCGGTCGCTCAGACGTTCTCTTACATCGACGAAGAATTGGGTATTGATTTGACGCGGTTCTGCCGCTTGGACACAATGGTCACGGTTGTCGATGCCAATCGTTTTTGGCACGATTTTCAGTCGGGGGACAGCCTGCTGGACCGGAAAGAGGCTGTCGGTGAAGAGGATGAACGCGACATCGCCGATCTGCTCATCGATCAAATCGAGTTTTGCGATGTACTGATTTTGAATAAATGCGACCTTGTCTCTGAGGAAGATCTGGAAAAGCTTGAGAAAGTACTGAAAACGTTGCAGCCTAAAGCAAACATCATCAGAGCGGTCAAAGGAGAAGTCGATCCGAAGGTCATCTTAAACACCGGTCTCTTCAATTTTGACGAAGCAAGCGGTTCAGCAGGCTGGATCAAGGAATTAAACGAAGGACACCACCAGCATACGCCTGAGACTGAAGAATACGGAATATCTTCGTTTGTATACGAAGCGCGCCGTCCTTTTCATACCGAGCGGTTTTATAACTGGATTCATTCGCTGCCGGAAAACGTCGTCAGGGCGAAAGGAATCGCCTGGTGTGCGACGCGCAACAGCCTTGCCCTTTTGATGTCGCAGGCGGGTCCTTCCGTGTCGCTGGAACCGATCTCTTATTGGGTGGCCGCGCTGTCCAAGCCGGAACAGGAACAAATTCTCAGACAGAACCCAGAGCTATTAAAAGAATGGAATGAAGAATTCGGAGACCGCCACACAAAGCTCGTCTTTATCGGATTGGATCTGTCTCCGTCAGAAATTACCGCCGAAGCGGATCGATGCCTTTTGACAGATTCGGAGATGGCGGACGACTGGTCGCTTTTATCTGACCCGTTCGATTGGCAGATTGAAAGAGCGAAATAAGTGAACTTCCATATTAAGACAAAAGAGAGATCTCTTTTGTCTTTTTTTATGTCAAACAAACCGGTGTTTTGTACACCGTGTTGACATATCAGGAAAGGAATACTAATATTTTATTGTAATGTTAACTTAAATTATTTATAGGTTAACATATGAGTGCGGTGTTTAGAGGGGGGGATGAAAGTATGAAAGGGGAAGCGTATTACAGTGTGAGAATGAGAGCCTCCGAGAACGGTCCCCATGAAGAGGGGGGAAAACACATATCCGGAGGAGAGCGGCTTGCGCCTTTCATCGGTTTAAAGGATGCCGTCAGCGATTTATTGGAAAAAGCATTGTCTCATTCGCGGGGCAAGCCGGACTTTATGCAAATTCGCTTCGATCTTGTAAACGAACCGATAAAGTTTGTTCAGCCATTGCGCATTGAAACGAATGAAACAAAATCAGCGGAAGAAGGACAAGCGCTTGCCCGTGAGCTGATCAGCCGCTCCGGCGTACCGGAAAACGCGATTGACAAAGCGTTTCAAGGCATTGCCCAATACTCGGACGTAAGAGGCGCCGTTTTATTTGACATTCATTCAGGCCGGAGGATTGACGGAAGAAAACAAAAAGGAGTGCGCGTCTCACGGCTCGACTGGCCGGAAGCCGATTTCCAAAGGTGGGCGGCTTCGTGCGGAATGCCGCCAAATCCGCGGTTGAAAGAGGCGCTTGCCATCGCTTCAAAGGTATGTGAGCACCCGGCTGTCGTCGCCGAATTATGCTGGTCAGATGACCCTGATTACATAACGGGCTATGTTGCCTCTAAAAAACTGGGTTATCAGCGGGTGACAAAGATGAAAGAGCATGGAGACGAGAGCGGCTGCCGGATTTTTTTTGTTGATGGATTAGCAGATATCAAGAGTTGTATAGACGGTTTGGAAAAACAGCCTGTATTCATTCGGTCGGGAGGTAAATCATGAATCAATCATTCGTTGAAAAAAGCAAACAATATCTTTGGCTGCCTTTTACCCAAATGAAAGACTATGACGAAAACCCGCTGATCATCGAAAGCGGGGAGGGCATCAAACTGAAAGATATCGACGGCAGGGAGTACTATGACGGATTTTCTTCAGTATGGCTCAATGTCCACGGCCATCGCAAGAAAGAACTGGATGAAGCCATTAAAAAACAGCTCGGCAAAATCGCTCATTCGACATTGCTGGGGATGACAAATGTTCCGGCGACAGAGCTTGCCGAGGTGTTAATCAAGATCACGCCGGAAAAGCTGACGCGTGTTTTTTATTCGGACAGCGGCGCTGCAGCAATGGAAATCGCGCTGAAAATGGCCTTTCAATATTGGAAAAACATCGGCAAGCCTGAGAAACAAAAATTCATTTCGATGAAAAACGGCTATCACGGCGATACGATCGGCGCTGTCAGCGTCGGTGCGATCGAGCTCTTCCACCATGTATACGGGCCGCTTATGTTTGAAAGCTTTAAGGTAAACGTTCCTTACGTATACCGCTCGAAAAGCGGCAACCCGGAAGAGTGCCGCGATGAATGCCTCGCAGAACTCGAACGGCTCCTGAGCGAGCGGCACGGTGAGATCGCCGCGCTGTCGGTCGAATCGATGGTCCAAGGGGCATCGGGGATGATCGTGATGCCTGAAGGATATTTGGCAGGCGTCCGGGAGCTTTGCACGAAGTATGACGTTTTAATGATTGTCGATGAAGTGGCGACAGGATTCGGACGAACCGGGAAAATGTTTGCCTGTGAGCATGAACGTGTTCAGCCTGACTTAATGGCGGCTGGAAAGGCCATTACCGGAGGCTATTTGCCGATCGCCGTAACGTTTGCGACAGAGGAAATTTATCAAGCGTTTTATGATGACTATGACAAACTGAAAACGTTTTTCCACGGCCATTCGTACACGGGGAACCAGCTTGGTTGTGCCGTTGCGCTGGAAAATTTGCGCCTGTTCGAATCGGAAAAAATCGTCGCTCAAGTTGCGGAAAAGTCGAAAATACTGGAATCGCTTTTTCATGATCTGGCAGCGCTCCCTCATGTCGGTGACATCCGCCAGCTCGGTTTAATGAGCGGGATCGAGCTCGTTCAGTCGAAAGAAACGAGGCAGCCTTATCCGCCTGAAGAGCGAATTGGATACCAGGTGTCTTTGAAAATGAGAGAGCTTGGCATGCTGACGAGGCCGCTCGGGGATGTTATCGCATTTCTTCCTCCGCACGCCAGCACCGCCGATGACCTGCGCGCTATGGTGTCGATTATGAAAGAAGCGATTCAAGAGGTTACAGGCCGTGCACATTGACGATTGGCTCAGCAGCCGGCTCGCAAAGACGAAGGCAGCCGGGCTTTACCGCTCGCTTAAACCGCCTCAAGCTGACGCAGAAGCAAAACGTGCGAATTGGGCGTCAAACGATTATTTGAGTCTGGCGAATGACAAACGGCTGATTCACGCCGCAGAAACGGCGCTCCTCCGCTTTGGATCCGGAAGCACAGGATCAAGGCTGACGTCCGGCAATACCGAATGGCATGAAAAACTTGAGAGGAAAATCGCCGCTTTTAAGCAGACAGAAGCCGCTCTCTTGTTTTCAAGCGGATATTTGGCCAATATCGGCGTGCTTTCGTCTTTGCCTGAAAAAGGAGACGTCATATTAAGCGATCAATTGAACCATGCCAGCATCATCGACGGCTGCCGCCTTTCAAAAGCTGATCCGGTTGTTTACCGCCACACGGATATGAATGATCTTGAAGAAAAGCTCCGCGCCGCACAGAGCTGTGCACGCCGCTTTATTGTGACAGACGGCGTGTTCAGCATGGACGGCACAATTGCACCGCTTGACGAAATCATGCTCCTTGCCAAGCGGTACCGGGCCTTTGTCATCGTTGATGATGCCCACGCAACAGGGGTTTTGGGAGAAGCCGGCAGGGGAACGAGCGAGTATTTCGGCGTCTCCCCAGATGTTGTGATCGGCACGTTAAGTAAAGCTGTAGGCGCGGAAGGCGGCTTCGTCGCGGGCTCTAAACCATTGATCGATTTTTTGCTGAATCATGCGAGAACGTTTATCTTTCAAACGGCTGTCCCGCCCGCAAGCTGTGCGGCAGCATGCAAAGCTTTAGACATCATCGAAGACAGCCGCGATAAACGCCGGCTTTTGCAATCATCGGTGAACACGATCAAACGGGGTCTCGAGGATATCGGGTTTACGGTCAAAGGAGAAGATACGCCGATCATACCCGTTATGATCGGAGACCCTCAAAAAGCCGTTCGATTTGCAAACGGCCTCAAGGAGAAAGGGATTGATGCCCCGGCCATCCGCCCGCCGACTGTTGCGGAAGGAGAGAGCCGGATCAGGCTGACTGTCACCGCAGACCGCAGGTTAAGAGATATTGAAGCTCTATTAGAGGGATTTAAATTAGTGGGAAGAGAGTTGAACTTGGTGAAATGAAGGGTTTTTTTGTAACGGGAACTGATACGGGAGTCGGGAAGACATTTATCGCTTGCGGCTTTGCCGCTTTGTTGAAAGAGCAGCATGTTGATGTCGGCGTGTTCAAGCCGTTTTTGAGCGGCGAGCTCACTAGCGATCCGCAGAGTGATACAGCACTTTTGAAGAACAGCTCTGAAACATCTCTCGCCGATGAGGAGATCACGCCTTTTGTGTTTAAAGAGCCGCTTGCGCCTTACACAGCTGCGAAGCTCGAAGGGAGGACCGTCGGGCTGGAAGATGCCGTGAACCATTGGAAAAAGATAAAGGATCGGCACGATTGCTTCATTGTCGAAGGGGCAGGCGGGATTGCGGTGCCGCTCGGAGAGGACTATTTCGTCAGCGACTTGATCAAAGCGCTCGATTTGCCGGCTGTCATTGTGGCGCGCCCCAATCTCGGAACGATCAACCATACGTATTTAACCGTCCAATACGCAAAACAAATGGGGATACATGTGATCGGCATCGTGATCAACGGCATCAGCAGCGGGCCCGGACTTGACGAACAGACGAACCCGGACATGATTGAAAGATTTTGCGGTGTGCCGCTCCTCGGCGTTACGCCGAAGCTTGAAGACGCTTCACCAACACAAATTCATCACATGATCAAGGAGCATGTCGATGTTTCCTTCATCATGAATCAAATGCAAATGGGGGCAGAAACATGAATCAGTGGATGGAACTTGCAGAACGTGTGCTGGATGGCGGGGAAGTAACTGAAAAAGAGGCGCTTTCCATCTTGGAATGTCCGGATGACGACGTTCTCCTGCTTATGCATGCCGCATTTCAAATCAGAAAACGCTACTACGGAAAAAAAGTAAAGCTCAATATGATTATGAATGCAAAATCCGGCCTTTGTCCGGAAAACTGCGGCTACTGCTCGCAGTCTTCAATATCAAAAGCGCCGATCGACAGCTACCGGATGGTCGACAAAACGACCCTGCTTGAAGGTGCAAAGCGTGCGCACGATTTAAATATCGGAACGTACTGCATCGTGGCGAGCGGCAGGGGCCCGTCCAACAGAGAAGTCGATCAAGTGGTCGGCGCCGTTAAAGAAATTAAAGAAACGTACGGCTTAAAAGTCTGCGCATGCCTCGGACTGCTAAAGCCCGAACAGGCCGAGCGGCTGAAGGAAGCCGGAGTGGACCGGTACAATCACAACATCAATACATCAAAAAGCAACCATTCAAACATTACAACGTCCCACACGTATGATGACAGGGTGAACACTGTGGAAACAGCCAAAAAATCCGGAATGTCCCCATGCTCGGGCGTCATTGTCGGGATGAAAGAGACGAAGCAGGATGTCGTCGATATGGCGAACAGCTTAAAGGCGCTTGATGCCGACTCAATTCCGATTAATTTTTTGCATGCGATCGACGGGACTCCGTTGGAAGGGGTCAATGAATTGAATCCGCTTTATTGTTTAAAGGTTTTGGCTTTGTTCCGCTTTATCAACCCGACAAAGGAAATCCGCATTTCAGGGGGGCGCGAAGTCAACCTCCGCTCCTTGCAGCCGTTGGGGCTGTATGCCGCCAATTCGATCTTCGTCGGAGACTATTTAACAACGGCAGGGCAGAATGAAACAGAGGACCATAAGATGCTCCATGATTTAGGATTTGAAGTCGAATCAGTGGAAGAAATGAAAGCCAGTTTACAGCAGTAACACGGGGGAGATATAACATGACGACAGAACTGTACGAGGCAGGGCCTCGTCTGAAACCGGATTCGGATTTTTGGAGAGATCCATATCTGTTTTACGATAAACTCCGATCCGTTCATCCTGTATATAAAGGAACCGTTTTAAAGCATCCGGGCTGGTATGTCACCGGATATGAAGAAGCGGCGGCGATTTTGAGGGACCCGGCATTTAAAAACCGCGTTCCTCTCCCTGAAGCCTCTACAAAATATGAACAACTTCACGAATTGCAGCGGAATATGATGCTGTTTCAAAATGAGTCCGGCCATAAGCGGATGCGGACGATTGTCGGCAAAGAATTCATGCCGCAGAAGGCGGCATCTTTCCGTCCTGTTATAGAAGAAACCGTCCATGAATTGCTCGATCAGCTTGAAAACAAGAAGACGGCGGACATGGTATCCGAATTTGCCTTTCCTTTGGCAAGCCTTATCATTGCCGGGATGCTCGGCGTCCCCGCAGAGGAAAGATATCAATTCAGGCAATGGACGGCGGATCTCATTCAAACGATCGATTTGACCCGCACACGAAAGGTGCTGGCAAAAGGCGGGGATACCGTTGCCAAGCTGACGGCGTATTTTAAAGATTTGATTGAAAAGCGAAAAGCTCATCCTTCTCAAGACTTGATCAGCACATTCGCCGGTCATGAGCAGCTCGCCGAAGATGAAGTGCTTGCGACGTGCGTTCTGCTTGTGATTGCCGGGCACGAGACGACGGTCAACCTTTTGACGAACGGATTGTTTTTGCTCATGAACCATCCCGGCCAGCTTAGCGCGCTGAAAGAAAATCCGCTGCTGATTGAGTCAGCCGTCGAAGAATGCCTGCGCTATGAAAGTCCGACACAGCTGACAGCGCGCACCGCGTCAGAGGACTGCGAAATCAACGGGAAGATCATCAAAAAAGGAGAGCACGTATACATCCTTTTAGGCGCCGCCAACCGCGATCCGAAGATATTTCAACATCCGCATGTATTTGACATCACGAGAAAACCGAATCCGCACCTTGCCTTTGGAGCCGGTGCACACATATGTTTAGGCTCGGCATTAGCGCGGCTCGAAGCGCAAATTGCCATTCCCGCATTGTTGGAGCGGCTGCCTAAGTTGCAGCTTGCTTCAACAGACGTTCCATTTCGCAGGTTAATCGGCTTTAGATCGCTGGCCGAGCTGCCTGTCATCCTCAATTAAAGACGAAAAAAGGGCTGGCTTACAGGTGCCGGCCCTTTTCATCTTTCTTTTCATTTTGCGTGATATAGGTTTCCAGAAGCGCTTTTAATTCTTTAACCTCCGCGCGCAGTTCTTTGATTTCTTTTGTATCCTCTTTCAGCTCGCCTGTCTCATCTTCTATTTCCTGAGAAATTTTTTGCGCATTATTTACGATTTCCCCGACGATCAAGTTGATCATAATGAAAGTCGCAATGACGATAAATGAAACGAAATAGAGCCATGACCAGCCGCTCTCGGCAAAAATCGGCCTGAATATGCCGCTTGCCCACGATTCGAGCGTAAAGGTTTGAAACAGTGTCAGAAGGCTGAGCTGCAGGTTGCCGAAGTATTCCGGCGCGATGGCGGAGAAGAACATCGTACCGATGACGGCGTACACGTAAAAAATGATGCTCATCAGGATAATGACGCTGCTGATGGTCGGAATCGCCATAAACAGCGCGTTGACGATCCGTCTTAATGAGGGAACGGAAGTGATCGTCCGCAGCACCCGCAGCACCCGGAAAATACGGAGAACGCTGACGAAATTCGTATTGTAAAGAATCAAACTGCCGGCGACGATTACAAAATCAAAAACGTTCCAGTTGTTTTTAAAAAAGTGCTGTTTTTGAACGAATAGTTTAAGAGAAAGTTCGATTACAAATATCGTTAAAAACAAGCAATCCACAATAAAAAATACTTTTTGATAAGGTTTAAAGAAAGCGTAAGTTTCCAAACCGATCGAGATGGCATTCAACACAATGACCGTCGTTATGAATGACTGAAACAGCCGGCTTTCAATTACTGCCGAAACTTTGCTTTGAACAGAAAATCGATTTTGATGAGTATTCACTCTGATTATTTGTCCTCCTGTTTAGTTGTCCATTCTATGATACGTTACAGCAGCAGGATGATGTCAAGTCAGTTCTTTTTTTTGTATCGAAAAAACTTAACGTTTACGTAAAAGTATAATAGTAGTATAATAGAAAAGAAGAAAAATCTCGGGGGGATATGGACGTGGAGTGGATGAAGATAGATCAAATGGCCAAGCGAAGCGGCCTGACGAAAAGAACGATCCGCTTTTACGAAGAAATCGGTCTGCTTTCTTCACCGAAGCGGACGGAAGGCGGTGTCCGTCTTTACTCTGAAGACGATCTTGAAGAGCTTGAAAGAGTGATCAGCGCGAAGGAAGTGCTGGGATTCTCGCTGCAGGAGCTCCAGCAGTTCATGGAAACGGGCAAGCACTTGGAGATGAATAAAGAAGGATACCTTTTATCGCTGGACAAACGGGAACGAAAAGAAAAGCTCGAAGACATTCAGAGGATGCTGAATGAACAGATGAGAATGATTGATGAAAAGATTGAAAAATTTCAATCATTCAAGAAGCGCTTGGAGGCTATGCAGGCAAAAGCCGAGAATGCGCTTCAATCAATTGATTAAACAAGACAAACGCTATTTTTATAGCGTTTCTTTATTTGCAAAGAAAGGTTTGATAGATCATGAATGAACAACCACCTGAGAACTCAAGTATGTTTAAACAGCCAAAAGCGGTCTGGGCCGTGGCCTTTGCCTGCGTGATCTCGTTTATGGGGATCGGACTTGTCGATCCGATTCTGCCGGCGATCGCGCGGCAGCTGCATGCTTCCCCCAGCCAGGTTTCGCTTTTATTTACAAGCTATCTGCTAGTCACAGGTTTCGCCATGCTTTTATCAGGCGCCGTATCGAGCCGGATTGGAGCGAAGCTGACGTTAATCAGCGGCTTGATCCTGATCATCGTCTTTGCAGGCCTGGGCGGGCTTTCGCATTCCATCTCTCAGCTCGTCGGCTTCCGCGGCGGCTGGGGCCTCGGAAACGCCATGTTTATCTCAACTGCGCTTGCCGTCATTGTCAGCGTGGCATCTGGCGGAAGCGCAAAAGCCATTATTTTGTATGAGGCGGCTTTGGGATTGGGCATTTCGGTTGGACCGCTAGCCGGCGGAGAGCTTGGCACAATATCGTGGAGAGCGCCGTTTTTCGGCGTATCGGTTTTAATGGCGGCTGCGCTTTTGGCCATCTTTTTTCTTTTGCCGCCTGTCCAAAAACCGCAGAAGAAAATTTCCGTCAGCGCGCCGATCAAAGCGCTTCGTTATAAAGGGCTATTGACGCTTTCAGGGGCCGCATTCTTATATAACTTCGGTTTCTTCACCCTACTTGCATATTCGCCGTTTGTTCTTGACTTAAATGAACGGGGCCTCGGCTATGTCTTTTTCGGCTGGGGACTGTTTCTTGCGATCACTTCCGTTTTCATCGCTCCGGCCGTACAGCGGATCTTTGGAACCGTCCGCTCGCTGATCTTTCTGTTTATGCTGTTTGCAGCTGATTTGCTCGCGATCGGGATTTGGACAGAGCACATGGCGCTCGTTATCGGGGCGATCATCATAGCCGGAGGGATTCTAGGCATGATCAATACGATTTTGACAACAGCGGTGATGGAAGCTGCGCCTGTCGAACGGTCTGTCGCTTCATCTGCCTACAGCTCCATCCGGTTCATCGGCGGGGCCATTGCGCCTTGGATCGCCGGTGTGTTAGCCGATCATTTTACTGCGCATACTCCCTATTTTGCAGGATGCATCGCCGTGCTTGCCGGCATCGCCATTTTGACTGGAGGCCGCCGTTATTTGGCAGGCATCAAAGCCGGTCATTAATGAAAAAAGCTTGTTTCCTTTTAGGGAAACAAGCTTTTTTGTTTATAAAACTTTCGTTGTCCATGACTCGCAATTCCATGTTTCTGTCGCGATGTCCATATAGAATTCAGGTTCGTGAGAGATGAGCAGAACGGAGCCTTTGTATTCTTTCAAAGCTCTTTTTAATTCTTCTTTTGCTTCAACATCAAGGTGGTTTGTCGGTTCATCGAGGACAAGCAGGTTCGTTTCCGAATTGATGAGCTTGCACAGTCTGACTTTAGCTTTTTCCCCGCCGCTTAATACGGAAACCCTGCTTTCGATATGCTTTGTCGTCAGTCCGCACTTCGCCAGGGCCGCGCGGATTTCGTACTGTGTAAAGGACGGAAAGTCGTTCCATACTTCTTCTATGCATGTGTTGTTGTTGGTCTCTTTGACTTCCTGCTCGAAATAGCCGATATGAAGGTGCTCGCCGCGTTCGACTTCTCCCGACAGCGGTGATATTTCACCCAGGAGGCTTTTCAGCAATGTCGTTTTTCCGATGCCGTTGGCTCCGTACAGAGCGATCTTTTGTCCCCGCTCCATTCTCAAGTTCAGCGGGCGGGACAGCGGCTCATCATAGCCGATGACAAGCTCTTTCGTTTCAAAAATCAGCTTTCCGGATGTTCTTGCTTGTTTAAAGTGAAATTCAGGCTTCGGTTTTTCCGAAGGGAGCTCGATCATATCCATTTTATCGAGCTTTTTTTGCCGGGACATCGCCATATTTCTTGTGCTGACGCGCGCTTTGTTGCGGGCGACGAAGTCTTTCAGCTCTGAAATCTCCTGCTGCTGTTTCTTGTAGGCTGCTTCAAGCTGCTGTTTTTTCACTTCATATACTTCGCGGAATTGGTTGTAGTCGCCGACATAGCGGGTCAGCTCCTGGTTTTCCACATGGTAGATCAGATTGATGACGCTGTTTAAAAACGGAATGTCGTGTGAAATCAAAATAAAGGCGTTCTCGTACTCCTGCAAATAGCGTTTCAGCCATTCGATATGCTGTTCGTCCAGATAGTTTGTCGGCTCATCGAGCAGCAGGATGTCGGGCTTTTCCAAGAGCAGTTTGGCAAGCAGCACCTTTGTCCGCTGGCCGCCGCTCAAATCCGCAACATCTCTGTCAAGGCCGAGATCGTTGAGCCCGAGGCCGCGGGCGATTTCTTCAACTTTTGCGTCAATCGCGTAAAAGTCGTTGTTGGTCAGGGCGTCCTGAATCGTTCCGACTTCTTCGAGAAGTTTTTCAAGCTCGTCGGGGTCGGCCTCGCCCATTTTTGTATAGATGGCATTCATTTCTTCTTCCATCGCAAATAAATAATGGAAAGCGTTTCTCAGCACATCGCGGATCGTTTGTCCGCGCTCAAGTGATGTATGCTGGTCAAGATAGCCGACCCGGACTTTTTTGGACCATTCCACTTTTCCTTCGTCAGGCTCAAGTTTGCCTGTAATGATATTCATGAAAGTCGATTTTCCTTCACCGTTTGCTCCGATGAGACCGACATGTTCGCCTTTCAGCAAGCGAAAGGATATATCATGAAAGATCGCCCGGTCGCCAAAACCGTGGCTCAGCTTTGTTACTGTAAGTAAACTCATGTTTTGCACCTCAAAATATAATCTGTATTCTATAAGATTATATCGAACTCAGAGGGAACAATAAAAGAAAAATTGCGCAGCCGCTTTTGTTTTGAGATACTAGGAGCAGAATCAACCTGATAAAAGGAGAAAAACATGACAGAAAGATGGCCATTTTTAAATAAAGCAAAACCGTTTATTCAAGAGAACTGGAAGGCATCGGGCTTTCAAGAGCCGACGAGTGTCCAAAAAAACGCAGTCGATCTGATTTTGGACGGGCGTGACGTGATCGCCGAGTCGCCGACTGGAACGGGCAAAACGCTCGCATACGTCCTGCCGATCCTGGAAAAGCTGAAGGCGGATCAAAAGAACGTGCAAGCTGTGATTCTGGCTCCGTCCCGCGAGCTTGTTATGCAGATTTTTGATGTGATCGTCGAATGGAAAAAAGGCTCGGATATCAGAGCCGCTTCCCTGATCGGCGGCGCCAATGTCAAAAAGCAGCAGGAAAAGCTGAAAAAACACCCGCACATCATTGCGGGCACACCTGGACGCGTATTTGAGCTGATTAAAATGAAAAAACTGAAAATGCATGAAGTGAAAACGATCGTCCTTGACGAAACAGATCATCTGCTTACGCCGGAGCATCGCGGGACGATACAAAGCATCATCAAATCGACGCTCCGCGACAGACAGCTTCTCTGTTTTTCGGCGACTTTAAAAGACGACGCCGAACGCGAGCTCCGCGGCTTGACGTCAGAAGCGGAAGTTCTCAGGATCAAGAGGTCGAAAGAAGAATCTGCCAAAATCAAACACCAATTTCTCGTATGCGACCAGCGGGATAAGGTGAAGATCTTGCAGAAATTCTCGCGGCTTCCAGGCATGCAGGCGCTCGTCTTTGTCAAAGACATCGGCAATTTAAACGTGTATGCCGAAAAGCTTAAGTTTCATCATGTCGACATCGGCGTCCTTCACAGCGAGGCGAAAAAAATCGAGCGCGCCAACATATTGCAGGCATTTGAAGCAGGCGAATTCACGCTGCTTCTTGCGACTGATATCGCAGCGCGAGGAATCGACATCGAAGATCTCCCTTATGTCATCCACGCCGATTTGCCAAACATTGAAGGCTATATCCACCGGTCGGGAAGGACGGGAAGAGCGGGGAATGAAGGAACCGTGATCAGCCTTGTCAACCGCATTGAAGAGGAAAGGCTGAAAAAGCTGGCGAAGAAGCTTGAAATCCCGCTTCAGCGGATCGTGTATGAAAGAGGACGGATTATTGAAAGATAAGAAAGAGGCCTGCTGCTGGCAGGCCTTTCAGCGTGTCGGCAAACCCTCGCATTCGTTGTCAGGTCTGCGCGTCGGTGCTCACGAATAAAAGAGGAACGGCGGCTAACGGCCCAGGCGTCCTGCCTGAACACCGCCGTCATCACATCCTGTGAAAGTCAGCTTCCGATGCTCGGCCTTCCTAGACTGCAAAGGTTGCGGGTCACGCTGAAAGGATGACAAAATCCCAAAACTAAAAGCCTTTTTGGGATTTTGTCATCAATCTGAAGAGGCCTGCTGCCAGCAGGCCTCCTTTTTATATGAATGCTCAGGCATTGTCGGAATCGGCGACTTTGATCAGCTGTTTGCCGAGGTTTTTTCCTTCAAACAAGCCTAAAAATGCCTCCGGTATCCGTTCGAAACCTTCTGTTATCGTTTCCTCATATTGAAGCTGCCCGCTTTTTACCCATTCGGCAAGCTGTTTGGTTCCTTCAGGAAAGCGGTCCCTGTAATCGTTGACGACAAATCCTTTCATCAAGGCGCTTGTTTTAATTAAGGCCGTCTGTACGCGCGGCCCCATATCATCTTCTGCGCTTTTGACGTTATAAGAAGAAATCGCCCCGCAAACCGGAATTCGTGCAAACTTATTGAGCAGGGTGAAGACGGCATCTGAAATCGTGCCTCCAACGTTGTCAAAGTAAACATCGACACCGTCCGGACAAGCTTTTTCAAGCGCTGAAGCCATATTTTCCGTTGTTTTATAATTGATTGCTTCATCAAAGCCGAGCTTTTCTTTTAAGTATGCC
The DNA here is from genome assembly GCF_030449715.1 of Bacillus sp. LB7. NCBI lineage: Bacteria > Bacillati > Bacillota > Bacilli > Caryophanales > Bacillaceae > Bacillus > Bacillus sp. LB7. The sequence goes on from NZ_JASGCA010000009.1 coordinate 173,326, forward strand.
GTTTTTTCGTCAGAGCCCGCAATACCGACGACTCTCGCCCCTTTAATTTTGGCAATTTGTCCGACAGCGGAGCCGACTGCTCCGGCGGCCCCGGAGACAACAACCGTTTCACCGGCTTTTGGCTGTCCGATGTCCAGAAGCCCGAAATAAGCCGTCAAACCGGTCATGCCGAGAATCCCAAGAAAAGCGGTAACAGGCGCGAGGGACGGATCGATTTTCTGCAGATTGTCTTCGCGAACCGCTGAATACTCCTGCCAGCCCAAGTGGCCCAAAACAATATCCCCTTTTTTGAGCTTGTCTCCTTTTGCAGATATCACTTCGCCTATCACGCCTCCAGTGATCACTTTATCAAGCGGAAATGGCTCGACATAGGATTTCGTGTCCTGCATTCTTCCTCTCATATAAGGGTCCACTGAGACATAAAGCGTTTTTACAAGCGCTTCACCGTTTTTTGCTTCCGGAATTTCCGTTTCTTTTATGCGAAAATCGTCCATAACAGGTATCCCCTGCGGACGTCTTGCAAGTTCAATTTGCTTTTGCGGCATAATGATTCCTCCTTTTACTTATAACTTACCACGTAAAAAAGAGGTTTAGCAAAAGATCAGCGTGTTGCATGAAAGGTTTTCTTCAGCACAGAATCGGGCAGAAAAAGATGAAAAACATCAGCATTTCTTTCATTTAAAAGATATTGATTGGCATTTTCTCTCGAAAATTGAAACATGTCTTTTGTGATAAAAGGAAGCAATGACAGGAGATAAGAAGAGAGGAGGTCTTCGGTGCTGCTTGCCGTTCTCCTTTCTTCTGGATCGCCGATGTTCATGATGATTGAAAAGACGTAATCGATATTGATGCCGAATCGTCTGGCGGCAAAAGATTCAAATCGATGAGTATCAGCTTCTTGATGACCTTCTCTTGAAAAAATCTGCTTGACCAAATCGCTAATGATCCATGCGTTATACTGCTGTTCCGGTGAAAAATAATACACGCTTCAATCACCCCATCTAAAAAGCCTTGTCTATTTGTTAATGTACCTGAATTGGCAATCCTTTCAAACGTTTTGTCTGAAAATTTATAACAATTGTAACATTGAAATGAAAATGTCATGACAGAGCATTCATCCGTTTAGCCGCGTGAACAAAGGGTAAGTCTTAAATACAACATGAAAAAAGGGAGGAGATTCATATGAAACCGGTAGTAAGACAATATACTAATGATGAAAAACTGATGAAGGCTGTTGAGGAACTCAGGGAAATCGGAGTTGCAAGAGAAGATATTTACGTTCTGTCACATGATGACGACCGTACTGAAAGACTCGCGGACAACGCGGATGCCAATACGATCGGAGCCGAAGAAACAGGCATTAAAAATGCCGTCGGCAATATCTTCAACAAAAAAGGGGACGAGATCCGCAATAAAATTCATGAGATCGGCTTTTCAAAACAGGAAGCAGAACAATTCGAGAAACAGCTTGATGAAGGAAAAGTCCTCCTCTTCGTCACGGATCATGAAAAAGTGAAATCCTGGGTATAAATTGAGACTGCCGACAAGGTCGGCAGTTTCAGCGTGTCGAGAAACCCTCGCATTCGTTGTCAGGCCTGCGCGTCGGTGCTCACGAATTCCAACATTCGCTCCGCTCCGATGCTCGGCCTTCCTAGACTGCAAGGGTTTTCAATCACGCTGAAGGGATGACAAAATCCCAAAACAAAAAGTCGTTTTGGGATTTTGTCAAAAATCTGAGACTGCCGACATGGTCGGCAGTTTTTTTAATAAAATAAAATTTGAATGATAGCAGGAAAGGAGTAGAATAATAAACGAAAACGATATGAATAGGAGGAAAAGGTAGTGGCTAAAGAAAAAGGTGCAGAACAAAAATCGGCACTGAACATCATTCCTCTTGCGGTCACGATTTTAGTCGGAGAGGTTATTTGGTTTATTCCGTCGCCCGCCGGATTGGACCCGAAAGCATGGCACTTATTTGCAATCTTTGTGGCAACGATTATCGGCTTTATATCAAAACCGCTGCCGATGGGGGCAATCGCCGTATTCGCATTGGCGGTCACGGCGCTCACCGGAACGATGTCGATTGAAGAAACGCTCAGCGGTTTTGGAAACAAGACAATTTGGCTGATCGTCATTGCCTTTTTTATTTCACGGGGATTCATTAAAACCGGTTTAGGTGCGCGAATCGCCTATTTATTTGTGCGGATGTTTGGCAAAAAAACACTCGGACTCTCGTATTCCCTTCTTGTCAGCGATTTGATTTTGTCGCCGGCGATCCCGAGTAATACCGCGCGGGCCGGGGGAATTATTTTTCCGATTATCCGTTCGTTATCCGAAACTTTTCAGTCGACGCCCAAGGACGGCACGGAACGGCGCATCGGCGCTTTCTTGCTGAAGGTGGGCTTTCAGGGGAATTTGATCACTTCAGCGATGTTCTTAACGGCTATGGCGGCAAACCCGCTGATTGCCAAACTTGCCCATGATGTGGCAGGTGTGAATCTGACCTGGACAAGCTGGGCTGTGGCGGCCATCGTCCCGGGACTTGTCAGCTTGATCATCACCCCGCTTGTCATTTATAAACTGTATCCGCCTGAGGTGAAAGAAACGCCTGATGCAGCAAAAATCGCAACAGAGAAGCTGAAAGAAATGGGGCCGTTCAAAAAATCGGAACTCTCGATGGTCGCGGTCTTTTTGCTCGTCCTTTTTTTATGGATTTTCGGCGGAAACCTGAAAATTGACGCGACGACAACGGCATTGATCGGTTTAGCCGTCTTGCTTTTGACACAGGTTCTGACGTGGGACGATATTAAGAAAGAGCAAGGCGCATGGGATACGCTGACATGGTTTGCCGCGCTCGTCATGCTGGCGAGCTTCTTGAATGAACTCGGCATGGTCGGCTGGTTCAGCGATGCGATGAAATCGTATGTTTCAGGATTCTCCTGGGTCAGCGCATTTCTCATTTTAATGGCGGTTTACTATTATTCGCATTATTTCTTTGCGAGTGCAACCGCTCATATCAGCGCGATGTATTCGGCCTTTCTCGCCGTGATTATTGCTGCAGGCGCTCCGCCGCTCCTCGCAGCATTAAGCCTTGCGTTTTTCAGCAATCTTTTTGCTTCGACGACACACTACGGAGCTGGAGCGGCTCCCGTCTTTTTCGGGGCCGGTTATATTCCGCAAAGCAAATGGTGGTCAATCGGCTTTATCCTGTCGATTGTTCATATTGTGACATGGATTGTTGTCGGGGGATTATGGTGGAAATTACTGGGTATATGGTAAAATGAAGGGCGGGAGAGATCCTGTCCTTCTTTTTATGTTCGTATCGACGCTGTTAATTTGAATTCCACAATTTATGGTCGAGAAAGGGTTGATTGAAATACACCGAATGTAAGGGGGTGAACGTTAATGTTTTGGTCAGTTGATTTCATGCTGCTCGGTTTCTTGTATGCAATCGTCTACTTTTTGTATGACATTGTGAAAAACCGAAAAAAGACAAGTGTGTTTAGAAAAATGGTGTTTGCCAGTTTTATTGTTTATTTGAGCGTCGTTTATCACTATACGATAGGCGGAATCAACATTCCGCCGCAGGCGGCATACGCTCAAATGAACATTCAGCTCATTCCGTTTTATTTTGTTGCTGAATGGGTGCAAATGCATCAGCAGAGCGGGTTTGATTGGTTTTTTTGGAATTCTGTCAAGCTTACATTTTTTAATGTTTTATTGCTCATTCCTTTAGGTGTGTATCTTTCCGTTCTATGGAGGAAAATTCCGCTGAAAAAAGCGGCGGTTTTTGTTTTTTTGACAAGCTTTTTGATTGAGAGTCTCCAGCTTGTGCTATCTGTGACTGGATTCATAATGGCGAGAACCTTTAATGTGGATGATTTAATTTTAAATACGGCCGGCGGTGTAATCGGTTTCTGCCTGACGTCTTTCATGTTCGGAGCTAAAGGATCAGGTTCCCGCAGGAAAGGTCTGCATTTTTGAGGAAAGCGCAAAAGATGATTCCCGGCTGGGCAATCATCTTTTTTAGTTAAAATTGAAAGCTCAGGTTCTTGAATCGGTGCGTGCCTGTGCCGTGCTTTGCCAGCCCATGTTTCTTTAAGTGCAGTGCTGCATGCCCGGCTTCCTTTAAAATGTCAGGGTTAAGACCGAGCTGATGATGCCCGCCGAAAACCTTTTTCACGCGCCCGATAGCCGAGATTTTTTCAAGCGACTGAATCAATTGGGCCGGATCAGTCGTCGGGTAGAATGCATAGATAGGGGCTCCGGTATACAGCAGGTCGCCGGTAAACAAGTAGCCTGATGCTGGATCAAAGATACAGATATGCCCCGGGGAGTGTCCGGGCGTATGATAAATAACGAGCGGCCTTGAATCGCAGCCGACTGTGTCGCCGTCTTGCAGCGTTCCCGAAGGTTCACCTCTGAACGGGGTGTATGTTTCAGCGGAAAAGCCGGCCGGTACAGGTTTAGTGATATCTCGAGAGACATCGCGGCGAATGTGCTCGATCGGAAGCCCTTTGATTCCGTCCGTCAGCCAGTCTTTCTCGGCTTCATGAACGTAAATGCGCTGATATTCACCGTGGCTTCCGATGTGATCCCAATGGACATGGGTTGTGATGACGCTGACCGGCAGATCGGTGAGACCGTCCGTCACCGTCTTCATGCTGCCGATGCCAAGACCTGTATCAATTAAAACGGCATCCTTCGCCCCTATAAGCAAATAAGAGTGTACTTTTTCCCAATGCCCGTATTCGCTGATCGCATATGTGGATTCATCAAGCTCTGTTACAGTAAACCATTGACCATCTCCCATTGGTTTGTCCCTCCTTCATTTTTTCAAAGGTGCTCATCCATGCATATCCTCAAGTCAAATGTGCAAAGTAATAAAATATATGATAAGTGAGTGTGGTGAACATAATGAGTGATCCTTACATGCCTTTGACATCCATCAACAGCGGGGTCCTGGAAGAGTATGCCGAAGGCGTATTCGGTTTGACGGTGCAAATCGTCAATGTGTATGTTATTTTCGATCCCGATTCGCGGGAAGCCGTTTTAATCGATGCCGGAATGCCCAAGTCCGCTCCATTTATTTTAAGAGAGGCAGAGGAGCGGTTCGGCGATTTTCGCCTAAAAGCAATCGTTTTGACGCACGGACATTTCGACCATGTCGGCGCTTTGGAAGGTCTTCTCGAAACATGGCCGGTTCCGGTTTACGCCCATGAGAAAGAAATGCCTTATTTAACGGGAAAAGCCGATTATCCGCCTGCCAAACCGCAGGTAAAAAGCGGGCTGGTTGCAAAGATGTCTCCGTTGTTTCCGAGGCACTCAATCAACATTTCGTCCCATGTAAAGCAGCTTAATGAAGATGGTTCGCTTCCGTTTCTTAAAGGGTGGAAATGGATTGAGACGCCGGGTCATACACCGGGTCATATTTCGCTTTTCCGGCAGTCGGACAGAACCTTGATCGCAGGCGACGCCGTTACAACTGTAGAGCAGGAGTCTCTGTTTGAAGTGGCGATTCAAAAGCAGGAGCTGAACGGCCCCCCGGCTTATTTCACAATGGACTGGACAAAAGCGGCGGACTCGGTAAAGAAGCTGGCGGGATTAAAACCGGCTGCATTGTTGACGGGACATGGTGTACCGATGAAAGGAAGCGATTTTTCCAAAGAGCTTCTTGATCTGTCAGGCCGCCTTCCCGCTTCTGATTCGTAAAATGCCATATGCTGCCCTTAAAACATTCAGCCAGGCTGAATGTTTTTTTTATAGGGAAAAACGAACCATTTACATGTGATGATGGCCATCCATCGTGCTATATTCCGGAGGTTGTTGTATACCAAAGGAATCATTTTCTGAAATTTTAGACAAAATAGGCTGATATTTCATTTATAATGCAGGTATGCCTGAAAGGAGCTGAGAAAAGATGAACATTCAAAAAAGGGTCCAAGCTTTGCTGGCAGCTGCGGCAATGTTTGCAGGACTGTTGGTGTCTGATGCGGTTCACGCTGCGGAAACCCCTTACTATGGAAAGAACTATACTCAGCCAGAGCAAGTGTCATCATTATATCCGGAGCCGGAAGAAACTTTCTCAACGCCTGCTTTTGTGAAAGAAGGGGAAGCCTTTACGACACAAGAAGAAATGATGAAGTTTATAACCAGTCTGACAAAGAAAAGCCCGAATGTCAAAATCGGGAATATCGGTTTTTCAATTGAAAAAAGAAATATTCCCGTGCTCTACTTCACAAAGGACAAGCAAATAAGTCCTATATCAAAAAAACCGACCGTCTGGCTGCAAGGACAGATACACGGAAATGAGCCGGCAGCGGGAGAATCGGCCTTGGCGATGGCTGAAAAACTGGCCGGACCGTACGGCGACAAAGTGTTGGACAAGATCAATGTCATCGTCGTTCCGCGGGTCAATCCTGACGGCTCGTATCAGTTTAACAGACGGCTGGCGAGCGGAATCGACGGAAACAGGGATCATGTCAAGCTCGAATCTCCGGAAGTCCGTGCCATTCACCAGGAGTTCAATCAATATTCGCCTGAAGTCGTTATTGATGCCCATGAATACGGTGTCGGCCAAAATGAATTTCAAAGCGTAGGCGAAAAGGGGTCATTAAAATACCATGATATTTTAATTTTATCAGGAAAAAATGTAAACATTCCCGAATCGATCAGGTATGCGTCTGACAGCCTTTATGTGAACGGCGTCAGAGCTAAACTTGATGAAAAAGGTTTTTCTAATGATGCATATTATACGACGGGAAAAAGCAAGGACGGAAAAATCGAAATCTATGAAGGCGGTACAGAAGCGAGAATCGGGCGTAATGCATTCGCCCTCCAGCCTGCCCTTTCCTTCCTGGTGGAAAGCAGGGGGATAGACATCGGACGCGAAAATTTTGCAAGAAGAGTCGCGGCTCAGGTTGCTACGCATGAGACGATCATCGACACGACAGTGAAGCATGCAGCCGAGATCAAGCGCCTTGTCGCCAAAGAAAAATTAAAGCTGATAAAAAATGGCGCAAAAGTGAGCGATAAAGACAAAGTGGTCATCAAAAGTGAGTTTGCAGGGCCTTATAAAGACACGCTGAAAGTCGCTGATATTGCTTCTGGACAAGCAGTTGACGTTCCTGTTCAATATTACAGCGCCTCGCAAGCCGTTCCTGTGCTGTCAAGAACACGGCCGACCGCTTACCTTGTCCTTCCGGGCCATCAAGATATCGAACAGAAGTTGAAAGATCAAGGTTTAAAAAGCGTGACACTGCCTATCAAGCAAAAGCTCACCGCTGAAGCGTATGAGGTTTTATCGAAAGAAACAGCAGGAGAATCCGAGGGCCGGCCTGTGATCAAGGTGGAAACGAAGCTTAAAAAACAGAAAAAAGAGTTTCCAAAAGGAACAAAAGTCTATTTTACAGCTCAACCGCAAAGCAATCTGCTGTCGATTGCGCTTGAGCCGGAATCGGTTGACAGTTATGTGAGCACGGGTTACATCACTTCACAAACAGGCAAAGAGCTGCCGGTTTACCGCTTCATGCTGAACACCAAAACGCTTAACATGAAGGAATAATCATCAGGCATCCGTCTTTGACGGATGCTCAGCGTGTACGACAAACCCTCGCATTCGTTGTCAGGCCTGCGCGTCGGTGCTCACGAAAATAGGAGAAGGGTCGGCGGCTAATCGCCTAGGCGTCCTGCCTGAACGCCGCCGTCATCACCTCCTGTGAAAGTCCGCTCCGATGCTCGGCCTTCCTAGACTGCAAGGGTTGCGGGTCACGCTGAAAGGATGACAAAATCCTAAAACTGAAAACCGTTTTAGGATTTTGTCAACAATCTGGGCATCCGTCTTTGACGGATGCTTTTTAGCGGTTTTTTGTCTTTTCATACATAAAGGTTTTAAACTGAGATCGAAACCTATACAATAAATATCAGTCTGAAATATGGAAGGAGAGAATCCGATTGGAATCATATGAAGAATTATGGAGGGAAGCCAAGACCTTCATCGAGCTCTGCTACGGGGAACTGTCGAAGTCCGAAGAAGAAATAAGGATGCGCTTACATAAAATAGACGAAGAAATCAGAGAAACCGGAAGCTATACACATACATTAGAAGAAATCGAACATGGCGCCAGAATGGCGTGGAGAAACAGCAGCCGCTGCATCGGCCGGCTGTTTTGGCACTCTCTTACTGTCCTCGATCAAAGAGGCGTTCAAACCGAGGCAGATGTGCGGGATGCGCTTTTTCACCATATAGAGCTTGCGACAAACGGAGGGAAAATCAGACCGTTTATTACGATTTTTCCCCCGGAACAAAGCGGGCAAAAAAAAGTGTCCATTTGGAACCATCAGCTGATCAGGTATGCGGGGTATGAAACGGAGCAAGGTGTCATCGGCGATCCTGCATCATTGGAACTGACAAAAGCGTGTGTAGCGCTCGGCTGGAAAGGCGAAGGTACGCCTTTTGACGTTTTGCCGCTCGTTTTTCAAATAGATGGCCGTCCCCCTGTGTGGTATGAGCTGCCTCGTGAAATCGTCAAAGAGGTCAGGATTGAACATCCGGAGATTGAAGGCTTTAAAAGTCTGGGGCTGAAGTGGTACGGTGTGCCGATTATAGCCGATATGAAGCTGGAGGTCGGAGGAATTCATTATAATGCCGCCCCGTTTAACGGCTGGTATATGGGAACGGAAATCGGAGCGCGCAACCTCGCGGATACAGACCGCTATAATGTGCTCGAAAAAGTGGCAGCCATTATGGGACTTGATACGGAACGGAATACTTCGCTGTGGAAAGACAAGGCGCTTGTTGAATTAAATACCGCGGTGCTTCACTCCTATAAAAAAGCCGGCGTCAGCATTGTTGACCATCATACCGCGGCAAGCCAATTCAAGCGGTTTGAGGAGCAGGAAGCTGAAGCTGGAAGGGAGCTTTCAGCAAGCTGGACGTGGCTGATTCCGCCGATATCTCCGGCAGCGACCCATATCTTTCACAGCTATTATGAAAATAAAACGCTTAAACCGAATTACTTTTATCAGGAAAAGCCTTACCTTAACAATTGAGAGTTCGGCTTTTATCCAGAAGGAAAAGCGTCAAAATTTCATGCTCCTATGCCGTCTCTCCTGAGGAGAAGCTAAAAGGCTCCATATCGGAGCCTTCCAGCTTGTCGACAAAGCCATAAAAAGTGGCTTGATCGACAAGCTTTTTTTGTTAAAATGTGAGTGAAATCTAGTT